>CADEEA010000042.1 GCA_902826245.1 uncultured Alphaproteobacteria bacterium | reverse complement strand
GGATGCGGCCGCGGTCGTCGGCGATGAAGCGGTTCTTGTCCATGCGCACATAATTTCGCTCGCGCAGCTTCTCGAGGATCGCCGCGTAAGTCGAAGGGCGGCCGATGCCAAGTTCTTCGAGCTTCTTGACCAGGCTTGCTTCGGAGAAACGTGGCGGCGGTTCGGTGAAATGCTGATCAGCCTTCACGTCCTGCACTGTGACTGCTTCGCCTTGCTTCATCTGCGGCAGGCGTCGGTTTTCTTCGTCCTCTTCGTCGTCGCGGCCTTCTTGATAGAGCTTCAAAAACCCATCGAACAGGATCACCTGGCCATTGGCGCGCAGCTCCACTTTACCCGTGGGTTCGGTGAGATCGACAGTCGTGCGCTCGATCGAAGCCGCCTCCATTTGCGAAGCCACCGCGCGCTTCCAGACCAAATCATATAGCCGCGCCTGATCGCCCTCGACATTGAGATCCTTGGTCGCGCGCGTGGGATCGGTGGGGCGGATGGCTTCGTGCGCTTCCTGCGCGTTCTTGATCTTCGACGCATAACGGCGCGGTTCAGCCGGCGTGTATTGTTTGCCGAATTGCGCATCGATGGTGCGGCGCAGCTCGCGGATCGCGCCCTCGTCCATGGAGACGCCGTCGGTGCGCATATAGGTGATATGGCCGGCTTCGTAGAGGCGCTGTGCGGTCTGCATGGTGCGCGAAGCGTTGAAACCGAGCTTGCGCGCGGCTTCCTGCTGCAGCGTTGAGGTGGTGAAAGGCGGAGGCGGATTGCGCTTGGTGGGTTTGGCCTCCACCGCGCTCACCTTGAAGCCGCCGCGCTTAATCGCATCGCGTGCGGCGAACGCCATGGCCTGGTTCGGGATATCGAGGCGCTTCAGCTTCTTGCCTTCGAACGCGGCGATGCGCGCGGTGAAGGTCTCTCCGCGCGGTGTCGTCATCTGCGCATCGACCGACCAATATTCCTGTGGGCGAAAACGTTCGATCTCGACTTCACGGTCAACGATGATTCGAAGCGCCACCGATTGCACCCGCCCCGCCGAGCGCGCGCCCGGCAGCTTGCGCCACAGCACGGGCGAGAGCGTGAAGCCGACCAGATAATCCAGCGCCCGGCGCGCCATATAGGCGTCGACCAGTTCCATATCGATCTCGCGCGGGGCCGCCATCGCCGCCTGCACGCTGGCCTTGGTGATGGCGTTGAAGGTGACGCGCTGGACGCTCTTGCCCTTGAGCGCCTTGCGGTTCTTCAGTGTCTCCAGCACGTGCCAAGAGATGGCCTCGCCTTCGCGATCGGGGTCGGTGGCGAGGATGAGATTGTCGGCGTCCTTCAAGGCGTCAGCGATCGCCTTGACGTGCTTTGACGATTTCGCATCCAGCTCCCAATCCATGGCGAAGTCGTCGTCGGGTTTGACCGAGCCGTCCTTGGCCGGCAGGTCGCGGATATGGCCGTACGAGGCCAGGACCGTATAGTCCGAGCCCAGATATTTGTTAATTGTCTTGGCCTTAGCCGGGGATTCGACGACGACGACGTGCATGTGTGGGGGCGATCCTCAATCGGGCGCTAGGCCCGGAGCGCGCGGAAACTGGGGGCCGCACCCCGGGCTGTCAACGCGCTGCGTGGGTCAGGCGATCAGGATAGATCGCACCAAGGCCAACAAAATAGCGTGAAAACATGAACTAAGCGGAGACACGACCGGCCTTGGCAAAAACAATCCCAGGGTGCTATATGCAACCTATGCGTGATGTAAATTCGGGCGGCGCCCCGTGCGAGGCAGAAGGTGATGCACAGATCGGTGCGTTTGACGCTCTGACGTACATCTATGAAGTCAGCCGTGAAATGGCGGCGCTGGCCGAGCAGCATAGATTGTCTCGCCTCGCAGCGGGGCTGGAGCTCACGCGCTCTCTTGCCGCAGAGGCATTGGCGTCGTTGGCAATTCAGTCGCGTTCCGGGAACGCTGCGCCTGAAGAGGCGACGTAGCCTCCCGGCAAGGATGCGGCTTGGCCGTTGAACTCCAATTCGGTTAGCGCTGCAGCGACTGCACCAAGCGGCGCCTTGGTCAAGCGCGCGAGATCGTTGACGTGAACCGGCGTCGGCGAGAGCAGAGCGGCGATTTTTTTTGGAAGGCCCGGCGGGGGTGGCTCTGGTTCGGTTTCGTCAAATAACGGTCCGTGCAGCATCGGCCGCGGCGCGCGCGTCTCGCCAAGCGCTTCGATGACGTCGGCGGCGCATTCGATCAAGGTGGCGCCTTGCTTGATCAGCGCGTTCGAGCCGCGGGCGCGCTGATCCAGCGGAGATCCCGGTGCGGCCATCACTTCGCGACCCTGGTCGGCGGCGGCGCGCGCGGTGATCAACGAGCCCGAACGCAGCGCCGCTTCGATCACCACCACCGCACGAGAGAGCCCCGAGATGATCGAGTTGCGCCGGGGAAAATCGCGGGCGCGCGCCGCGGAGCCCAAGGGCGCTTCGCTGACCACCACCCCCTTGGCGCATATCGAACCGTGCAGAGCCAAGTTCTGCGGCGGATAAGGATGATCGAGCCCGCCGGCGAGCACGGCTGCAGTCCCGGTCGCGAGCGCGCCGCGGTGGGCGGCGGCGTCGATGCCGCGCGCCATGCCCGAAACCACGACAAATCCAGCCTCGCCCAGCTCCGCCGCCAAACGCTCGGCGAACAGCAAAGCCGCCGCCGATCCCTCGCGCGAACCGATGATGGCGATGGTGGGGCGTTTCAGCAGGCCCACGTCACCTCGTAGCGCTATCAGTGCAGGGGGAGCGTCGAGTTGCGCCAGCAGGGGCGGATAATCCGGTTCGCATGACGCAAGCAGGCGCGCGCCCAACGCCTCAACCGCCTCGATCTCCGCGATGACGCGTGCTTCAGGTGGCGGCGTAAGTTTGGAAATGCGTGGCAACGCTTCGAGTGCCGCCGCGGGTGTCCGGAAACGTGTGATCAAGCCCTGAAAGGTTAAGGGGCCGATGCGCGGGGTGCGTGCAAGCCGCGCCCACGCGATCCGTTCCGAGCGCGCGAGCGTGCGCGCCATCGCTTCAGGATTCCGCCGCCGCGGGCGGTTCGGCGGTTGCGTCGGCCCCGGCTTTCTTGCCGCCGATGCGGGGTTCGGTTCCCGCACGTAAGCGTTCGATGTTCGCTCGGTGGCGCCAGAAGATCAGCGCCGCCAGCAGCAGCGCGAAAATAATTTCAGGCCAGGAATAGGCCGCGATCAGCGCGGCGATTGGAGCGATAGCGGCAGCGCAAAGTGCGGCCAGCGAGGAATATCCAAACATCGTGGCGATTGCGAGCCAGGTTGCGCCCGCCAGCAATCCAAGCGGCCAGGCCCCGGCGAACAGCACGCCGAAAAAGGTAGCGACGCCCTTGCCGCCCTTGAAGTTGAGCCACACCGGATAGCAATGGCCGATAAAGGCTGCGCCGCCCGCGACCAACCCAATCTCGATCTGCTGGGGGTGTCCGCTCGTCAGCAGCCGCGCGAGGATCAGCGCCAATCCGGCTTTGCCCGCGTCCAGCAGCAACGTCGCAAGCGCCAAGTCTTTGCGGCCCGTGCGCAAGACGTTGGTTGCGCCGATATTGCCGGAGCCGATGGCGCGGATGTCGCCGAGGCCCGCCCATTGTGTGAGCACCAGGCCGAACGGGATCGAGCCTAGCAAATAGCCGCCAATGGCGGCGAGGACGATGAAAAAGGCCAGCACCGAGCGTCTCTATCAGGCTCAATCGCTCCTGGGGAGGGGCGAACTTGGCGCGGGAGAAGGAAAGTTTGCGAAACAGCCCGCCGCGTCGATACTCAAAAAACATGATGACCCCCGCCTACGATTCCATCGGCGAGGGCTATGCGCTTCGGCGCAGGCCCGATCCGCGTATCGCCGCGGCGATTAGCGCGGCGTTGGGAGATGTGCGCTCGGTGATCAATGTGGGCGCGGGGACAGGGTCGTACGAACCCATGGATTGCACCGTGCTCGCGGTGGAACCCTCGGCGCTCATGATTGCCCAGCGTGCGCCAGACGCGGCGCCCTGCGTGCGCGCTTCGGCGGAGGACTTGCCAGTTGAAGCTGGCGCCTTCGACGCCGCCATGGCGGTGCTGACTATCCACCACTGGCGGGACTGGCGGGCGGGCCTGCGCGAAATGCGCCGCGTCGCGCGTGCACGTATCTTGCTGTTGACCTTCGATGCGCAGATTTCGGATTTCTGGCTGACGCGCGACTACCTGCCGGCAATCGCGGCCCTTGATCGCCAAACTATGCCGCCGCTCGATTTGTTGGCCGAGGAGTTGGGTGCGTTTGAAGCGAGCCCGTTGCCGGTTCCCCACGATTGCTGTGACGGATTTCTGGGCGCCTATTGGCGAAGGCCGGAGGTCTATCTCGATGCGGCCGCGCGCCAGTCGATCTCGGTGTTTTCGAAAATCGATGCAGAGGCAGGCCTAAACAAGCTCGCTGACGACCTCGCGACCGGCGCTTGGCGCGAACGCAATTCCGCTCTGCTGGAACTCGATGCGCTTGATGTCGGGTATCGCTTGCTACGCTGGGACTTCTAGCGACCTGCCCTAATTCCCCCGACAGCTCACCGGCGCCGACCGGCCCACGGTCCAGTTCGCTTGAGCGGCGCTTCCGCTGAGTGCGTAGCGCCCGTTTGAATAGGCGCCGTCGGCAGTTTGCGGCAGCACCATCGAGGGGCCGCCCAGGATCGCCACGCGGGCCTCGTCATCGACATATTCCACCATCAATTGCGCGCCATTGGCGCAATTGTACGCGATGGCGCCGTGCGTGGGCAGGCGATCGGGCGGGGTCTGCCCCGGCGGGTAAGTTGCGCAAGCGGCGAGGGTGAGTGCGAGTGCGATGCAGAAAATCAGCCCGTCATTCCGGGGCGCCGCAGAGCGGCGAACCCGGAACCCAGTTGCCATGCGCAGCGCTCTACGATCCCCTGGGTCCCGGATCACGCTCCGCGTGTCCGGGATGACGGAGCTTATTTCTGTGGGAACCAAAGTGACCTCCCTCAAACCGGAAAAATCGGGCGCCCGCCTACGAACGTGCGCCGGACAATGCCTTGCAGCGTCTTCTCGTCAAATGGCGAATTGTTGGATTTCGAGCGCAGCTTGTCGGAATCGAGCTTAAACGGCGCGCCGATATCGACCAGGATAAGATCAGCGGGCGCGCCTTTGGCCAAGCGTCCCTGCGGCAGATTGAGTATTTCCGCGGGCCGCAGCGTCATCGCCCGGATCAGCGCGTTCAGCCCTACGTCGCCCTTGTGGTGGAGCGTCAACGCGGCCGGCAACAGCGTCTCCAAGCCGACCGCGCCGAACGCCGCCTCCGCGAACGGCAGGCGCTTGTCCTCCGCGGGCCTGGGATCGTGGCCGGAGACGATCACGTCGATCACACCATCGCGTACGCCTTCGACCAGGGCGATGCGATCCGTCTCCGAACGCAAGGGCGGGGAAAGCTTTGCGAAGGTGCGATAGCCGTCGACATCGTTCTCGTTGAGCACCAGATGGTGCACGTTGACGCTGGCGACAACTTTCACGCCGCGCGCCTTGGCGCGCACGAGCGGGCGAAGCGCCTCCGCGGTGGAAAGCATGTCCATCAGCAAACGCCCGCCGGTAAGTTCGGCGAGTTCAAGATCGCGCCGCGCCATGATGCCCTCGGCCGCCGCTTGTATGCCTGCAAGGCCAAGCCGGGCGGCGAGTTCGCCATGATGCATGACGCCGCCTTCGGCGAGGTAGGGGTCTTCCGGGCGATGTGCGATCAGGGCCCCGAACGCGGTCGCGTATTTGAGTGCACGCAAGAGCACGCGTGTGTCCGCGATCGGGCGATCGCCGTTTGAGAACATCACCGCGCCCGCTTCGGCGAGCAGGCCGATCTCGGTCATCAACGCGCCGTCGAGATTCTTGGTGAGCGCTGCTGCGGGCAGGATGTGCACGCCGCCCGAGCGATCGCCTGCGCGGCGCAGTACGAAATCGACCAGGCTCTGGTCGTCGATCACCGGCGTGGTGTTCGGCATCATCACCAACGTCGTGACCCCGCCCGCCGCTGCTGCACGGCCTGCGGACTTGAACGTCTCTTTGTGCTCGGCGCCGGGCTCGCCGATGACCACGCGCATGTCGATCAAGCCGGGCATGACATGGGCGCCGTCAGCGTCGATAATCTCTGCGCCGTCAGGGGCGCTGGCAATGGCGCCGATATCGAGAATTTTGTCGGCGAACAGGATTGCGCCGTCAGCGATCTTATCTTTCGCCGGATCGACCAAGGTGGCGTTTCGGATGAGCACGGGGCGGGTCATGTACGCTCCTCTCCCTTCTCCCCTTGAGGGGAGAAGGTGTCAGCGAAGCTGACGGATGAGGGGAACGCCGAGGGACCAGGAAATGGCGCAACGCCAAGGTTGGCAAATATCGCGCGCCCCTCATCCGGCCCTTCGGGCCACCTTCTCCCCTCAAGGGGAGAAGGAATGCCAACCACAGCACGCCACATCAGCTTCGCCCCCCGTTTGCGCCGCTCTCGGCCAATGCTTCCAGCACCGCCATGCGCACGGCCACACCCATGCGAACCTGCGTCTCGATCAGCGAGACATTGGGATTGTCAGCTACGCTTGAATCGATCTCGACGCCGCGATTCATCGGGCCGGGGTGCATCACAAGCGCGCCGGGTTTTGCAAGCTTGAGCTTGTCCTCGTCGAGCCCGTAGAACCAGAAATATTCGCGCGCGGAGGGGAAATAGCCTCCGTCCATGCGCTCGCGCTGTAGCCGCAGCATCATCACCACATCCGCGCCCTTCAGTCCTTCGCGCATGTCGTGGAATACGCGCGCGCCCCAGCGCTCGGCCCCAGCGGGCATAAGCGTCGGCGGGCCAATCAGGTGCACGCTCGCGCCCAGCATGTTGAGCAGCGCCACATTGGAGCGCGCAACGCGCGAGTGGAGCACGTCGCCGCAAATTGCTATGGTGAGGCCCTCCACTTGTCCGAGGCGGCGGCGGATGGTGAACGCGTCGAGCAGCGCCTGCGTCGGGTGCTCGTGTTGACCGTCGCCGGCATTGATCACCGCGCAGTCGACCTTGCGGGCCAGCAATTCCGCCGCGCCAGAGGCGCCGTGACGTACAACAAGCAGATCGGGGCGCATCGCGTTCAGCGTTGCCGCGGTGTCGATCAAGGTTTCACCCTTGGCGACGCTTGAGGACTTCACCGACATGTTGACGACGTCAGCGCCCATACGCTTGCCGGCGAGTTCAAATGAGGATTGCGTGCGCGTCGAGTTCTCGAAGAAGAGATTGATCAAGGTGCGCCCGCGCAGTGCGTCGAGCTTCTTCACCTTCTGCTCGAGCAGCGGTTCAAAGGTTTCCGCACGATCAAGCAGGGCGGCCACTTCGAAACGGTCGAGATCGGCGATCGCCAATAGATGCTTGTGACGAAAACGAACCGGCCCGCTGTCGTTTTTCTTCGTGCCTGACGGTCGCTGAGCCATGAGCGCTTGTTAAGCCTTGTGTCCAAACCGCCGCAAGCAGGGCGAAACAGCGGCGAAGAAATTTGTTTCCGCCCTATTGCCGTCCTGGACTCAGTGCTGTACTCGCTTTGTTCCAATGGTGGTTAATTGGTTAACAAACGGGCGACCCTAGACGGGCAACGGGCGGTGTGGAGTTGAGATGATGAAGAACGCCAGACACGAAGAACTGCCGCTGCGTCCCGTTGGTTTTGCGCTTGCCGCGGTGGTCGCCGGCCTCGGGGCCGGCAAGGCTCAGGCTGTGGAATTGGGCGTGCGGGCGCCGCTGGAGCCGACCAGCCAGTCGCACACCTATGTGGTGGACCCGACCAACCATCCCGGTTTCGACGAGGACCCTGACATGGTGGTGGGGCCGAGCGTGCCGGTGGCGCCGCGTTTGGGAGGTTGAGGCAGGCGCGCTTAGCGGTTCATGGCCAAAGAGATAGCCAGCGGCATCGTGATGAAGGAAAGAATTGTCGTCGCCGTGATCACCGCAGCCATGAGGCGGGCGTCGCCGCCCATTTCGCGTGCGAGCGTGTAGCCGGCCGCGGCGGTCGGCGTGGCGCCAATGCCAACGGCGATCGCCGTCGCCGTCGGGCCAAGCCCGAGCCAGGCGGCGCAGAGCCAGAGCGCAAAAGGCGCAGCGATCAGTTTGAGCGCCGAGGCGGTCGCGACCCTTGCGCCATCGGCGCGCAGCGCAGCGAAGTCGAGCCCGGCGCCGACAGTGATCAGAGCCACGGGCATAGCCGCTTGGCCCAGTAGCCGCAATGCGTCGCTCGCAGGGCCTAGATGAGTGAACCCAAATGCTTGCGCCAGCAGGCCAGCGCCACAGGAGAGTATGAGCGGGTTGGCGGCAATCTGATCGAGCACCGCGCGCCAGCTGGCGGCGCGGTTTGCTCCCCAGCGCGCGAGCACAGTGACGCTGATTATGTTGACGACGAACACAAGCGGCCCGAAAGCGATGCCGATCAGCTCAAGGCCAACCGGTCCGTAAAGCGCGGTCGCGGCCGCCAGCAGCGGAAAACCGTTCCATCGCAACGCACCTTGAAAAACGCTGGTGAAGGCGGGGCCGTCGGTGCGGAACAAGAAGCGCGTTGCGAGCGCCAGAACAGCCATGATGGCGAAGCCGGCAATGACTGCAAAGATGAACGGGCCGGCTTCGCGGTTTGCGAAATCCGCGCTGGTGACGATCGTGAATAGGAAAGCTGGGTAGAGGATGAAATAGCCAAACCGGTTGACCGCGCCGAAGCCTTCGGGCGCGATGATGCGGCTGGCGCGCGCGAGCCACCCCAGCGCGATTAGAATGAAGACAGGCGCCAACGCCGCATAGACCTCAGCCATTGGCGATGCGCTCCTGCATGGCGTCGAGCGCGCCCTGCAGCATGTAGGCAGCGGCCATTTTATCGACCACTTCGCCGCGGCGTTTGCGTGAGGCGTCGCCCTCGATCAAGGTGCGGGTGACCGCGGAGGTGGAGAGGCGCTCGTCCCACAAGAGCAAAGGAGCATTGCGCAGTCCGAGCAGATTACGCGCGAACGCCCGCGCCGATTGCGCCGCCGGACCCGACGAGCCGTCCATGTTGAGCGGCAGGCCGACGATGAAGCCGACGCATTGGCGTTGATCGAAGAATTTCAGGATCGCCTCGGCGTCGGCGGCGAATTTCGTGCGCACGACTGTCCCCAAGGAGGAAGCGATCATGCGCCCGGCGTCGCTGACAGCCACGCCGATGCGCTTCTCGCCTGGGTCGAGGCCCAACAGCGCGCCTTGCGGCGGCAGGGCTGCGGCGAATTGGGGAAGGTCGGGGAAAACCAAGGGTGCAATATGGACCGCCGGCGCCCTCGCCGGCAACGGTGCGGGGCGACGCATGCTCCGATGCCTGTGCGAGCGCCGACGCCGGCGGTCCATATTGCTTGAACACCCGCCGTCGCGCGGCTAAGTCCGCACCCCATGTCCATCGATGAGAAAACCGTACGCAAGGTCGCCAAGCTTGCGCGGCTGGCGCTGCCGGAGGAGCGCGTGGCCCCTATGGCGGCTGAGCTGAACGGCATCATGGCCTGGATAGAGCAATTGAACGAGGTTGACGTCGAGGGCGTCGAACCCATGACCAGCGCTGTAGAGGGCCTCGCTTTGCCGATGCGCGAGGATGTAGTCAGCGATGGCGGTAACCCTGAGCGGGTGTTGAAAAACGCGCCAAAGGCGGAGGACGGCTTCTTCGTGGTGCCGAAGGTGGTGGAGTGAGCCTCGCCGTTTCCCGACTGACCAAATCTCCGTCATTCCGGACGCGCGCAGCGCGATCCGGAACCCAGGGGATCGTAGAGCGCGGTGCTTGGGTCCCCTGGGTTCCGGGTCCTCGCTTCGCGAGTCCCGGAATGACGGCCCATGTTGCGGTGGCGACGTGAATTTTCATATTAGAATAGAGTCAGCGCTCTCGGACGACGTGCGCGCGCTGGTCGCGGCGTTGAACGAGACTACGCTGGCGCTCACCCCGGCCGAGCATACCCACCACATGAGCGTTGAACAAATGGCGCAGCCCGACACCACGGTGCTCGTCGCGCGCGAGGATGGCGGCGCGGTGGCGATGGGCGCCCTGCGCCGGCATGGGAGCGGGATCGCCGAGGTCAAGCGCATGTACACGATGCCTTCGCACCAGGGCCGAGGGCTGGGGCGCGCGATTTTGCAACGCATCGAAGCGCTCGCGCGCAAAGAAGGCTTCTCGCGGCTGGTGTTGGAGACAGGCTCGAATTTTGACGCTGCGCGCCATGTGTATGAAAGCGAAGGCTTTGCCCCATGCGGCCCCGTGCTGGATTATCCGCCGAGCGATTGGACCGCGTTTTATGCGAAGACGCTTATGACAAAGGTAGGCGCATGACCGAGGTGATCAGCGTCCCTTCTCCCCTTGAGGGGAGAAGGTGGCCCGAAGGGCCGGATGAGGGAACACGGGTGTTCGCAGGCACTGGTGCAGCGCTTTTTCCTTATGGTCCGGCGTCCCCCTCATCCGGCCGCTCCGCGGCCACCTTCTCCCCTCAAGGGGAGAAGGGAAGGAGTGTCTGATGTCGGAGCTTACCTCCCTCACCCTCGCCTCCGCGCTCGACGGCATGGCGCAGAAGCGCTTCTCCTCCGCCGAGGTCACCGACGCGTTCCTCGCGGCGATTGAGAAAGCCAACCCGCATTTGAACGCCTATGTCGTCGTCACCGCCGAGCAGGCGCGTGCGGCCGCCAAAGCGAGCGACGCGCGCCGCGCCAAGGGTAGCGCCGGTCCGCTTGAAGGCGCGCCGCTTGGGATCAAGGACCTCTTCTGCACCGAAGGGGTGCGCACGACCGCAGGCTCCAACATCCTCGGCGAATTTTCGCCCACCTACGAAAGCACGGTGACGAGCCAGCTCTGGCGCGATGGCGCGCTCATGCTGGGCAAGCTCAACATGGACGAATTCGCCATGGGTTCATCGAACGAAACCAGCGCGTTCGGTGCGGTCGTATCGCCATGGAGACGCGGCAATCAGGACGCCAAGTTGACCCCTGGCGGTTCGTCTGGCGGTTCGGCGTCAGCGGTCGCCGCCGACCTGTGCCTCGGCGCTACCGCCACCGACACCGGCGGCTCGATCCGTCAACCCGCCGCGTTTACCGGCACGGTCGGCATCAAACCGACCTATGGACGCTGTTCGAGGTGGGGGATTGTCGCGTTTGCTTCCTCGCTCGATCAGGCCGGGCCGATCGCCAAGACGGTCGAAGATGCGGCCACGCTGTTGCAATCCATGGCCGGACACGATGCCAAGGACTCCACTTCGCTACCGAACGCGCTGCCGGACTTCCGCGCCGCCTGTTCGCGCTCAATCAAGGGCATGACCATCGGCGTGCCAGAAGAATATCGCGTCGATGGCATGCCCGAGGAAATCGAGAAGCTCTGGGCGCAAGGGATCGAATGGGCCAAGGCCGCGGGCGCCAAGATCAAAAAGATCAGCCTCAAGCACACCAAATACGCGCTGCCGGCTTATTACATTGTAGCGCCAGCGGAGGCCTCCTCCAACCTCGCGCGCTATGATGGCATGCGCTACGGCGCGCGGGCGGCGGGCAGGGACCTGAACGCCACCTACGAACAGACGCGCGCACGGGGCTTCGGCGCCGAAGTGCAGCGGCGGATCCTCATTGGCACTTACGTGCTGAGCGCAGGCTATTACGACGCCTATTATTTGCGCGCCCAGAAGGTGCGCCAGCGCATCGCCCAGGATTTTCGCGACGCTTTTGCGGAGGTCGACGCCATCCTGACCCCCGCCACGCCGTCGGCCGCATTCGCGCTCGGGGAGAAATCGGGCGATCCGGTGGCGATGTATCTCAATGACATTTTCACGGTGACCGCCAACCTGGCAGGGCTACCAGCGCTTGCGCTTCCAGCGGCTTTGGACGCCCAAGGCTTGCCCCTAGGGCTGCAAGTGATCGGCAAGGCGCTTGACGAGGAAAGCGTCTTTGCGGTGTCGGCTGCTCTGGAAAAAGCTGCCGGCTTCAGCGTTCGTGCACGTAAGTGGTGGTTGTGATTGGCGCCGCCCATCGGCGAGGCTAGTGTCCTGTCTCCGAATTGCCGCCTCCGTTTGGGGCAGGCGCTCTCGGCAATTCGGAGACATCAAGGACACTAGGGAATTTTAGTTTCTGGTGTGGCTTTAGGTCTCGCAATTGCCGCTCGGCGCCTGCCCCAATCGTGGGGCGGCAATTGCGAGACGCCGCACTAGTGTGTTGGCGGGACAAGAGGCGCTAAACCATGCATGAATTGCTCGAACGTCTTGGCCGCGGCGATACGCGCATCATCGATATGTGCCGGGAGGCCAGCCGCGTCTGGAGCAGTTTCCTGGAGGAATTGCAGACTGCAGACACCGGCACGATCTCGGCGCGGCTGGGCTTCTTCCAGAAGGACTTTCATCGCATCTTCGAGAGCGACAAGCTCGGTCAGACAATGATGCCTTGGACGGGCTTTGCGGTGCTTTACGACACACAGCAGGGCTGGGGCCAGAATTTGCCGCGCGCGCGCCAGCTCGCGGAGGCATTTTCGCGCAGCAATTGCTCGAGCGAGGTGCGTTCGGAAGCGCGAAGCGCTGTCATTTCCTATGAGCTGGAACCGGCGCCCGGCGCATCGCCTCCGAAACGATAATGCGTTGACCTGCGCCCCAGGGCGAATCCCTGTAGCGTCGGTTCATGAGCAAACGCAAAGCGCGCGAACCGACCAAGGACCGCCCCGTGCGTCGCCCGCGGGCGGAGATCGACCGGAACTTTTTTCTGGGCGATGTCTTCATCAAAACTGGCGCGGCATGCGGGGTCGCGCTGACCCTGATCGCCATCTACACGCCGTTCACGCTGATGGGGGCGATTGAGAGCCGCATGTATGATTATCTCGCCGTGGTTGGCGGTTTCGCCGCGCTTGGCGCGATGTCCTATGTGCTAGGCCGCCACCTGCGTCACGAGGCGACGCATTGGGATTTTGACTAGCTGGCCCCGCGTTCTTAGCTTGACCTAGCGCTCTTCGCGGACGAGTTTCGCGCAGAGGAGTTGGTCCATTGAACGCCACAGAATGCACGCGCCTCGGCGCTTACTTGTCGAAGCTGCTGGGCTCGCCGACCGTGTCGGTCGTCGCCCGCGGGCGCGACGGGGGCTCCCTGCTGGTTGATGGCGCGGCGGTGGCGGACTTAATCCGCGACGACGACGAGGGCGAACTCAGCTACGCCATCAGTCTCGCCATTCCGCGCGCGCCAGGCGCCAAGAAAAACGCTCCCATCGACGATGCGGAACGCGCGCGCCTGCAAACCGCGCTGCGCCAAAAGCTGCACGCAGCTGAGCTCGATGTGCGCGCGCGCCCGCGAAAGACTGATTCAGCGGAAGTTTATGTGCATGGAGAATTCGTAGGCACGATCTCCGCCGACGAGGACGAAGGCCAGGTGCTGACCATGAGCATTCTGGAGATTGATCTCGAAGACTGAGTGTGGCGTCATCGCGGCGCCCTTAGCCAAGTTTGTATCGCTCCATCATGGCGGCGGCGATCTCTGGGCTCGAGGGCCAATGGCCGCGGCGCCTGCCTTCTTGCTCGACATAGTTGCCGAGGCGCTCCGGATCGGGCTGCACCACCTTGCCGTCCTTGAGAAACAGCCGGCCTACCTTGGCGGTCGGCATGCGCAGCACGAACGCCTCCGCCTCGTCCAGCGTCGCGCGCAAACGCTGCATGGTCTTGTCGGGATCGATCGGCTCGCTTGTGCGCAACTCATCCCAAGCCTCGCGAGGATGCAGAGAGTTGCGGCGGATTTCGCCGATGAGCCCCTCCGGCGTGAAGCCTGGTGATTTTTCGACCGCCGCCCAGACTACTGCGCCCAGCAGTAGGACGGTCTCGTGGATGGTGACCAGATCGACGATGTCGCGGAGTTCGCGCCGGGTCGCCGCGGCCATGGCCTTGTTCGCTGCCAGATCGACGGGATGGAGCATGAAGCCGAACAGAGTATCAGGAATCACCGGGAAAAAGCGGAAGTCGCTGTCGGCGACCCAATCCAGTTTGACGGATTCGCCGGCGCGCTCGGCTTCGGCCGTGTGTATTCCGGCCAAGCGCCGGATCCACTTGACGCTGAATCCCGCGGCGACAAGGCTTGCCGCGTCGGCATCCGCGGCGAGGGCCACGCGCTCCTGGTTGTCGTTGAAAATGTCGATGTCGAAAGAATAGCGCGCTTGATCCCGGTTGAGAGGCGTGGAGCCGCCGATGTAGCTCTCGGGGCTGCGGGCCCCGGCGATGGCGGCCAGCGCTGCGATTTGCGCGCTAGTCAGCGGCACGGCACGCCGCTTCTATTCTTTCCGCCAAGAACCGGGCGGAGAGATTTCCCTCGCGTCGAAGCGCGCGTGCGATCACCAGGGCGTGCCCGGGCGTCGGCGCGTCAAGTTGGCGGGCGTTCCACAGCGCCATCGCGCCGTACTCCTCGAAGGCGCGGCGGTAGAGGGTGCGATAATCCTCTGGGGTTTCGATGGGGGTTTCGATCGAACTCATGCTGTCTCATAGCACGAAATGAGCGCCAACCAAAAGACAACCCCGGCGCTTGGGCGGCGCCGGGGTAAAGTTTGTCTGCATCCAAAGTCGTCCAACCCGCTCCCCGTGAGGGAGCGGCAAGCCGCGCGCTACAAGACACCCAACATGGACGCGACCAGCGGGTGGCGGACGATGTCTGAATCGGTAAGCCGGATCACGGCGATGTTGGCGACCGCCTCTAACTTGTCGGCGACGGTGTGCAGGCCGGAGAGATCGGGGAGCAAGTCCGTTTGCGCCGGGTCGCCAGTGACCACCATAGTCGAGTGCCAGCCCAAGCGTGTCAGCAGCATCTTGATCTGCCCGTAGGTGCAATTTTGAGCCTCGTCGATGACCACGAAAGCGTTGTTCAATGTGCGCCCGCGCATGAAGCCTACCGGCGCAATCTCAATCAGCCCTTCGGCCATCAGTGCCTTGAGGCGCTTGGCGGAGAGCCGGTCGGTGAGCGCGTCGTAGAGCGGGCGCAGATAGGGAGCGAGTTTGTCTTCCATGGCGCCGGGCAGGTAGCCAAGCGATTCGCCGGCCTCCACCGCCGGACGCGAGAGCACGATGCGGCCGACTTTACCACCCTCCAGTGCCTCCACTGCTTTGGCGATGGCGATATAAGTCTTGCCGGTGCCTGCTGGGCCTAGCGCCAGCGTTAGCGCGTGCGCATCGATGGCCTCCATCAAAGCGGTTTGACCCTTGGATTTGGGGCGCACGTGTTTGATGAAACTTTGTTCGCGCGGGCCGGCGGGGCTCTCATTGTTGGGTTGCCAGCCGCCTTCGAGCACTTGAAGGTTCCGTTGCCGCCGATCGTCGCGCTGAAATTCCTGAACGTTGAGCACGCCTTGCGCTTGCCGACGTTTCACGCTGCGTTTCGCCATCGTGGTCCCCTTCTAGGAGCGCCCGTTCTGGGCGCGACGAAAAAGCCGCCGGCTTGCGGCCGACGGCGGGTGGTCGAACTGATTCGGAGAGTCGAGAGAGTCGGCGCTGCGGGCGCCTGAAGGCGGTTCGAAAAGTGCGCAGGTCTCGCGCGTTTCGCCCACATTCTCCCCCACATGACGGCGCGTGAGCGCCTTCGGAGATGGGTGGACCGGGAAATCCCGATCCGATGTTCACATCAAGCGCCGAACCGGTTAACGACGCATTGAAACCTGGTAACGTCACGAAAATTTCGCTCTGGGGTCCGATGCCGATCTATTCCCTAGCCGACGCCGATCTCGAGATTGAGGACGAGCACGCCTTCTGGGTGGCGCCGAGCGCGGTGCTGATCGGTAAGGTTGTGTTGAAGAAGAACGCGTCGGTTTGGTTTGGTGCGGTGTTGCGCGGAGACAACGAACCCATAATCGTCGGCGAGAATTCGAACGTACAAGATGGCAGCGTGCTGCACACCGACATGGGCGCGCCGCTGACCATCGGCCGCGACGTCACCGTCGGGCATCAGGCCATGCTGCACGGCTGCACGATCGGCGATTGTGCGCTGATCGGCATTAAAGCTACCGTGCTCAACCATGCGCACATACCGGATTTCTGTCTGGTCGGCGCGCACGCGTTGGTGACCGAACGCAAGACGTTCGAATCCGGCTCGCTGATCACCGGGGCGCCCGCCAGGGTGGCGCGCAAGCTGGAGGAAGCGCAGCGCCAGCTCATACAATTGTCGGCCGCGCATTACGTTGAGAATTGGAAGCGCTATGCGCGCGATCTGCGTCCGAGCGAACGCTAAACGATCGCTTCCGCGCGCAACGGGCCGTTCCACACTTTGGCGACCCGGACATCGACCTCGGGCCCGAGATTGAACCAGGCGAAGCGGTCGCGTGTGGCGTCAACCACGACGAAGCGGTCGCCTTGCTCGAGCGTCTGCGAGAGCGTGTTGCGGATAACGCCCGCGGAATAGCGGGTGCGCAGCAGCCACAAGCCAGTCGAGAGTTCGCAAATCGCGCCCATGCTCTCAAGCGCGGACATGAAGCCGTTCCAGGCGCCGGAACGAATTTCTGCGTGCACGAAGACGTTGGCGCCCCCTGGCGCTGCGTCATTGGCGGGGCGGCTTGCGTCCGGGCTGATCAATCCAATGACTTTGCGTGCTTCAACCCAGGCGCCGTCCGGACGGTCGGACACGCGTGTGGTCGGGCGGACACGGCCCTCGGCCACATATTGAGTAAGCTGAGCATAGGCGTAAGGCCCATAGGCTTTTCCGCGCACTTCCACCCACCATTGGCCGGTGGCGGCGGTTTTCGGGGGATGTGCAGCGTCGCTCACGGTTGGATGTGCTCCAATTCGGCACACAAGAGCGAAATCGCGCAGGCGGCCTATGGAGGGTCGTGCAACGCCCGTGCCGGGGGAATTTACCGTGTTTGCGCGTCGGCGCGCTGGCGCGGCTCGAAGTCTACCGCGAAGCCATTCTCGATCAGCCGGGCTACACGCCCATAAGTGCCCCCGACACGGACCCAGGTTCCGATCGGCGGGGCGGGACGAGGCGTGCGCAGAGTGATCCCGGTGATGGAGAAATCGAGCACCTCGCCCTCATAGGCGACGCCATTTTCCAATTGTATCCGGGCGAGCGATGCGATTCCGGATTCCACCAAACGCGGCGTTGGGCGCGTTTCAGGTTCAATCTCGATGTTTTTGTTGATCGCGATGGTTAATTGCTCGGCAAGTTTTTCACGTTTGTGCGCAGAAAAATCGAAGATCACCGCCATATCCTGTTCGCCGCGGCGAACCACGTGTCCTGTGACCCGTCCAAGTCCATCAAGGTAAAGCACCACGCGTTCGCCGACATTGGGCAGAATGGGCGCCGCGATGCGGGCGTCGCCCGGCGACATGTCGGCGGTGCGGCAATCGTGTTCGCGTCCCAGCTGGTCGAGCATGCGACCGCCGACGACGAGATTGAGACGGCGGAAGCGGCGCCGTTCTTGGGGGCGGGTGCGGATCGAGCTCAGCCGTGTGGCTGCGATGGCGAGATCGAGTTTTTCTGCGGCGGCTTGGGACATCAACACGATAAATGCGCCTTCACCGTAAACTTTTGCTTAAGCTTTGACGGTGGGGCAGGGCTTGCACGAGCGGCGCCGCAGCGGGCAAGGTTGGGAAAGCCTAAGGGGTTGAACCATGCCCGAGAACAAATTCGACTATGTGATTGTCGGCGCCGGCAGCGCCGGGTGCGTGCTTGCGAACCGACTAAGCGAGGACCCTGAGGTAAACGTCGCGCTGCTTGAGGCGGGGGGGAAGAACGAATCCCTGTTGGTGAAAATGCCCGCGGGCGTCGGCAATTTGATCGCCACCAAGGGCGCAACCAATTGGGGCTTCGAAACGACGCCGCAAGAGTTTCTGGACGGGCGCAAGCTCTACCAACCACGTGGACGTGGCTGGGGCGGCTCCTCAGCAATTAACGGTATGATCTATATCCGCGGCCATGCGCGCGATTATGACCATTGGCGTCAACTGGGCCTGAGCGGCTGGGGCTACGCCGATGTGCTGCCCTATTTCAAGCGCGCCCAGCACCACGAGGACGGCGCGGACGCTTGGAATGGCGCAGGCGGGCCGCTCTGGGTGTCGCGCGGACCTCCTGGCGATCCGGTGTACAAGGCGTTCATCCAGGCGGCGGCGCAGGCCGGCTTCCCGGTGACGCGCGATTTCAACGGCCGCCAGCAGGAGGGCGCTGGTCCCTACCATCTCACCATCCGCGACGGCGAGCGTTGGAGCGCGTCGGCGGCCTACCTGCGCACCATTGCCGGCGTACGGCCAAACCTCACCATCATCTCCGGCGCCCTTGCGGGGCGGATCATGATTGAGGGCGGCAAAGCTGTTGGCGTCGAATATGCTTCGGGTCGCGGCAAGCCGGTGGCGACAGCGAGGGCTGAGCGCGAAGTTCTTCTGTGCGGGGGCGCGTTTCAATCACCGCAACTATTGATGCTCTCCGGCATCGGGCCGGGCGATCAATTGAAGAAACTTGGCGTGCCGGTGAACGCTGATATTCCAGAAGTTGGACGCAATTTGCAGGACCATCTGGACGTCTGCGTCATCACCGAGATGAGCAAGCCGATCTCGATGTTCTCCAAAACCAAGGGGCTGAAGCAACCCATGATCGGCCTGCAATACTTGTTCACGAAGCAGGGTCACGGCCGCACCAACCACCTGCACGCTGGCGCGTTCTTGAAAACGCGCGCCGAGCTTGATCGTCCCGACATCCAAATTCACGCGGTGAACGCGGTGATGATCGATCACGCACGGGTCAAGCCGGATCGTGACGGCTTTACCCTGCATGCCTGCCAACTGCGCCCGGAAAGCCGCGGCACGGTCACGCTTGCGTCAGCCGACCCGTTCGACGCGCCGCTGATCGATCCGCGCTATTTGGCCAAAGAGAACGATCGCCGCACCATGCGCGACAGCGTGCGCATGGTGCGCGACATCGTTGCGCAAGACGCACTGAGCTCGCTGCGTGGGCCGGAAATGCGCCCTGGCGAAAGCGTGCGCACGGATGGCGAGATTGATTCCTGGATCCGCAAGAATGCGGAGACAATCTATCACCCCGTGGGAACAGTGCGGATGGGCGCGGACGCAAATGCGCCTCTGGATGAACAATTGCGCGTGCGCGGCATAGACGGCCTGCGCGTCATCGACGCCAGCGTGATGCCGACCCTTGTCGGCGGCAATACCAACGCACCCACGATCATGATCGCGGAAAAGATATCCGATATGATCCGTGGCAAGCCAATGCTCGCGCCAGAGCACGCGCCGATCGCCGAGGACGAAGTCGCAACCGTTTAGTCGTTGACGACGACGAGCCGGGGGCGCGTTGGAACCTTCGCCGCCGGCGGGTGCACAGACCCCAGCTTCAGCCAACGGATTGGGCGGTCCTGCGTGAATGCCTCGCCGCCCAGCGCCTGGAACATGCCCAGGAAGCGATTTCCCAGCGTGAGGTCAACCTTCAGCGGCGTGATCAAAATCTCGCCGCCAAAACTGCCGCCCTCAGCCGTTTCGGCGAGGATGCGCGCCACCCCAGGTTCGTTGGCGGCCTCGCAGGCTTCGATCATCGCACGCAGCAGCGCCAAATCCGGCGCCAGAAAGAAACGGGCAAAATCGTGATCGCGGAGATCGCGGCCGAACAGGCCCACCAATTCCGCCCCGAACGTGCGCACCGGCAAACGTCCATCGGCCATCCGTTCGATAACGAACAACCGCTCCAGTACGTGATCGGCGCCGCCCTTCCTTGGAGAGGGGCCGGCGCCGGCCAGTGCGCGCCCGTAGGCGAGCAAGGCGCGTGTGTCAGGGTGAAATGTTTCTTCGCCTGTCATGTTCGTTAATGCGCCGCGCTCGGATTATCCCCAGTTGGCTACGCAAGGCCCGCGCCGCGCCAGTAGCGGCGATTACGGACGCCTTTCCCGCTCAGAGCGAGGCGTGGCCTTCAGCTTGCACGATGGCTGGCGAGATTAAGGAGATGGGAACCATGCGCGTCCCAGCACGGTACATTCTGGCCGCGATCGCGTTCGGCTTCGCGGCCTTGGGCTTCGTTCTGCTGCCTGTTGAGGCCAAGGCCGATTGCATGGGCAATTGCGCGCATGCGCCGCCGTCATGCAATCACGGCTGCAATCCGCCGCCCCCTCCGCCGCCGCCTTCGAATTGTTGCCGGCCGCCGGTGGTCGTCGTGCCGCCTCCGCACGTGCCGCCCCCGAACATCGTCATCATGAATTCAGGCGCCCGCGCATCGGCTCAATCGAGCTCGATCGCGATCGCAATCGCTAACGTGCAGGCCGGCGACACCATCATTCGTCAGAGCACCATGGTCGAAGGCGGGGGCGGGGCCGCCGCTGCGACTTCGGCCATGCTCGCGGTCACCGAAGCTAGCGTATCCATCGAAACAGCGATGCGCGAACGCGACCTCGTGGTGCAGGCGATTTGCCTCGACGCCGCCGGCAACCCGCATCCGGCATCACAGACATTCGCAGGCAGGGGCGTCGCCGCTGACTTCAGCGGCGAGATTTTCAGGTGCATGGCGGGAACTCGCATGCGCGCGACGATGGATGGGCGCAGCTTCGACTGTGCGCCCGGGGAAGCGCTTTGGTACGAGAATGACCAAATCGCTTGCCGCCAGCAGATCGCGCGTCGCCCATGCAATGAACGCTCGCTGCTGCGCCGGTTTGGACCGGGTGAAAAGCTTGTGCGCATCCGCGACACGCAAACACGCGAAGCGCGCAGTGAGACCAATTTCAGCGCCGCCATGACGATGGATGGCGGCGTCGGCCAGGGAATCTGGTGACGCAACACAAGTTCGCAGTGCTCCTCCCAAACTCCCCCGCGCAAGCGGGGGTTCTTTTTTTTAGCCCAGGAATCTCGCGACTTCCTCTCCTATCGCGAGCGAGGAGGTGAGGCCCGGGCTTTCGATGCCGAAAAGGCAGAGGAGGCCGGCTAATCCGTGTGCGCTGGGATCGTCGATCACGAAATCGCTCTGCGCTTCGCCGGCGTCGTGGATTTTCGGACGAATGCCGGCGTAGTCTGGCGTTAGGGCGCCCTCTTTCAGGCCGGGCCAGAATTTTCGCACCGCTGCATAGAAGCTCTCGGCGCGTGTAGGGTCGACGCGGTAATCCTCGCTCGACACCCATTCTAGGTCGGGGCCAAAGCGGGCCATGCCGCCGAGGTCGCGGCGATAATGCGTGCCCAGCGCGCCGGGGATCGGCGGCGGATAGATCAGCCGCGAGAACGGCGCTTTGGCGCCGGACAAGGCGAAATAATTGCCTTTGGCTAGATATTGTCTGGGTATGCGCTCCAGCGGATAGCCCTCAATCGTGCGCGCGCAGGACTGAGCCGCCAAGCCAGCGGACATTACGAGGCGCGGCGCGCTGATCTGCGTCGGCGCATCGCCGCCGACTTGGATGTCGAATTCGCTTCCGCGTTTGCTCGCGCCCAGAAATGGGGATTTGCAGACGATGGCGCCGCCATGGGCTTCAATTTCTCCGCCCAGCGCCTCCATGTAGCCATGCGCGTCCAGAATTCCGCTCTCGACAAACTCCACTGCCGCCGCCGCGCGCAATTCCGGTTCCAGCGCGCGCGCTTCGGCGCCGCTCAGCCATCGCACGCCCTCAACGCCATTTCGCTCCGCGCGCCCGGCGTATTTCTCGATGCTGGCGATGTCGCCTTGCTCGGGGGCAACCAACAGCTTGCCGCATTTGCGATGGGCGACGCCATGGGCCTCAAGGAAAGGATAGAGCGCACGTCGCCCCTCCACGCATAGGCGCGCTTTCAGGGAGCCCTCGGAATAATAGAAGCCGGCATGGATGACCTCGGAATTGCGGGCGGAAATCCCTGTCCCGATGCGCTCCTCGCGTTCAAGCACGAGCACGCTTTGGCCACGCTTCGCCAGCGCGTAAGCGCAGGCAAGTCCAACCGCGCCGGCGCCGACGACAACCGCATCGAAATCGCTCATAGGCCGCCACCTCAAAATATGGCTAGCGCTCCGTTAACAGGCGAGTATGCGAAGCGGGGGTTAAGCGAACTGCAATTTGTCTCTGGTACATCGCAAATAGAGACTGCCGCCAGTGATTCAATTCGAAACCGCTTCGATGCGCGCTGCAGCGCACGCCCATGTCGAGAGCCTTCGCTGGCGGCTCGCGGTCTGGGGCGTATTTGCGCTCGGCGCGGCGCTGGCGCTGGATTCCTTCGCCGCCGGCGCGGCTTGGCTCTTGGCGGTGGCGCTGTCGATGGGGTTCGACGCTCTGCTGGGCGGTTCGTACCTGAGCGCCCGCCGCCCCAAGGAGCAACGCACAAGCGGTGCGCTGTTTGTCTGGGGCTGCGCCTTCAGCGCCTTGGTGTTCTCGGCCATGCCGCTTTATCTGGTTGCGCAAGGCGGCGGCGCTGGACGCGTTCTTGGCGTGCTTATGGCCGCAAGTGCGTTTGTTCGCGCACTGCTGTTTTTGTCGCGCGAGCGCGGGTTCATGATGGTCGTTAGTGCGCCATCGGTGTTGTGCCTATTGGTAATGGCTTTCCTGCCGATCACGACTGGTCAGGCCAACCCGCTGCAAAGCGCCCTGGCCGTAGGCTGCGGCGTCTTCGCGTTCCTAGCCTATGTGGCGCGCGCAAGTCTTCACCAGAACGCCTTGATGGAGCGCGTACGGGCGGCGCACGTTCAAGCTAGGCAAGAACAGAAATTGGCGCAGGCCAAGTGCGCGGAGGCTGAGGAGGCCAACCGAGCAAAATCCAAATTTTTGACGGTGATGACCCACGAATTGCGGACACCGCTCAACGCTGTCATCGGCTATGCGGAGATGCTCCACGAGGACTTGCACGCAGATCAACCTGCCGCTGCTGCCGACGCGGCGCGCATTGAGAAGTCCGGACGCCATCTGCTGGAGCTTATTGACCGCATTCTCGAATACGCTGGCGACCACGCGGCAACAGAGCAACGCGCGCAGGTTGTCGATGTGCGCGCTTTGCTCGAGGCGCAGATACACGCGATGAGCGACCAGACAAGTAACAACGGTAATCGGGTGTCATTGCTGGTGTCGCCAGGCGCTGAACAAACGATCAGTGACGAAAAGTTGATCAGCGCGTGCGTGGCCGCTTTGCTCTCCAACGCCGCCAAGTACACCAAGCAGGGATTAATCGCCCTCAAAGCCGAGCGGGAGGGCGAGGAGCTTATCATTAGCGTGTCAGACACCGGGCCTGGCATTGCCGAAGAGGAACTGCCTCGCCTGTTCACGCCGTTCACCCAGGCCGGCGATGTGAGGACGCGCGTGCAAGGAGGCGTGGGCCTCGGGCTAGCGATGGCGCGGCGTTCCGCCAATTTGCTCGGCGGCGACATCTCCGTTCGCAGCGAATTGGGTCGCGGCGCCACTTTCGTACTGCACCTACCGTTGAGCTCGCCGACTGACGCGCGCGTCGCGTTCGCCGCTTGATTGGATGCGTGCTTGATCTATGTTGATGGGCCCTAAGAATAGAGCCCATCAATGGAAAAACTGCCCGCGTCGTCTCTGCCGACCCTTCGACAGCTTCAATTTCTGACTGCGATTCGCGCCCAGGGCAGTTTTGTGGGCGCTGCAGAGGCTGTCGGGGTCACACAACCTACATTGTCCGCGGGGATCAAGGAACTGGAAACGGCGCTGGGGGTGATTCTGGTGGAGCGCGGTCGCGCCGGCGCGGTGCTGACGCCGGCTGGCGAAGAATCGGCGGAGCGTGCGGCAGCCGCGTTGGAGGAAGTCGAGGAATTGGTGCGAGCGGCGAGGGCCGCCGCTGCGCCGTTCAGCGGTTCCTTTCGGTTGGGCGCAATCCCCACGATCGCGCCCTTTGTGCTGCCGCGCCTGTTGCCGGTGCTGACGAGGGAGCACCCTCAGGTCCGGCTGCAGATCCGCGAAGATCTGACCGCTCGCCTCGTCGCTGATCTGCGCTCGCGCATGCTTGACGCCGCGATCCTGGCGCTGCCCTACGCAACGCCTGGCGTAGCGGTAGAAGCGGTGGCCGACGATGAATTTTATCTGGTTTGTCCGGAAGGACACAGGCTCGCGGCGCGCAATGACCTGCGCCCGGAACACCTGAAGGGCGAGAACGTGTTGTTACTCGACGATGGTCATTGTCTGCGCGACCATGCGACCTCGTTGTGTGCTTTGTCGCCGAGGCGTCCTCAAAGCGATTTGAGCGCGACGAGCCTGCACACTCTCGTGCAGATCGTCGCTGCGGGGATGGGTGTTTCGCTGCTGCCGAAGCTGGCGGCCGATGGCGGGGCCGCGGCGGGAGCGCGGGTGGCGGTGCGGCCGTTTGCACGCCCGGCGATCGGCCGCTCGATTGGGGTCGCATGGCGTGAAGGCTCGCAGCGCGAAGCGGAAGCGCGCACGCTAGCCAAGCACCTGCGCGCAGTGTTGCGTTAGGAGGTCGGCCAATCGGGCTTGGATAGACGCTGCGCCAGGTAGGGCAGACGGATCACCAGCCACAGAGCCGACCAGATATTCCCCAATACGAAAACAGGGGCCGCCCAGAAGGCGGCCGCCAGCCATGACCGCTCGGTGAGGAAAATCACCGTCGCCAGCAACAGAAAGCCGAGATAAAGGTCCGCGAGCGTAGCGATGCTCCAGGGCAGCGTGGTGATGACGTTGAGCTGATCGAAGAACCCGCCGTGTAATTCATGTTTCGCGAGCGCGGCCCAGAGCACCAGCCCCAGCATCGCCAGCCCCAAAACCCCAATAATTGCGCGCATCACGTTCATCGGCTCACCCTTGCAGCGCTTGTCCTTGCACGCGAGCCCAAAATCAAGCGGGTGCGGCGGCGGCGGTCGATTCTGCTTTTGCTGGCGCGCGCGAGCCTCTAAAGCCGGGTCCATGTTCCAACGCTATTTCACCCTCATCGTCCTTGCCGCCATGGCCCTTGGCATGGGGGCAGGGTATGCGCTGAACGCCAATCTGGGCGACATCACCGCGACCCTCCTGGGGCAAGGCGCGGGCGGTCGAGAGGCTATTTTCGACGCCAACGGCGCGATCCTCAAGGCCAAGCTTGCCGAAATCGCCGACAACTTTTCCCTGATCACCGACATCTTCCTGCGGTTGATCAAGATGATCATCGCGCCGCTTGTGCTTTCAACGCTTGTGGTCGGCATCGCTCATATGGGCGGAACTGGCGGCTTGGGGCGCGTCGGCGTGCGCACGCTTGTCTGGTTCATCCTGGCGTCGATCGTATCCTTGTGTTTGGGGCTGGCGCTGGTGCACGTGCTGCAGCCTGGCGTTGACACCGGGCTCACGCTGCCGCCGGCCGACGCCGACAGCGGCATCCAGGCGGCAGCGGTGAACCTGAAGGATTTCATCACCCACCTCGTGCCGAAGTCGATTTTCGAGGCGATGGCCAACAACGAAATCCTGCCGATCGTCGTGTTCTCGGTGTTTTTCGGCGCGGCGCTCGCAGCGCTTGGCGCGCAGGCAAAGCCGGTGGTCGATCTGGCCGAGCAGGTTTCGCACGTGATGCTGCGGGTGACTGGCTACGTGATGATGTTCGCCCCGTTTGCGGTGTTTGCCGCCATCGCCGCCACGGTGACGGAGAACGGATTGGCGATCCTGGGGACCTATCTCAAATTCATCGGCGGATTTTATGTAGCGCTGGTGATCTTGTGGGCCGTGCTTCTTCTGGCGGGGCTGGTGTTCGTGGGCGCACGCGTTTTCTCGCTGCTTGGCTATATACGAGAGCCCATCCTGCTCGCCTTCTCTACCGCGAGTTCCGAAGCCGCGTACCCGCGCACGTTTGAACAATTGCAGCGCTTCGGCGCTTCGCGGCGCATCGCCGGTTTCGTTTTGCCGCTCGGCTATTCGTTCAATCTCGACGGCTCGATGATGTATTGCACCTTCGCGGTCATGTTCATCGCCCAGCTTTACGGCGTGCCGCTCAGCATCGACCAGCAGCTCACCATGTTGTTGTTGTTGATGGTCACGTCCAAGGGCATGGCTGGAGTGCCGCGGGCGTCTCTGGTTGTGATTGCGGCGACCTTGGCGCAATTCAATTTGCCGGAGGCGGGATTGGTGCTGATCCTCGCGGTCGATCATTTCCTCGACATGGGCCGCAGCGCCACCAACGTCGTCGGCAATTCGATTGCTACCCTGGTGGTGGCGAAGTGGGAGAAAGAGCTGGGCCCGCCGCGCACCAGCATCGATCCAGGCGGCGGACCGCCGTTGGAGGCGGCTGGCGACATCGAGATCGGGCGGTAGTCTGGACCGGCGTCGCGCTTCGACAGGCTCAGCGTGACGCTCCTCCTCGTCAGCCTTAGCCTGTCGAAGGCCCCAGAATCGATTGCCGAAGCCTGTCTCTTCAGTGCGCTACCAAACACAAACAACCTACAGCCCCAAATCCGAAGGCAAAGCCGGGGCCTCGCGCAGCAGCGTAATGGCGATACGGCGGTTGCCAGGGAGTGTTGGGTCGTCGGCGAACATCGGCTCGGAATCGGCGCGCCCGGCGATCTGGTAGAACCGGTTCGAGGGTATCCCGCGGCCAGCAAGAATACGGCGGGCGGCGTCGGCGCGCGCGGCGGAAAGCTCGAAATTGGAAGCGTAACGCCCGCCCGGCGCTGAGCCGTCAGTGTGTCCGGAAATGGTCATTCGGTTGGGCAATTGTTCGATGATCGGGGCGATCGCCGCCAAGAGGCGCCGCGCGCGTTCGTTCGGCTGGGCGTCGCCAGGGCTGAACATGGAGCGGCCTTCCTGATCCACGATCTGAATGCGCAGGCCCTCCGGCGTCTGCTCGACGATCACGTTGCGCGAGAGTTCGGCCACGTCGGGCATGTCCTGCATGGCCTGGCGAATGGCGATTTCCGCGCGGGAAAATTCGGCGGTCTCCCGCAAGGTTCGGGCGCGCGAAAGCGAGTCCTCGTTGGGGTTTGTTTGGCCGGCCTGAGCGGTGTCGCTCTCCTTGCCTTTGTCGTTGGCGTTCGAGGTGTATTGCGGCTCCGAGGATTGCACGATGGGCGCCGAATGGCCGTGGCGAGCGCCTTCCTCGGCGAAGCTGGTGCCTTCGAGCAAACCGCCCGCGCCGGAAGAAACCCGGCTAACGCTGGCTGGAGCGAAGAATTCGGCGATGCCGCGCCTTTGCTCTGGACTGGTGGTGTTGATCAGCCACATCAACAAGAAAAACGCCATCATCGCCGTCACGAAGTCGGCGTAGGCGACCTTCCACGCGCCGCCATGATGGCCGCCGCCGACCACCTTCTTGATCTTCTTGATAATGATGGGGCGGGCGTTGCTCGCGGATGCCATATGTGACGCTGCTGGTTGAAAGCCGCGCATCAATGACGGAATGGGGTTAAGATGGGGTTTCGCGGGTAAGAGGATGGGACATGGCGAAAACCGCTTTTATAGGTCTTGGCGTAATGGGCGCTCCAATGGCGGGGCACTTGGCTCGCGCCGGGCACGATGTCGCGGTCTACAACCGCACGGAGGATAAAGCGCGCAACTGGGCCCAGCGCCACAAAGGCCGCACCTATTCGTCCGTAGCGAACGCAGCGCAGGGCGCTGACATCGTTTTTTCATGCGTGGGCGACGATCGCGACCTACGCGAAGTGTTCGAGGCGGCGGCCTCGACGATGCGGCGTGGCGCGATCTTTGTAGACCACACCACGGCCTCCGCCGAGATCGCGCGGGAACTGGCGGCGAAAGCAGAAGAGCGCGGCCTCGGTTTCCTCGACGCGCCGGTGTCGGGAGGCCAAGCGGGAGCAGAGGCAGGGACGCTCTCGGTGATGGCGGGCGGTGAACCGAGCGTGTTTGCCGAAGCCGAGCCGATCATGGCCGCGTACGCCAAGAACATGACGCTGGTGGGTCCCGCCGGCGCGGGGCAATTGGCGAAGATGGTTAACCAAATCTGCATCGCCGGCGTGCTGCAGGGGCTGGCGGAGGGGCTGCATTTCGCTAAACGCGCCGATCTCGACGTTGAGAAGGTGATTGCCGCCATTTCCAAGGGCGCCGCGCAAAGTTGGCAGATGGAAAACCGCTGGAAAACCATGGTTGAAGGCCGCTTCGATTTCGGCTTCGCCGTGGATTGGATGCGCAAGGATCTGGGCTTGGTGTTGGGAGAGGGCGCCCGTAATGGGGCCAAGCTTGAACTGGTGGAGATGGTGAACGATTATTACGCCGACGTTCAGGCCCTGGGCGGAAAGCGATGGGACACGTCGAGTTTGATCGCCAGGCTGGAGCGATCCCGCGGCGGCTAAACCTTTCTCAACCTGAATATGCGATCAAGCACGATGTGCCGCGAGTTCCCCAACTCGCGCTGGAGTCGTGCGATGTCGCCGAAGACGAAGGCCGTTCAATTCCTGGTTTGCGACGAGAACCCCCATACGCGCCGCCTTGTCGCGGATGTTTTGGCGGGTGTCGGCTTCGAGAAGGTGCAGTTTGCCACCGATGGCGTCGATCTGCTCAAGCTTACGGTCGAGTTTCAGCCGCGGATTGTGATCACTTCGTCGCGCGTGCCTGGCGTTTCCGGGCTCGATTTCACCCGCATGATCCGAAGCGGCTACCGGGACATAAACCGGGCGCTCTCCATCATCGTGATGACAGACACCCCAACGCAGAAATTCATCGACGCGGCGCGGAAGGCAGGCGCCGATGAATTGCTGGTGCGTCCGTTCAACGGTCAAGCGCTGTTATCGCGCGTCGAGGCGGTGCTGCTGCGCCCGCGCCGGTTTGTGGAGAGCGTCAATTATGTCGGACCCTGCCGGCGCCGGCGAATGGTTGACGAATATGACGGCCCGATGCGGCGCTTCACCGATCCGCTGGAGGAGAACGAACGGCCGTTGTGGGAGGCCGAGACCAACCGCGAATTGGTCAAGAAATGCATCACCCGCATCAGCGAACTGGCTAACGCATTGACGCCGGGTGATCGGCGTAAGTTGCGTGAAGTCTACGCTGCGGTGCAAGACACCGAACAATTGGCCGACGACGTGCGCGATCAATTCATGGGTGACGCCGCACGCTCGCTGGGTCGGTACATCACGGCAATCGGCGGATCGGGCGGTGTGGACCAGGATGTGCTCACGACCCACATCGACGCGATGCAGAAACTGAGCGTGCTCACGTCCGAGCACCAAGCCGCGCGCGAGGAATTGGTGCTCGGCCTGGTCAAAGTGGTCGACAAACGCCTCGGCCGCAAAGCGCCCGCGCCAGGCGGCGAGCCGCAGCGGGCTGCTTAAGCCAGGGCCTCCGCGGCGCGCGGTGCAAAATAAGTGATGATGCCGTCCGCGCCGGCGCGCTTGAACGCCGTCAGCGTTTCCAGCATCACCCGCTCTTCGTCGATCCAACCATTGGCGCTGGCAGCCTTGATCATCGCGTATTCGCCGGAGACCTGGAACGCGAAGGTTGGCAGCCCGAACGCGTCCTTCACGCGGGCGACGATGTCAAGATAGGCGATACCCGGCTTCACCATCACCATGTCGGCGCCCTCGGCGATATCCATGGCGACTTCACGAAGGGCTTCGTCGCTGTTGGCTAAATCCATCTGGTAGGTGCGCTTGTCGCCGGGATTTTCCACCGAGCCGGTTCCGAGTTTTCCGGAGCCAATGGCGTCGCGATAGGGGCCGTAGAAGCCTGAGGCGTACTTGGCCGCGTAGGACATGATCAGCGCATCTTGGTGGCCTGCTTCGTCAAGAGCGGCCCGGATCGCGCTGACGCGCCCGTCCATCATATCGGAGGGCGCGACGATGTCTGCGCCGGCTTTGACTTGGATCAAGGCCTGCTCGGTCAACACTTTTACCGTCTCGTCATTGAGGATGCGCCCATCCTTGAGGAGCCCGTCGTGGCCATGATCGGTGAACGGATCGAGCGCGACATCGACCATGATCCCCACTTCCGGCGCGGCCTCCTTCATAGCCCGCACGACCCGGCAGACCAGGCCATCCTGATTGAGCGCCTCCGTGCCAGCGGCATCCTTCTTCGCCGGATCGATATGGGGAAAGACCGCTATTGCCGGGATGCCCAGCTTCGCGGCGTGTTTGGCGGCTTTCGCCGCGGCGGCCACAGAGTAGCGCGGCGCGCCCGGCATGGAGGCGACCGCGACCTCCGGCTCACTCCCCTCATGCACGACCATGGCCCATATCAAATCGTCCGCGCTCAAACGATGCTCGCGCACCAGACGGCGCACCCAGTCGGCCTGGCGCAGCCGGCGCGGGCGGGAAGCGGGGTATCTGCCAGTGTAGTTCATGCGAGCCGTTCGCAACTAGAAGCGCGGAAGTGCGCGTTAGCGTCTCAGTTACCTTGTTGG
>CADEEA010000041.1:29144-30344 GCA_902826245.1 uncultured Alphaproteobacteria bacterium | reverse complement strand
TGAACTCTTCGAAGATGACTTCGTCCATGCGCGAGCCGGTATCGATCAGCGCCGTGGCGATGATGGTCAGCGAGCCGCCTTCTTCGAGATTGCGGGCCGCGCCAAAGAAGCGCTTCGGGCGCTGCAGGGCGTTGGCGTCAACGCCGCCTGTTAGCACCTTGCCGGAAGAGGGCACCACGGTGTTGTAAGCGCGGCCAAGCCTCGTCACGGAATCGAGCAGGATCACAACGTCCTTGCCATGTTCGGCCAGGCGCTTGGCTTTCTCGATCACCATTTCCGCCACCGCGACGTGACGCGTCGCCGGTTCATCGAAGGTCGAGGACACCACTTCGCCCTTCACCGTGCGCTGCATGTCGGTGACTTCTTCCGGGCGCTCGTCGATCAGCAGCACGATGAGGAACACCTCTGGGTGGTTGGCTTCAATAGCCTTGGCGATGTTCTGCAGGATGACGGTCTTGCCCGTCCGCGGCTGCGCCACGATCAGCGAGCGTTGGCCTTTGCCGATAGGCGCGACGATATCGATGATGCGCCCGGTCTTGTCCTTCAGCGTCGGGTCCTCGATTTCCATCTTCAGCCGTTCGGTTGGATAGAGCGGCGTCAGATTATCGAAATGCACCTTGTGGCGGACGCGATCGGGGTCCTCGAAATTAATCGAGTTCACCTTCGTCAGGGCGAAATAGCGTTCGCCATCCTTGGGCGCTTTGATCTGGCCTTCGACAGTATCGCCGGTGCGCAGGCCGAATTTGCGGATCTGCTGCGGCGAGACGTAAATATCGTCGGGGCCGGGCAGATAATTGGATTGTGGCGAGCGCAGGAAGCCGAAACCGTCGGAGAGGATTTCGGTCACGCCCGCGCCGCCGATTTCCACGCCGCGCTCGGCGACCTGCTTCAGGATCGCAAACAGCATGTCCTGCGTGCGCAGCTGATTGGCGCCTTCGATCTCCAGCGACTCGGCGAGCGCCAGGATTTCCGTCGGCGGCTTGCGCTTCAATTCCTGCAGGGTGAGCGAGGTGAGCCCTGCGAGCGCTTGTTCTTCAGTCATGTGTTTCTCAGGGAGATCGTTGGGGGAACGGCCCCGCGCGCGAAAGGGCGAGGGCAGGGCCAAGTTGGAAAGGGAGGGCCAGCGGTTGAGGAATGGTTCGGCGCCGCTGTCGCGTGCGCGCTGTGCCGAGGACTCAACGCGCCAGTCAGGGAACACCA
>CADEEA010000041.1:19770-29044 GCA_902826245.1 uncultured Alphaproteobacteria bacterium | reverse complement strand
GCCAGCACCAAACTCGGCGCGAGGACAATCACGCGCAAGCTGCGGGCGGCTTTCAGCATTGCCTGTTCCAGTTCTCCGCCAGGCTGAGAGTTCGTGGCGTAGGCGTAGAAGCGGGGCAACATGAGCAGGCCGGCGACCCAAGCGATCACGGCGATGATGTGGAGACCCTTCGCCAATTCGTAATCGATTAGATGCGGTCCCATCAGCGTGTCACCATTTGCGGGCAAAGCCCGAAGTTGCCGGGGCAGTAGCGTCCGCCGGATTCCGAGATGAGCTTACCTGGCGCAGCCAGCGTGCGCTCCACCAGATCGGCGAGCGCGTCAATGAAGCGCGGGTCCACACCCAGCGCCGGAGCGCGGAGGTAGAGCGGAACCCCACTTTCCCGCGCCAATTGTGCATACTCAACATCGAGCTCAACCAGAGTTTCGATGTGTTCGGAGACGAAGGCGATCGGCGCGATGATGATTTCCGCCCGGTCGCGCCCCGCGCGCCGCACCTCAGCTTCGGTGGAGGGGCCGAGCCATTTCAAAGGTCCGACGCGAGATTGATAGCAGACCACGCTGTCCCATTCTTGTGGCAACAGGTCACGCACGGCCGCCGCCGTCTGTTCGACTTGCCATTGGTAGGGGTCGCCGCGATCAATGACGCGCTGAGGTAGGCCGTGGGCGGAAAACAGCACGCGTGGCCGCTCCGGCGAGCCGCCATTGCGCCACGCGGTGAGGATTGCATCTGCGTGCGCCTGCGCGAACGCCTTGCTCGCCGGGTAGCAACAGATTGTCGCCGCCGGCAAGTGCGAGGCCCTCGCCCAGGCGCGCAACGCTGACGCCGTGGTGGTGGTGGAGAATTGCGGATAAAGCGGCAGGAGGATCGCGTCGGTAGCGCCCCACGCTTCGGCGGCCCTGGCCGCATCCCTCACGAATGGGCGCCAATAGCGCATCGCGGGGAAGCACTTGAAAGTGACGTTTGAAACCCGCTGCGCAATCGCGCTCTCAAGCGCGCGCGCTTGCTTTTCGGTTTCCGGCAATATCGGCGAGCGTCCCCCCATGAGCGCGTAATTAGCCTTCGCGGTACTCTCGCGGACGCGCGAGATCAGCTGCGCAATGAAAAATCGCAACGGCTGCGGCGCGCCAATAATCGCCTTGTCATTGAACAAATTGAAGAGAAAAGGGCGCACCGCTTTGAGCGAATCCGGTCCGCCCAGATTCAGCATAATGATCGCCACCCGGCGCGACGTCATGATGCGCAGATTGCGTCGCTCGGCCGGCGACGGTTCTTCAACTGGCAACGCACTCATGCCCTGCCTTTAACCAGATCGACGAGGCGGGCGACGTTTTCTACTGATGCCTCCGGCGTGATTCCATGACCTAGGTTAAATATGTGGGGGGCGCCGCTGAAACGTTCCAGGACATCGCGCACCCCGCTCTCCAGCGCCGTTCCTCCAACAACCAGCAGAAGCGGATCCAGATTGCCTTGGACCGGCATTCCATGCGGCGCCAAAATTTTGGGGACACTCGTGTCGATGCCTAACGCTGTGACCCCAGTTCGCTGTGCATAATTTGAAATCTCGGCGCCAGCGCCGCGCGGAAAGCCAATGATCGGCGTAGCAACACCTATTTGCCGCAAGCGCTGGATCAGCTTTTGTGTTGGCTTGATGATCAGCCGCTCGAACTGCAAGGGGGGAAGCCCCTCCGCCCAGCTTTCAAAAATCTGAAGACAATCGGCGCCCGCTTTGACTTGCTCCGCGAGGTGACGCGCGCTCATTTCGGCTAACAAATCGAGCAATCGATCGACATCTAACGGCCGTTCGTAAGCGACGCGGCGAGCACGCTCTTTGTCGCCGCCCTGGCCTTGCAACATGTAGGTCGCGACTGTCCAAGGCCCGCCGCAAAACCCTATCAGCGGCGTGTTCGCATCAAGGCTGCCCTTGATCCGCCCGACTGCCTCATACACTGGCGCCAACCGCTGTATGGCGCGCTCTACTTCGTCAAAGCGCCAGTGTTCTTCCCCGATCAAAGGCTCCAGCCGCGGCCCTTCGCCTTCAACGAACCAGACCTTTCTCCCCAACGCGTCTGGAACGACCAGAATGTCCGAAAAGAGGATCGCCGCATCGAGCTGAAATCGCCGCAACGGCTGCAGGACTGCCTCGGTAGCCAGGGCCGGCGAATAGCAAAAGTCGAGGAAGTTCTTCGCGCGTGTTCGAAGTTCCCGATACTCCGGCAAGTATCGCCCGGCTTGACGCATAATCCAAAGCGGCGGCGGATTGACTCGCTCGCCGTTTAGAACACGAAGAAACGCCGAATTGGTCACCGGATTCCTACAAAATCTAAAATCTTGAATCCTGATTTAGTAGAAACTCGTTGTTGTAGGGAAATAGAAAACGGGACAGACCCGTTTCTCACAGGAAATTCACAACTTTGTTCGGTTCTTCGCCGCCGACTAAAGCCAACAGGGTTAACAGCTTGAGGTCGACCTTGGAGTAAGGCGATTCCTTGAGTTCAATCTTCTCCACTGGTGGAGAATCTCCGAGGGAATCGCCAATCAGGTGAAACAAAATGGCCAAGGTCGGCGTTTCGTTCTGTTGCTGGCGCATTTCCCAACAACTTGCCCACAGGCGCGGCGCGGCCGATAGTGACTAGGCCAATGCGTGAACGTCTCGCCACCTATTTCAACGTGCACCTGGTCTCGGACTCGACCGGCGAGACCCTTGCTGGGGTGATGCGTGCAACCTGCGCCCAGTTCGATAACGTACTCCCGGTTGAGCACTCCTATTTCCTAGTGCGCTCGGCAAGGCAGCTAGAGCGGGTGCTGCGGGAGATTGAGGAGGCGCCCGGCGTGGTGATGTTCACGCTCTCAAACCTTGAGCACCGGGCGATGTTGGAGGCGCATTGCCGGAATTTGCAGATGCCATGCGTCGCCGTGCTTGACCCGGTCCTGGACGTGACGTCGCGCTATTTGGGCCAAGAACTCAATCATCGGGTAGGCGCGTCGCGAAAACTCAACGCCGAATATTTCCGGCGCATCGACGCTCTTGATTTCGCTATGTACCATGATGATGGCCAGCAAGTGATCGAGCTCACCGACGCCGACGTAATATTGGTTGGCGTAAGCCGAACCTCCAAAACGCCCACCAGCGTCTATCTTGCGCATCGCGGCGTGAAGGCGGCGAACGTGCCCATAGTGCCGGGCGTGGAATTGCCACGTGAATTGTTCGCCGAAGAGCGCCCGCTTGTGGTTGGATTGCTGATATCGGCTGACCGGCTCATCCATATTCGGCGCAATCGCTTAATGGCGATGAAGGAAACCAGAACAGGCGCCTATACCGATGAGGATACAGTGCGCAGGGAAGTCATGGAAGCACAGAAATTGTTCGAGCGTGAAGGCTGGCCAACGATCGACGTATCCCGCCGCTCAATCGAAGAAACTGCCGCCGCAGTGCTCAATCTACTGGCGGAGCATCGCGGCGCATGAGCCTGGTGCTCGCATCCGCAAGCGCTATTCGGCGCCACATGCTAGAAGCTGCGGGGCTCTCGTTTGAAGTCGATCCGGCGGATGTCGATGAGGCGAGCGCAAAGGCGAGCTTTCGCGAGGCGGGGCTCGCGCCACGCGAACAGGCTGACGCGCTTGCCGAACTGAAGGCGGTGTCGGTGTCAGCGCGGCGTAGTGGGTTGATTATTGGCGCCGATCAGATGCTGGCGCTCGATAACGAGACGTTGGACAAGCCTAGGGACACGAAGGAGGCGCGCAGCCACTTGCAGCGATTGCGCGGTCGAGATCATGAATTGCTTTGCGCCGCCGTTATTGCGCGCGATGGCGCTGTCGTCTGGCGTTGTTTGCAAACGCCAAGACTTAGAATGCACGCATTCTCGGACGATTTCATTGATGCGTACCTCGCGCGCGCGGGCGACGCTGTGCTGGCCTCAGTGGGCGCCTATCAACTTGAAGGACTGGGCGCGCAATTGTTCGAGCGCGTCGACGGAGATTACTTCTCGGTATTGGGATTGCCGCTGCTGCCTCTGCTAGCGTTCCTGCGCGAGCAGGGGGCGATCGAGAAATGAAGATCAGCGCCGCCACCCGCGTGCTTGCGATCATCGGCAATCCGGTGGCCCATTCCCTGTCGCCGATTATGCACAATGGCTGGTTCGCGGACCATGGATTAGATGCCGTCTATGTGGCGCTGCCGCTGCAGAGCGAGGATCCGGTCGCGGCCATCCGTGCGCTCGGACAGTTCGGATTGAGCGGCGCCAACGTCACAGCGCCCTACAAGGAGACGGCTGCGAAAGCGGCGGACGCCGCCGATGACGTTGTGGCAAACACGTTGCGCTGGGCGCCGAACGGCGCGCTGACCGCGTTCAATACGGACGGCGCGGGCTTCGTTGCGGCGCTCACCGAAGCGGCGCCGGATTGGCTCGGACGCGCGCGACGCGTGCTCATCATCGGCGCCGGCGGCGCCGCGATCGCTATCGGCAAAGCGCTCTCGCCAAACGTAGACGCCGTGCATTTCATCAATCGCACGCGAACAAACGCCGATGCGGCGGCGGCGCTGTTGGCGAATGGCCACTCGCTGCGCTGGGAGGACATGGAGCAGGGCTTTGCAGAGGCCGACCTGATTGTGCAGGCGACGAGCCTGGGCCTTGAAGATGGGGCCGCGGCAGACTGGCCAGTGGGTCGTTGTCGCGCCGCCGCAATTGTCGCCGAAATCGTGTACCGCCCGCTCGAGACGCAGTTGTTGGCGCGAGCGCGTTCGCGCGGGCTTCTCACTGTCGATGGGCTGGGCATGCTGATCCATCAAGGAGCGCGTGCATTCGAACTGTGGTTTGGGGTTAGGCCGGATGCGCTCGCTGCCCGCCGCAGATTGATTGCGGCGCTGCGTTCATGATCGTCGTCGGACTCACCGGCTCCATCGGCATGGGCAAATCGACCGTAGCACAGATGTTTGTGGCGGAAGGGGTTGCGGTGTTCGATTCCGACCAAGCGGTGCACGAGCTTTATTCAAGAGACGGAGCGGCGGTCGCGCCGGTCGAGTCCGCTTTTCCTGGCGTGACGCGAGATGGGGCGATCGACCGCGCTGAGCTTTCGCGGCGCGTGGTTGGAAACGAAGCGGCAATGAAGCAACTCGAGCGGATCGTGCATCCCATGGTGCGCGAGGCGCAGCAGCGCTTCTTTCGCGCGCACGGCGGCGAGCCGGTCGTTTTGCTTGATATACCGCTGCTGTTTGAAACCGGGCGCGGCGGTGAAGTCGACAGGATCGTGGTGGTTTCAGCGCCGCCCGAGGTGCAGCGCGCGCGGGTGCTGGCGAGGCCAGGAATGAGTGCGGAAAAGTTCGGGGCTATACTCGCCCGCCAAACTCCGGACGCGGAAAAGCGCGCTCACGCCGATTTCGTCATCGATACGGGTGTGAGCCTAGAGCAAACGCGAACGCAAGTGCGGGCTGTGCTGGACGCGCTGCGCGAACAGGATTAGCGCGCCCGCATGCGCGAGATCGTCTTCGATACCGAAACCACAGGCCTCGACCCACTTAGCAAGGATGGGCCCGACCGGCTGGTGGAGATCGGCTGCGTAGAACTCGTCGGCCTGGAGCGGACGGGGCGCGAGCTACACTTCTACATTAACCCCGAACGCAGCGTGCCCGACGAAGTCGTGCGCGTGCACGGACTGACCCGCGATTTTCTGCGCGGACAGCGCCGGTTTGCGGATGTCGTACAAGAATTCCTCGATTTTATCGCGGATGCGCCGCTCGTTGCGCACAACGCGTCTTTCGATCAGGGGTTTCTGGACGCTGAGATGCTGCGTGCGGGCCTCCAGACGTTGCCGCCCGGTCGGTTTGTCGACACTCTGCCGATTGCACGCAAACGCTTCCCGGGCGCTTCATGCTCCTTGGATGCCCTGGCGAAGCGGTTTCAGCTCGATCGATACGGGTTTGATCTTGCTGCGCGCAAGGGCCCGGGCGGTCACGGTGCATTGGTAGACGCTCGCATTCTGGCGGAGGTCTACCTCCAGCTCAGGGGAGGGCGTGAACAACGCCTGGCGTTCGATATGGGCGAGGCGGCGGCTGCCGCCGATGCGTCCGCGGCGCCTGTGCAATTGGTGCGGCGCTCGCCGCGTCCCATGCCTCTCGCGCCGCTGCTAACTGCCGAAGAAGCGGCCGCTCACACTGCCTTTGTTGCGAAGTTGGGCGCGGATCCGATCTGGCGACGAGTTGGTTAGGACGCGCCTGGAGGGGCCTCGAGCGGCGCCTCTCGAGCTTGGCGATCGCGAAGCTCAGCCCAATAGAGCGGCGTGAAGTCGATCGGATTGATCAATAACGGCGGATAGCCCCCCTCGCGCGTAATCTCGGCGAGGATTTGGCGCGCAAACGGAAACAACAGCCGCGGGCACTCGATCCAAATCAATGGCTCGACCTCTTCCGGGCGAACATTGATGAACTGGAATAGTCCCGAATACACCACATCGACCGAGAACATCGGCGTTTCGCCGCGCCTGGCCTGGGCATTGATGCAGAGATCGACCTCAGTGGCCTCCGCGTTGTCGCCGATCGGCCGCGACTTCACCTCCACGCCCATGTCGATCGATGGCTGAATGTCGTAGGACTGCGCCGAAAGCGAAGCGGCGACGTTACGGAAAGTGAGTTCTTTGACGTATTGCGCCAGCACCCTGAGATGGGGTGCATCGGGAGGTACCTGGCCGTCCGGGGGCCCAGCCTGCGTGCTCATTCGGGCTGCTCACGATGTTGGGAAGGGGAGGCGCTATATGCGGCTTGAGAAACGCCAAGGCAACCACGCTGGCGGCGGCAGGGCTTTGATACTATCTTTGTTTCTTTGGTCACGCTGCGCGAGCGGCCGGGAGCTGATCCGTTGAACTCTGACATGGTGGAAGTCCTTGTTCTTGCAGCGATTGCTGGTTTTGTCCTGTTCCGTCTCTACCTGACGCTTGGGAAGCGGACTGGGGCGGAGCGGCCTGCGGCGCCGACGCCTGCGCCTGCCCAGGGCGAGTTGCCGCGCGAGTCGGCGCAGGCGCCGCTGGCAGGATCGCCCGCCGAGGGCCCGGCTGGGGACGGGATCATGGCCATTATGCGGGCGGATCCAAACTTCGACGTCGGGCATTTCCTCGCTGGCGCACGCGGGGCTTACGAGTTGATTGTAGGCGCTTTCGCCAAGGGAGACCGCGATGCTCTGCGCGGGCTGCTGACGCCACGCGTTTTCGAAAGCTACCAGGCCGCAATCGCCAAGCGTGAGGAGAGCGGCGGGCACGGTCCGGAATTGGTTCGCCTGAAGCAAGTCGACCTTGTTGATGCGGCGCTGGAGGGCGGCGTTGCGCGTGTCGCGGTCAAGTTCGAAGCGGAACTGGCCGAAGGCGCACATGGCGTGCGCGAGGCGCGCGAGCGCTGGACCTTCGAGCGCGAAGTGCGTTCGCCTGACCCCAATTGGCGGCTGGCGCGCGTCGCGGCGGCGTGAGCAAGAGTAAACGCCAGTTATCGCCAGAAGAGCGCGCGCTGTGGCGGCGCGTCGCCGACGGCGTCAAAACTCGACCTAAGCCACGCAATGCCGAGCCGGCGCCGGAGCTGGCTACCGAAGCGCCGGTGGTGGCCAAAAATCGGCAGAGCGCGGCGGGCGGCAAGCTCCCGGCCGCGCGCCCCAGCGCTTCCTCCGAACTCTCCGATCGCGGCGGCGAGAAAAGGGTTCGGCGCGGTCGCGTCGACATCGGCGGCACGCTCGATCTTCATGGACACACGCAAACGACAGCGCGTCGTGCGCTCGCGCGTTTTGTGGCGTCCGCTTTTTCGCGCGGCGAACGCGCCATCATTGTTGTGACGGGCGTCGGCAGATCCGGGGAGGGGGTGCTGCGAAAGCGCCTGCCAGAATGGCTTGGCGAAGGCGATCTGAGATCGCTCGTCTCGGGGTTCGCCGGCGCCCACCGCTCCCATGGCGGCTCCGGCGCGTTCTATGTGTTTCTAAAGCCTAACCGCGACATCGACGCGGAATGAGTTGGCTCAGCTGTGTTCAGGCGATCATAACCAAATTTCCCCATGGCTAGTGGGCCATGCGCCTTCTTAAGCAAATTGCGAGGCTGCCAAGCGGCGCCTCTGCGCACGCCTTGCGGTTGGCGGCGGGTCTTGCTTTGTTTTCTAGCGTGGCGACTTGGGCGGTGCTCGCGATCGTGCCGGGCTGGATCGCTGCGCCGGGATGGTTGGCGGCATTGGCCAGCGTCGGCGCCGCGAGTTTGGTGCTGGCCCCGGCGGCTATTATGGCGGCCAGGCTGGCGCTGGGGCCGCTTGAAAAGCTGGCGCAGGATGCGGCTCGGCAGTCCGGTTTTGTCGCCTCCGGGAGCGATGTTTTCCGCGCGCTCGCCGGTTCGCTGAAACTGCTGCAGGCGCGGCTGGATTACTCGCAGCGCCGAGCCGACGCCCTAGCGTTCGTGGATCCGGTGACGCAATTGCCGAACCAGGAGCGCCTACGTAGCGCGATCGAAGAGGGGCTGGCGCGTTCGCCGAGCGAGCAAACGGCCGCATTGGTGGCGGTGTTTAGTTTGCGCCGCATCTCAAAACACGCGCAGACCTTAGATCCGCATGCTGCACACGACCTGTCCAAGATCGCCGCCGAGCGTGTCGTACAAGCTGCGCGGCGCGCCGAGGGCGCGAGCAACGCGGCGCTGGTCGCGAGTCTGGGCGCGGAGCAGTTCGGCGTTTACTTGCCTCTGACAAATGTCGCCCAGGCGACGCGCTTCGTTCAAACAGTCAATTCCACGCTAAATGAGCCGCTACACTGGCGTGGCGCGAGCCTGTTCGCCGGCGCCTGTGCTGGCGCTGCGCTCGCGCCGCGTGACGGCCGCGACGCCGACACCCTCATTCGGCGCGCGCGCATCGCGGAAAGCAGCGCCGACCGGGCGCCCGCGAACATCCGCATATTCAGCACCGAACTCGACCGCAAGGCCTCATCCCATCTCAGCCTGGAGCGCGAGATGCGCGCCGCTTTGGAGCGCAACGAGTTTCGCGCCTACTTTCAGCCCAAAGTGAACCTCGTTTCGGGTCGTGTTGAAGCTTGCGAAGCCTTGGCGCGATGGGTTCGGCCGGACCAGACGATTGTGAGCCCCGGCCGCTTCGTGCCGATCGCCGAGGAGAGCGGTCTAATCGGCGAGCTGTCCGACGCGATCCTGCGCGAAGCCTGCTGGAAGGCGGCTGCCTGGGCGCGCGCCGGGCACGCGATCAAGGTCGCGGTCAATGTGTCGGCGCTGCAGCTTCATAGCGATCGCTTCGCTACCGGCGTTCTCGACACGCTTT
>CADEEA010000041.1:2185-19752 GCA_902826245.1 uncultured Alphaproteobacteria bacterium | reverse complement strand
CCATGAGTGACCCTGAAGTTACCGGGCGGATCATCCAGCCGCTGCGGGAGGCCGGCGTGCGCCTCGCTATCGACGATTTCGGCTGTGGCCATTCGAATTTGGCGGCGCTCTCAATCCTACCCTTCGATGTGATCAAGATCGATCAGCAATTCGTCCGCGCGCTGGAGAAAGGCGGCGAAAGAGCGGTTGCGATCGTCGATATGATCCTGGCGCTCGCGCGCAGCCTGCGCCTCGAAGTTGTCGCCGAGGGCGTGGAGAGGCGAGCTGAAGCTGACTTCATGGCGGCGCGAGGGTGCCATTGGGCGCAGGGATTTCTCTATGGCGCAGCAGTGTCCGCGCCGGAATTCGCCGAACTTTTGGCTCGTCAAACACCGAGGACTGCTTCCGAAGATCACGCGGCTTGATCGCGGGGGCGCCATCCGCCACATGAGCGTTATGGCTGAACAACAATCTTGGCATGGCACCACAATTCTGTGTGTGCGGAAAAACGGCTTGGTTGCTCTTATTGGCGACGGCCAAGTCTCGGCCGGTGCTACCATATTGAAGGGCAATGCCCGCAAGGTGCGTCGCCTCGGAGCGGGCGACGTCATCGCGGGCTTCGCCGGGGCGACCGCCGACGCTTTCGCCCTGTTTGAGCGGCTTGAGCAAAAGCTGGAGCGTTTTCCGCTACAACTTGCGCGCGCCTGCGTGGAGCTCGCGAAAGAGTGGCGCACCGACCGCGCACTCCGGCGGCTGGATGCGATGTTGATCGTGGCTGACCGCAAGGAGACCTACCTGATCACCGGGGCAGGCGATGTGGTGGACCCGGAGCATAACGTGATCGCCGTTGGATCGGGGGGAAACTTCGCGCTCGCGGCAGCCAGGGCGCTGTATGAACATGTAGCCTCGGCCGAGGCTATCGCCCGTCAAGCGATGGACATCGCCGCCGACATCTGCGTCTACACCAATCGCAATGTCACCCTGGAGACGCTTGGCGACGAACAAGGCTGACGCGGGCTGCGCTTTCAGCCTGAGGCGGCGCCCCGCCGCCTTGTGTTGCGCGGCGCGCACCTTAAGTCATCGGCGCCATGACCCATTTTTCCCCCCGCGAAATCGTCTCCGAGCTTGATCGCTACATCGTCGGCCAGGACGACGCCAAGCGCGCCGTCGCCATCGCGTTGCGCAATCGTTGGCGACGCAAGCAATTGCCGGAAGATTTGCGCGAAGAGGTGACACCCAAGAACATTTTGATGATCGGGCCTACGGGCGTTGGAAAAACCGAGATTGCGCGGCGATTGGCGAAGCTTGCGAGTGCGCCGTTTCTCAAGGTGGAGGCCACCAAGTTCACCGAGGTCGGCTATGTCGGGCGCGACGTGGAGCAGATCATCCGCGACCTGGTGGAGGTCGCGCTCAACATGGCGCGCGAGCGGCGGCGACGCGAGGTGCGCGCGCGCGCCGAAGCGGCGGCGGAAGAACGTGTGCTCGATGCGCTCGTGGGGCAGGGGGCCGCCGCGGCGACACGGGAATCGTTCCGTAAAAAACTGCGCAACAACGAGCTATCCGCCTCGCCCGTGGAAATCGATGTCGAGGACAATGCGCCGCCAACGGGAAATTTTGACCTGCCCGGCCAGCCTGGCGTCGGCATCGTCAATATCGGCGAAATTTTCGGCAAGGCGTTCGGTCGCCGCACCAAACGCGTGCGCATGACCGTGAACGAGGCCTACGAGCCGCTTGTGCGCGAGGAGAGTGATAAACTGGTGGACCAGGAAGCCCTCGCCAAAGAGGCGCTCACGCTCGCCGCGGAGGACGGCATCGTGTTCCTGGACGAGATCGACAAGATCGCTTCGCGTTCAGAGCGCATGGGTGGCGGCGATGTCAGCCGCGAGGGCGTGCAGCGCGATCTGCTGCCGTTGATAGAGGGCACCATCGTCACCACGAAATACGGACCGGTGAAAACCGACCACATACTGTTCATTGCCTCAGGCGCCTTCCACGTCGCCAAGCCGTCGGACCTGTTGCCGGAATTGCAGGGCCGGCTTCCGATCCGCGTGGAACTCAAGGCGCTGACGCGCGACGACTTCCGCCGCATTCTGACCGAACCCGAAGCAAGCCTGGTGACCCAATACAAGGCGCTGTTGTTGACTGAAGGCGTCACGCTCGATTTCAGCGATGACGCGGTGGAAGCCATTGCGGCGACCGCTGCGGATGTGAACGCGGCGGTAGAGAATATCGGCGCGCGCCGCCTGCAAACGGTGATGGAGCGGCTACTCGACGACATCAGCTTCTCTGCGCCGGATCGCAACGGTGAAACGGTGAAGATCGATTCAGAATATGTCCGCGCTCACGTTGGCGATCTGGCGAAGAACGCCGATCTCTCGCGTTTCATTCTTTGACAGGCACTTGCGTTTATGGGAGCGCGCCGCTCCAACATACGCACCGTCGGCGCCAGGTTGCGCCGCGCGGCTCTACCCTGCCTGCGCCACGCAAGCACCGCGCGCTCGCATAGGGGAGCGCGCCGCTCCGCGGCGCTGGGCGCATAAACTGCAAGCACAAGCGCCATGCGGCGCGGAGCGCCGCGCTCCAACGCCCACAAATCGAGGATAGATTTACCTCTACCCCGCGTTAAGCGCCTGAAAACACGGCGAATCCACGCCCTCTATCCGACCGAGTTCCAATTCTTGTACAATGCTTCCGTCCGCATACGGGAGATTTCGAAGAGCTCCGAAACTTTGAGATGTGCGTGACACGATCGGTACGGCGAGCGGCAAAGCGAAAGCGGAGCAACTCTGAAAATCTGGCTTCGGGGAGTGAAACCGAAGCGTCCGGCGCAACGGAGGCGTCGCGTACAACACCGGTGAAACGGGCATGGAGCTAAGCCCCAAGGCGCACCCTTCGGTTAAGGGTTCGCCGGAAGCGGACCGTCAGGAGGCGAGCCAGCCATCGTTGGCCTTGTACAACTCCTCGGCCCACACCGGGACAAACGATCGGAAACGGGGCGCGTTGAACGCGCATCGGCCGAAGCTCGAAAGAGCCAAGGCCGAACCCTAGAGACTACCTCGGCGCCGACAACGCGCCCCGTCTCCCGGAGGGGAGGAAAATATAGAGGGGCGTCTCCAGCCACGGAAACGCACGACGAGGACGCTTGCCTGCCGCCGGCGCGACTTGCGCTACACAATCATCCCCCGCGCCAGCGCCCGCGCCCGCAGATTTTGCTCCGGGCGCGGGCCGATGTGAGAAATTACTTCCGCCGCCGCGAGCGAAGCGAGCGCGCCGCACTCGGGCAGCGGACGCCCGCGGGCGAAGCCGAACAGGAAGCCGGCCGCGTATTGATCGCCGGCGCCGGTGGTATCGACGACATGCTTCACCGGCTCTGCGGCGACTTTGATTGTCTCATCTGCGACGGTGATCAAAGATCCCGCGGCCGAGCGGGTAACCACCACGACAGGGCAGGCGCGCTTTGCGGCGTCGATAGCGGTGGCGAGATCGTCGCATTCGTACAGCGACAAGATCTCGGCCTCGTTGGCAAACAATAGGTCGACGTGACCCGCCGCCAAATGTCTGAAGCTCTCGCGGTGACGGTCGACGCAGAATTTGTCCGACAGCGTCAGCGCCACCTTGCGCCCGCCGCCGCGCGCGATTTCCGCGGCATGCACGAACGCCGCCTTCGCATCGTCGCGATCGAACAGATAGCCCTCGAGGAAGAGCGTTTCGCCTGCGAGGATCAGGTCGGCGTCAATGTCGGGCGGGGCCAGCAGCGTCGAGGCGCCGAGGAACGTGTTCATCGAACGATGGCCGTCCGGCGTCACCGCGATGATGGAGCGGGCGGTGCTGGGTGGTGCAGGACGGGGCGGGGTGCTGAAGGTGACCCCGGCCGCGCGGAACGCCTCGGTGAAACGCGCGCCAAGTTCATCGTCGGCGACCTTACCGATGAAACCTGCCTTGCCGCCGAAACTCGCGACGCCTGTCATTGTGTTCGCAGCGGAGCCGCCCGCAGCCATCACGGCGTTGGAGAGTCTCGACGTCAGGTGCGCGGCGCGCGCCTCGTCGATCAGGCTGGTCGCATCCTTGGGGATGCCTTCCTCGGCCAGGAATTCGTCCGGCACCGCTTGAATGAGGTCGATGATGGCGTTCCCGACCGCGACCACGTCGTATTTGGAAGTCATGAAATTTCCTGGAAAATCGTGTTGCCTTAAACCGCGCTGGGCGCGGCGAGGCAAGCGTTGCCGGCTGCATTTGGCGAAGGCATGGTGCGGGCTATGCGATTCTTCGGATTTTTCATTGCCCTGGCTGTTGCTGCATGCGCGACCGCGCCAATGCCGGACGCGCCGTTGGGGCAATCGGCGCAGCCTGCGGCGGTTTCGCCGCCGCCGCGGTCTCGAACGGCTCAACTCCTGGCTGCCGCGGGCGGCGCCAATGCGCCGAGCGAAGAGGAGGTTCGACGTGCGCTGGGCGAGCCCGCCATAGCGCGCCGCGACGGCGCCGGCGCTGCGCTCACCTATCGCTTCGAGCAATGCGGGTTGCTGTTGTTGTTCCAGCGCGACTCCCAAAACACGCTGCGCCTCGCCGAAGCTCACCCAAGCGCCCGCCGCGCCGGGGCCAGCGCGCCGGACTTGGATGCCTGTGTAGCGGAAGCGCGCTGATGGCGCGCGTCGCGTACCTGACTGGGCGAACTTACCGCGGCGCGCCGATAGAGGCCGGCGACACGCCTGTGCTTGAGCGCAAGGACCGCGATCTGGTGGCGGCGGCAGGGAAGGCGCGAGGGATCGCATTCGAGACAAGCTTCTGGGATGAGCCGGACTTGCCGGCGCGCGGCTTCGACGGCGCGATTGTTCGTTCGTGTTGGGACTACACTGCGCGCTCAGACGAGTTCGTGAAAACCATTGCGGCCCACGAACGCGCAGGCTTGCGAATCTGGAATCGCGCCGATGTCATCGGCTGGAATTCGCAAAAAACCTATCTCAAGGATTTGGGAGCCGCGGCAATCGAAACGCTTTGGGTCGAGCGCGCCGACGCCCGCGCCGTTGCCCAAGCCTTCGATACGCTCGATGCATCCGAGATCGTGGTGAAGCCGCAGGTTGGCGCGGGCTCGATCGAAACACTACGTTTGAAGCGTAATGCGTGGAGCGAAGCGGACCTAATCGCAGGCCCTCGTGGCGCGGCGATGATCCAACCGTATCTCAGCGGCATCGAAACGGAGGGCGAACGCTCGCTGATCTGGTTCGGCGGCGTGTTTTCGCATGCAATACGCAAAGTCCCCGCCGCTGGCGGCTGGCTTGCGAATATTCCCGGAAAGACAAGGTTCTTCGCCGAGTCGGCGCCCGCGGCTGCGCGGGAAGCGGCCGAGTCGGCGCTCGCGTTCGCACCTAAAGATCTGCTCTATGTCCGCGTCGATGTCGTGCTTGGCGATGAGGGACGCTGGCGCGTCATCGAAATTGAGGCCATCGAACCTTACCTCTTCTTGGATTTCGCGCCCGAGGGCGCCGATTTCTTTGTCGCCGCGATTGCCCGGGTCTTAGGCTCATAGAGGCAAAGGTCGGCGAGGATGCAACGCGGGCATTCCGGCTTGCGCGCGAGGCAGGTATAGCGTCCGTGTAGGATCAGCCAATGGTGGGCGCCGCGCAAATACGATTGCGGCGTGGTCTCCATCAACTGCCCTTCGACGACATCGGGTTTGTCGCCCTCCGCTAGCCCGGTGCGATTGGCGACGCGAAAAACGTGTGTGTCCACCGCGATCGTCGGCTCGTCGAAGACCTCCATGAGCACGACATTCGCAGTTTTACGCCCAACGCCGGGCAGCGCCTCAAGCGCTTCGCGGCGCCGCGGAACTTCTCCGGCGTGGTGCGCAATCAACATCTGCGAAAGCGCCACGACATTCTTCGCCTTGTTGCGCCACAAGCCGATGGTCTTGATGTGCTCGGCCACGCCTGCTTCGCCGAGGGCCAGCATTTTCGCCGGCGTGTCGGCGATCGCAAACAGCCCTTTCGTCGCCTGGTTTACGCTTTTGTCGGTGGCCTGGGCGGACAGCACCACCGCCACCAGTAAGGTGAAGGGATTGCTGAACGCCAATTCAGTGCGCGGATCGGGGCGCTGGTTTGCGAGGCGCCCGTAAAGCTCTGCGACTTTGGCTTTGGTCAGTCTCTTGGCCATGGGATTTCCGCTGGTTCGAGCGCGAACCTGCTCTTAGATTTAGGTTCATGCCGACCCGTTGGGAACGCCTGATTATTCCGCCGAGCTTCGAGGGCAAGCTTTGCATGGACGCAGTGCTACGCTCGCACCGCAGCCTCAGCGGTTTGGCATTTCGTCTCATGCTGGCGGCGCTGGTTGCAGTCAACCTGGCGGTGGCGAGCGTGTTTTGGATCGGCGGCGCCTATCCGGTGGCAGGTTTCCTTGGACTGGACGTGTTGGCGATTTGGCTGGCATTCCGCACCAATTATCGCGAGGGCAGGGCCGAGCAGCACGTGCGCGTGGCGCGCGATTGCGTCTACGTCGTCGCGAGGGACCAAGATGGCTCGGAGGCGCATTGGGCGCGCATTGAAAGCGGCGGCGACGGCGTACGCGTCCATGCGGGAAGCGGGTACATCCGCCTTGCCGCGTTTCTCGCGCCCAGCGAACGCGCGAGTTTTGCCGCAGCGCTGAGCGCCGCGCTCGCTCATGCCAAGAGGGGCAGTTAAAGCCCAAGCACATCGCTCATAGAATAAAGCCCGGCGGGCTTGTCGGCCGCCCAAAGCGCTGCCGCCAGCGCGCCGTCAGCGAACAGCGCGCGGTCTAGCGCCTGATGCGAAAGCGTTATGCACTCGCGCTCCGAGAGGAAGTGAACCTCGTGGTCGCCGATCACGCCGCCGCCGCGACGAACAGAGAAACCTATGCCGCCGGCCGCGCGGGCGGTTGTGACGCCATCGTGCGGAGGCAGCCGATTTGTCGCCAGCGGGACTTTGCGGCCCTCGGCGGCCGCCTCGCCGAGCATCAGCGCGGTGCCTGACGGCGCGTCGACCTTGCGGCGATGATGGGTCTCCGAGATTTCTATGTCCCATTCGGGACCAAGGCGCTGCGCCGCCTGGCGCACCAAGGCCGCTAGCAAATTCACGCCAAGGCTGAAATTCTTGGAGCGCACGATGGCGATGCGCTTGCCGGCCGCGGCGACTTGGCCTTCCTGCTCGGGGCTCAATCCCGTCGTGCCGATGATTGCCGCCCGTACGCTGGTTTCCCGCAGGCCTTCCAGCGCCAGGAGCGTCGCTGAAGGCGTGGTGAAGTCGATCCAAATGTCGGCGTTTGCGGCTGCCGCATGAACTTCCTCGACCGCACTGATCCCCGATGCAGGCAAGCCCGACAGGATGCCGACATCGACGCCCAGTGCGCTCGCGCCCGGCCTCTCAGTTACGCCGACAATGGTGAAGCGTGCATCATCGGATGCGGCGCGAACCAGCGCTTTGCCCATGCGGCCGGCAGCGCCGGCGATGGCGATGGAGGTTGTCATGGGCTCATCTCATGGACCGGCGCCGCAGCGCCCGCAAGCTAGCGCGAAGCGCTTTCCCCGGCCTCGAAGAAACGCTTCACGGTGTCGAAAAAGCCTTGCGTCTGCGGATGCGCCTCCGTGCCGCAATCCTTCGCGAATTCCTCCAGGAGCTTTCGCTGCTTCGGCGTGAGGTTCACGGGCGTCTCCACCTGCAGCTCGACGTGAAGATCGCCCCGCGCGGGCGAGCGGAGGTGCGTCATGCCTTTGCCCTTGATGCGGAAGCGGCGCCCGCTTTGCGCGCCTGGCGGGATCGTCACCTTCGCGCGTTCGCCGTCAATGGTGGGGATCTCCATGTCTCCACCGAGTGCGGCCTTCCACATCGGGGCAGGGGCGCGGCAGAAGAGATCCGCGCCCTCGCGCTCGAATAGCTGATGAGGCTTTACGGAGAGGAAGAGGTAAAGGTCCCCAGGCGGGCCGCCGCGCGCGCCGCCATCGCCTTCGCCTGCCAAACGGATGCGGGTGCCGTCTTCAACGCCAGCGGGGATCTTCACCGCCAAGGTGCGTTCCTTCTGGACTAAGCCGCGCCCGGCGCAGGTGCGGCAAGGTGTTTTGATTGATTGGCCGCGGCCGTTACATGCGGGGCAGGTGCGCACGATACGGAACATGCCTTGGCTCGCGCGTACCTGGCCCGCGCCCTGGCAGGTTGTGCAGGTCTGCAGCGGTGCGCGGCCCTCGGAGCCGCTGCCGCCGCAAGGCTCACAGGCTTGCGCGCGCGGCACCAGGATTTCACGCTCCATGCCGCGGAATGCTTGTTCGAGCGTTATCTCGACATCGTAACGAAGGTCGGCGCCGCGCTCGGGCCCGTTGCGGGGGCCGCGTCTGCCGCCCGAAAACATCTCTTCGAAGCCGCCGCCGAAGATCTCGTTGAAGAGGTCCGAAAAGTCGGTGAAGCCCCCAGCGCCGCCAGGGCCGCCAGCACTGTTCTGAAATGCAGCCTTGCCGAATCGATCGTATTGCGCGCGCTTCTCGGGATCGGAGAGCACCGAATAGGCCTCGCCGAGCTCCTTGAACTTCTCCTCGGAAACTTTGCAGCCGGGGTTCTGGTCCGGGTGCAGTTTCATCGCGAGCTTCCGAAACGCGGACTTGATCGTGTTCGCGTCAGCGTTTTTCGGAACGCCGAGGATTTCGTAATAATCCCGCTCGGTCATGCGCGTTTATCCGGCCGCATGATCAACTCCCGGCCTTCAAGCGCGCTTCTTGCCGTCGACTTCTTCGAACTCGGCGTCAACGACGCCGTCCTGAGCGCCGCCGCCGCCGCCATCGCCGCCTGGCGCGCCCTTGCCGCCATAGAGCGCCTCGCCAATTTTCATCGAGGCCTGCACCAGCGCTTGCGTGTTGGACGCGATGGTCCCGGGATCATCGCTGTCGAGCGAAGCGCGTAGCGTGGCCATCGCCGCTTCGATCGCCTGCTTGTCGCCGGCGGGGATTTTGTCGCCGTTTTCTTTGAGCTGACGGTCGGTCGCGTGGAGCAGGGCTTCGCCCTGGTTCTTGGCTTCCGCAAGCGTGCGCCGTTCTTTGTCTTCGCCCGCATGCTCCTCGGCTTCGCGCACCATGCGCTGGATGTCGCCCTCCGAGAGCCCGCCCGAAGGCTGGATGCGCATGCTCTGCTCTTTGTTGGTAGCCTTGTCCTTCGCGCCGACTGAAACAATGCCGTTGGCGTCGATGTCGAAAGTCACCTCGATCTGGGGCATGCCGCGCGGTGCAGAAGGGATGCCGACAAGGTCGAACTGGCCGAGCGGGCGGTTGTCGGCCGCCATTTCGCGCTCGCCCTGGAACACACGGATGGTGACCGCGCTTTGGTTGTCCTCGGCGGTGGAGAAGACTTGGCTCTTCTTGGTGGGGATGGTCGTGTTGCGCTCGATCAGGCGCGTGAACACGCCGCCAAGCGTCTCGATGCCGAGCGAGAGCGGGGTGACATCAAGCAGCACGACGTTCTTGACGTCGCCTTGCAGCACGCCCGCCTGGATCGCCGCGCCCACGGCGACGACTTCGTCCGGGTTGACGCCCTTGTGCGGTTCGCGGCCGAAGAATTCCTTCACGATCTGCTGGATTTTCGGCATGCGCGTCATGCCGCCGACCAGAACGACTTCCTTGATGTCGCTCTTCGAGAGGCCCGCATCTTTCAGCGCCGCCGCGCATGGCCCGAGCGTGCGTTGAACTAGATCGTCAACCAAGCTTTCGAACTTGGCGCGCGTCAACTTCATGTTGAGGTGCACAGGCCCGCTGGCGTTGGCGGTGATGAACGGCACGCTGATGTCGAAATCGGTGCGGCTGGACAATTCTTTCTTGGCTTGTTCGGAGACTTCCTTAAGCCGCTGCAGCGCCAGTTTGTCTTGGCGCAAATCTATCCCGTTTTGTTTCTTGAACTCATCGGCGATGTAATTGAGGATCCGCATGTCGAAATCCTCGCCACCCAAGAACGTATCGCCATTGGTGGAGCGCACCTCGAACACGCCGTCGCCGATTTCCAAGATCGAGACGTCGAAAGTGCCGCCGCCGAGATCGTACACGGCGATGGTCTTGTTCTGGCCGGTCTTGTCGAGGCCGTAGGCGAGCGCCGCCGCGGTCGGCTCGTTGATGATGCGCAGGACTTCGAGGCCGGCGATGCGGCCGGCGTCCTTGGTGGCTTGGCGCTGGGCGTCGTTGAAATAGGCGGGAACAGTGATGACGGCCTGGGTTACGGTCTCGCCCAGATAATCCTCCGCCGTCTGCTTCATCTTCTGCAGCACGAACGCCGAGATTTCCGAGGGCGCATATTTCTTGTCGCGGCCTTCGATCCAGGCGTCGCCATTGGGGCCGCGCACGATCTTGTAGGGGACGAGGTCTGCGTCCTTCTTAGCGATGGGGTCGTCATGGGAGCGGCCGATCAAGCGCTTGACGGAATGGTAGGTATGGCTGGGATTGGTGACCGCTTGGCGTACCGCCTGAACGCCGATCAGGCGCTCGCCGGCTTCGTTGAACGCAACCACCGAAGGGGTGGTGTTCGAACCCTCGGCATTGACTATGACCTTTGGCTGTCCCGCTTCCATAACGGCAACGCACGAATTGGTCGTGCCCAGGTCGATTCCGATTACTCTGCCCATCTTACGTCCTCATTCCTTCTCAGCGGCGCGCCCTTCAGCCGATGGACCCGGTTTGGCGTCCCCGAAGCGCGCGTCCTGTTCCGTTAAGTTCCTATTACGAACTGGCCTGCCCAGAGCCCCCATACAAGCATCCGGGCCGCGAGTTCAGGGTTCATGTGGTGTATCGTCGGCGACCTGCAAGTCTCCCGAGGCCTGCTAACCGCATTCGTCGCAGGGGCATAGTCCCTAAGGCGTAGCTCAGCCGCCAGCGTTGGGAACAAAAATGAAACCGAACTGATGCAGGACCCGAAACATGAGCGGCCATTATCTTGATGGCTTCCGCCTCTGGCCGGGTCTGCTCGGCCGGGCAGAGCAGGAGGCGCTGCGCGACGAAGTGTTCGCTCGCCTCAAGGCGGGGCCCCTCTACATACCGCGCATGCCGAAATCGGGTCAGCCGATGCGGGTGCGGATGAGCAATTTTGGCCCCCTGGGCTGGGTGACCGACAAGGAGCGCGGCTATCGCTATCAGCCCACACATCCGGAAACCGGGCGCGCATGGCCAGAAATCCCTGAGCGCCTGCTGGGGCTCTGGCGCGAACTGACCGGCTACGCCGCTCCGCCGGAGGCTTGCCTCGTCAACCTCTACGAGGGCGATGCTCGTATGGGGCTCCACGTGGATAGCGACGAGGAAGCCTGGGACGCGCCGGTACTCTCCGTTTCCCTTGGCGACACCGCCATCTTTCGTATCGGCGGCGTCGTTCGATCGGACCCCACACGCAGCGTGCGGCTCGCATCGGGCGATGTATGCATGCTCAGCGGCGCGAGCCGGCGCGCCTATCACGGTGTTGATCGCATCCTCAACGGCACGTCGTCCTTGCTGGCGAAGGGTGGTCGACTCAATCTCACTTTGCGGCGGGTCACGGTTCCGATTTAGGATGTGAGATCAGCCAAGGAGGGCTCATCATGCGCCTGGATACGCCGGACGGGAACTTGCCTCCATCGCGGCGGACGATTGCGGCGTCGCTTTTCATGAGCGGTTATGCGGCGGTGGCCGTGTCCTCCTGCGCGAGTCCGGTGACGACTTCGAGCGAGGAGCTGATCACCGAGGACCTGCATTTTTCGGGCGCAGGCGGTTTCCAATTGCCAGCCTTTCTCGCCAGGCCACGCGAGCCGGGGCGTCGTCGCGCGATCATCGTCGTCAACGAGATATTTGGCATCCACGACTACATAAAGGACGTCTGCCGCAGGTTCGCGCGCGAAGGCTATGTCGCGCTCGCTCCCGATTATTTCGACCGCGCTGGCGATCCCGCACCGCTGACAGATATGGCTGCGATCCGCGAAATCGTCGGCGCAGCCACGCACGAGCAAGTGATGGGCGATACCGAAGGGGCGCTCGGCTGGCTCGCACGGCAGCGCTTCATCAACGACAGCGGCTTCGGGATCACCGGCTTCTGTTGGGGCGGTAGCGTCGTGTGGATGGCGGCGGCGCGTTTTGCTCGGATCAAGGCCGGCGTCGCTTGGTACGGCAGGCTGGTTACGCCACAGCCGGGCGGCTTCGGCGCCGGCGAGCAGCGGCCATGGCCGATCGATATCGCGGCCGAGCTGCGCACTCCGGTGCTCGGGCTCTACGCGCAGAACGATCGTGGCATTCCTCTCGAAAGCGTGGAGGCTATGCGGGCAGCGTTACAGACGCCCGGCAACCCGTCCCAATCGGAAATTTTGGTCTACCCGAACGTGGCCCACGGCTTTCACGCGGACTATCGCGAAAGCTACAATGCCGAGGCCGCTGCGGACGGTTGGGCGCGCTGTCTCGCCTGGTTCCGCCGACACGGCGTCGCCTAAGAAACCTCAACGCCGCCGAATCTTGACCTGGTACCAGCCGGTTGACCCGCTCAGGCCGCTCACCTGCACAACGAAGGCGCCGCCGGCCTCTGGGGTGAAGCGCGCGCGCGCGTCAGTTCCCGCGCCGCTGTCGTCATCGGAGGCGACCCGCTCCCCCTCGCTGTCGAGGATGGCGACGAACGGGTCGGCCAGGGGATATTCGCCGGCGCCCACCGCTTCGATCGCGTAGGCGACGCCAGCCTCCAATTCGACCCGGTAGCTATCGAGGTCACCTGGCATGTCGATGCGGCTCAGCCGTTCGTCGGAAGCGGCGTCGAGGGTTTCGTCGGTCTCGCCGCCAGCGGGGACATCGTTGTCCGCCACGTGCAGCCAGTAGCGGCCGGCGCCGCCTTCATCGCCGGCCGCTGATGCCGCCGCATAATAGACGCCGCTGGCGAGCGGCATGAAGGTGATGCTTGAGGCATGGCCCGGCCCGCCGTCATCGTCGCGGGCGACCTCGTTGCCCTCGGCGTCGTAGATCACCAAGAGGGGATTGGCCAACGGGTCGGGATCGCTGCCCGCGAGCGCAAATCTGTAGGGCCTGCCTTCGACCATGCTTACCGCAAACCAATCGACATCGCCTGACGCGCCGACTGAACTGAGCCGGCCTTCGGGCCCTGGTGAAAGTTGCTCTGCGGAATCGGCGTCGCCGCCGATTTCGCCATCGGTGATCGAGATCGTGTATCGGCCAATCGCATCGTCAGAGAAGCCGCGCGCTTCCACAAAATAGACGCCAGCTGCGCTGGCTTGGAATTCGAGCCAGGCATTGAGCCCAGCGCCGCCATCGTCGTCGCGAGCAAGCTCAGCGCCATCGGGCCCGTACACAACGACCATCGGATCGCCAACAGAATCCGCGCCCTCGGAGGCATCGAGCGCAATGCGCACGCTTTGCGCTTCAGCCAGGTCCAGGCGATACCAATCGTGATCCCCTGCGGCGCCAAGCCTGCCTTCTCGGTAATCGCCTGAGGCCGCCAGGGTAGCGTCGGTTGATGCGTTTTGGGGGATGTCTCCCTCGGCCGCTGCAAGCGTGTAGCCACCGGTCTCGCCATCGCTGAACGAGCGCACATCGAGGAAATATGTGCCCGCGCTCGGGGCGACGAACTCAAGATAGGAATTGAGGCCATCGCCGCCGTCGTCATCCAAGGCGAGCTCCTCGCCAGCGGAATTGCGCACGCGCAAGATCGGGTCAGACAAAGGCGCGTCACCGTTCCCTGCCAGAGTGAAGCGATAGGCCTGGCCTTCCGCAAGGCGGACCCGATACCAATCGCTGTCGTTTGGATATGCGATCTCTGAGTTGACGTTTTGCCCCAAGGCTAGGCGCGCGCGTGTGCTCGCTCCGGGCGCGGCCTCATCGACCGGGAGTGGCTCGGCGGTAACACTGAGCGTGTAGGCTCCCAGCTGTTCGCCGCCGAACCCCGCGGCCTCAACAAAGAGCTCCGCTGATTCCCCTGGCACGTAGTCAAGCGCCGAGTTGAGGCCGCTCTCGCTGTCGTCGTTTGAGGCGATTTCGGCGCCATCGCGATCGATCAGACGGAGCACCGGATCGCCCAAGCGCCCTTCCTCTTCGCCGCCATCCAAGGCGATGCGATAACGTTGTCCGCTGCGCACCGAAATGCGGAACCAATCCACGTCGCCCTCGTAATCGATGGCGCCCGCGCGCGCTCGACCGGGGGCGATGCGCTCGCGGCTCGATGAATCATTGCCGAAATCATCGGCAGGCGCCTCCGACGCCGCAACACGCAATTCGTACCTGCCTACGCTGGTTTCGCCAAAGCCGCGCGCTTCCACGAATATGTCGCTCGAGGTGCTTGGGATGTAGTTGAGCGCCGAGTTGAGATCGGCGGCATCATCGTTGAAGGCGATCTGGTTTCCCTGAGCGTCGTAGAGGGCAAGCGTCGGGTCCAGGCCTGTGCCGTCTTCGGCGTTCACGGCATTCAACGTGAAGTGATAACGTTGTCCGGAATCGACCCGGAACCTGTACCAGTCAGCGTCCGCCTCAGGGCCGATCTCGCCATCGACGCCTTCGAGGGGCAAGCGCGATTCCGTCGAGGCGTCGCCGGGGACGTCGGCCATCTGCGCGCGGGCGGCGATCGGGAGACTGAATACAAGCAGAGCCGCGCTCGCCACCCCAACCACCCAACGTGCGCGCATAAGGATTCTCCTGTGCAAAACTGGCCCTGGTTTAGCGGGCATGAGGCAGCCTAAAAGCGAATTCAGGCGGAAAGGGATCGGCCAGCGGGAAAAAGCCAGTTGGGCGCCTAGCGGTTAGACCTTGATATCCACCCGCTGCGGCGCCCCGCCTGGCCCGGCTGAGACCGACACCATCGCGGCGCGCAGGGTGCGATCGCCAAGCACGTAACCCGGCTGCATGACCACCAACACCGATCCCGCAGGTTGGTCCGAGGGTGTCTGCGCCACAGCCTGGTGCAAATTCGGGTCGAACGCCTCTCCGACGGCGCCGACGCGGCGCAGGCCGTGACGCCCAAACGCATCGACCATCGCTCGTTCGGTAAGCTCCAGGCCGGTGAGCAAATTGCGCATGGTGTCGTCGCCGGTCTCCCGCCAGTTCGGCGGCGCAGCGTCCAGAGCTCGCGTGAGGGTGTCAGCCACGGGCAGCAAGTCGCGCGCAAATCGATCGATCGCATAGGCGCGGGCGTCTTGGGCTTGCCGCTCGGCGCGGCGGCGTGTGTTTTCGACCTCGGCGAGCGCGCGCAACAATTCGTCGCGTGCTTTAGCGAGCTCCACCTCGAAACTCGCCGCGTCGAGTGTCGGTTCGGCCGCGCCCGCGGGCGCTTCGCCGTTCTCGGCGGCCGGCTGCTGATTGGGTTCGTTCGCCATCCTCTTCCTCATCGTTCGCCGCCACGCCCGTCGAGCACCTTGCCGACGATGCGCGCTGTATAGTCCACAACCGGGATCACCCGGGCGTAATTCAGCCGCGTCGGTCCGATCACGCCCAACGCGCCAACGACCCGCCGCTCCGCGTTCATATAGGGGGCCACGATCAAGCTGGAACCCGACAGAGAAAACAAGGAATTCTCCGAGCCAATGAATACCCGAACGCTTTCTCCAGCCTTGGCCAGATCCAGCACCTGGATGAGTTCGCGGGTTTTTTCCAGGTCGTCAAACAGCCGGCGGGCGCGCTCCAGGTCCGCCAGCGCTTGCTGGTCCTGCAACAAATTGGCCCGCCCGCGCACGATCAGGGCGCGCCCCAGGGTAGGGTCTTCTCCAGACCATTCCACCAGCCCCTGTTCCACGAGCTTGGCCGCGGCCTCGTCCAGGGCGACGCGATCATGGGCCAATGCGCTCGAGGCGGCCGCGCGAGCTTCGGCGAGGGTTCGACCCTTGAAGCGGGCGTTGAGGTAATTTGCGGCCTCCACCAGCGCGCCTGCCGGCAGGTCCGGGGGGGTGGTGATGATGCGATTCTCGACCTGGTTATCCTCGAACACCAACACCAACAGCGCTTGGCCCGGTCCGATGGCCACGATCTCGGCGTGACGCACCGGCGCGTCGCGCTCCGGCGTCACCACAAGGCCGGCGCCGCCCGCCAAACCCGAGAGCAGGTCGGAAGCCGCGCCCATCACGTCTTGCGGGTTTGTTCCAGCGCGCGCGATGCGCGCATCAATCTCACGCTTTTCTTCCTCGGCGACGTCGCCGAGTTGCAGCAGGCTGTCGACGAAGAACCGCAGCCCGATCTGCGAGGGCATGCGCCCAGCCATGGCGTGGGGCGCCTCCAGCAAGCCCAGCGCCGAGAGATCAGCCATGGTGTTGCGGATTGAGGCCGGCGAGAGCGAGCTGCCGCCTATTTTCGAAAGCGTCCGCGAGCCGACCGGCTCGCCGGTCGCGAGATACGCCTCAACGATTTCGCGAAAAATCTCGCGTGCTCTGGCGTCAAGCGTTGAAAGGTCGGCGGGAGTGGGAGGGGAGGTCATCAGCGCTGGTTAGGTAGCGACGCAAACGGCAACGGAGAAGTGCGCGATCATGCTTTTGCCTTCCGCTTGGCCACAGTCGCTGGGATGGCGCGGCGCATGAATTCGTCGAACTTAGGTACTGTAAAGCCCACGAGGCCGCGTTCCGGCGAGTAGGCCATGCCCTTTTTGATCAATTCATCGCGGATCGGCGCCGCCTGGCTCAGGCTCAGATTCATTGAATTGGCGATGTCGGACGAATTCACGGGCTCGGCTCCGAACTCGGCCATCGCCCGGGCGTACGCCTTCTGCCGATCCGTGAGACGCGCAAGCCGCACCTTGAAGATGCCTTCGTCAAGCGCGGCGATGGCGGCTTTCGTCGCGGCTTTTGCGTCCGCAAGCGTGATTGGCGAGTTTCCAGCCTCGTCCCAGCAGTGCGACCCCCAGACCTGCAAGAAGAACGGATATCGCCCGGTCTGATCGATCACATAATCGAGCGCTGCGGTTTCATATTCGACATCTTCCCGCAACGCCGGAGCGGCGAGCGCATGGCGCGCGCTCTTGGGATCGAGCGGGCCGATCGGAGGGTAGTCGAACAGGCGCTCAGCGTAGGATTTGGCGTCGCCTGCGAGCTTCGCCAGCTGCGGCAGGCCCGCGCCGAACAACAACAACGGCAATTGTCGTTGCGAGATTTTGTGCAGCGCCATGATTAGCGCCGAGAGGTCGCCCTTCTGCAGATACTGAATCTCATCGACAAGCAGAACGATCGCCGCGCCGCGCTTCTTTGCGGCGTCGCCAATGGCGACAAACAGATCGGTGAGATCGATGGCGAGATCGCCAGTGGCCGGTGAGCCGGCAAGACTGAAATCGACATCGCCAACGCTGGCCTTGAACATGCTGGCGAAGGCGCGCAGCGAATTGAACGCGCGCTGCAGATCGGAGCTGGTCTTCTTCAGCCGGTCGAGCCGGTGCAGCACGTGCTGCAATTGCGGCGCAAGCTGTTGGGCGAGAGATTTTTCCGGGTCGATCTCCAGCAGCGCGGTTTGGCACCCGTTTTCTTCCGCGATCGCTTCGAACGCGTTGAGCAGGACAGTTTTTCCGACCCCGCGCAGGCCCAGCATGATCAGGCTCTTTGCCGGCCGTCCGTCCTTGGCGCGGACGATGGCGACGCGGGCCTGCTCGATCAGGTCGTCGCGGCCGGCGAGCTCGCGGGGAGGGACCCCAGCG
>CADEEA010000041.1:0-2085 GCA_902826245.1 uncultured Alphaproteobacteria bacterium | reverse complement strand
GGCCTGCTCGATCAGGTCGTCGCGGCCGGCGAGCTCGCGGGGAGGGACCCCAGCGCCGGGATTGTAGGGGTTGTGGGTCGCGCGCATATGTTTGTTATTCGTTATTAGGCCAACAAGACCAAACAATGCTATAGAAGCCTATGGCCTTTTAGGCCGAGTCGTCCAAACATCCAGCCTCGACTTGCGCCCGATTTTGCGTCATGGCCGTCGCCAACCCCATAGGAATGTTTGGACGAATTACGGTCAGTGTAGCGAAATTGACCAAACAAACCTATTACGCAAGCTAAAGAACCCAGGAGACCCAATGCGCCCGTCCGGCCGTTCCCCCGACCAATTGCGCGAAATAAGTCTGGAAACCCAGGTTTCCCGCTACGCCGAGGGCTCGTGCCTGGCCAAGTTCGGCGCCACCCATGTGCTCTGCACCGCGAGCGTGGAGCAGGGCGTGCCGCCTTGGCTCAAAGGGCAGGGCAAGGGCTGGGTTACCGGCGAATACGGCATGCTGCCGCGCGCTACTCACACCCGCGGACGCCGCGAGGCGGCGCAGGGCAAACAGAGCGGGCGCACCCAGGAAATCCAGCGCCTGATCGGGCGTGCGCTGCGCTCGGTGGTCGATTTGAAAGCGCTGGGCGACCGCACCATCACGCTCGATTGCGACGTGATCCAGGCCGACGGCGGCACCCGCACCGCCGCCATCACCGGCGCCTGGGTGGCGCTGGCGCGCGCATGCAAATATCTGCTCGATGAAAAGGTGATCAAAGCGAACCCAATCACCGGCCAGGTGGCGGCGATCTCGTGCGGCGTGTTCGAAAGCGCCGCCGTGCTCGATCTCGACTATCCGGAAGATTCCGGCGCCGAGGTGGACGCCAATTTCGTGCTCGCCGGCGATGGACGCCTGATCGAGGTACAGGCCACCGGGGAAAAACGCCCGTTCTCGGACGAGGAATTCGCGGAGCTGATCCGGCTGGCGAAGCATGGGTGCGGGGCGCTGTTTGAGATGCAGCGGGCGGCGGTTGCGCGGACTGAATGAGCGCGCGCATTGTGTTCCCGGGCGCACGCCGGACGCCAAAGTGCAAAAATCTATCCTACACCATTCCAGGAGCGCTTATGATGCCCCATCGCCAGCGCATGAAGGGCAGTCGGATATCCTGTTCGGTTCGATGCGATTGGCGGTGTGGCCAGCGTGAGGGCTCGCGCGAGAAAATGAAGCGCGGGAAGTTCCGGGGATCGCGTGAACGGCGCGACCCGCACGCCGCCGGGGTACGCCTCGCGGAGTGAAAGAACTCCAGTCCGGTCGCCCGGCGAGCAAGACCACGGGGACGCGAGCGTTCGCGTCTTTTTCCGCGCTGCGAAAGCAGCGCTTTATGGCGCGTGACGACCGCGTCCCCGCCCTTCGCTGTTTGCAAGGGGCAAAGCGGAGAAACTCCGCCAGTTTTTTTCGACCGCACAGGTCAACAAGGAGGACGCGCGCGCCGTGTTCTGCTGGTATAGTGAAAGCGAGCGCCTGGAGTTCGGCCACATGCGTTTCTCCATCGCCGCGCGGCTCAAGAGCTTTGCCCACGCCTTCGCGGGCTTTGCCTTCATGCTGCGCACGCAGCACAATGCCTGGCTGCATCTGATCGCGAGCGCCGCCGTGGTCGTTGCCGGCTTTGTGTTCGATGTCAGCGCCAACGACTGGCGCTGGCTGATCGCGGCGATCTCTTTGGTATGGCTCGCGGAAGCCATCAACACCGCGTTCGAGCATCTGTGCGATGTGGTGTCGCCGGAGTTTCACCCCTCGGTGAAGCGCGCCAAGGATATCGCCGCGGCCGCGGTTCTCGTTTGCGCCATCGCGGCGGCGCTGATCGGCGCGATCACGTTCGCGTCGTATGTAGTCCGCTATTCCGCCGCCTTGTCCGCCGCTTCCAGTTCGGCGTCTTCGGCGCTGGGCTCGTAGCCCAGCAGCTCACCCGGCTGGCATTGCAGCACGCGGCAGAGCGCGTTCAGCGTCGAGAAACGGATCGCCTTGGCCTTGCCAGTTTTCAGGATCGAGAGATTGGCCAGCGTTACGCCAACCTTTTCGCTGAGGTCGGTCAGCGACATGCGCCG
>CADEEA010000040.1:10843-31406 GCA_902826245.1 uncultured Alphaproteobacteria bacterium | reverse complement strand
TGGTGCCACGGGAGAGGATTGAACTCTCGACCTCACCCTTACCAAGGGTGCGCTCTACCACTGAGCTACCGCGGCGGCCGACGAAGCGGGGCTTCTAACCTGCGCCGGCTTGGCTGGGAAGCCCGCGACTGGGCGAATGCTTCAACCAGCCGGCGCGGGACCGGGGTCGCCGCCGCAAGCCTGCCGCACGATGCGCCAGTCGCGGTCGCTCAACGCAGGCGCATCGCCGCGGCCGGCCTGAGCCTCGGCGGCGCTCGCCCGCGCGGCGCTGGCGGGGTGGCTTGAAAGCAGCAGGGGCGCCTCCCCGCCCAGATCCTTCACAAGCGCCTCCAACCGGTGAAACAGGCGCGCAAACCCTGCCGCGTCGATCTTGGCCGCGGCAAGATACTCGAGTCCGCGCTTGTCGGCGTCGGCCTCATCGTCGCGACTGAAACGCAGGCCGGACAAATTGACGGTGGCGATCGCGATTGCCTGGCCCGCGCCGGCGCCGCCGAAGACGATGTCGAAGAAGATGCCTGCACCGATACTGCGGATCACATTCTTCATGACGTGATTGTGCTCGATGTGGGCGATCTCGTGCGCGAGCACGCCGGCGAGTTCGTCGGGATGCTCGGCCATGGCGATGAGGTCGTCGGTCACAACGATTGAATTGTCCGGCAAGGCGAAAGCGTTTGGATAGGGAGTGGGTATGCCCTGGGTGGACAATATCGTGACCCACACCTCCTCGCGCTGGGGTACGCCGGACGCCGCCATGAGAGGTTGCGTAAAATCGTCAAGAATTTTCTGAGCCTCATCGCTGTCGTGGCAGACTTGGCCGATAGCCTCGATCTGCGACCAAGAGATCAAGGCGATTTGGGTTCGATACCGCGCCGGCAGGACATCGGCGATCGGCCCCGCCGCCATCGGCACGCCGACGATAAAGGCGATGGCGAGCGACCATGCGGTCGCCACCACCAAGCCTAGCGTCCGCAGGCTTTCGACGCCCTGGGCGCGCGCACGAAAAAGATGCGGCGCCGCCGAGCGCAGCGCAGTCCGCGCATCCCAATCCAAGTTCAAGCGTTCGCCATTGTCGAGCTTGCGCCTGAGGATGATCTTGCGGTTCCCGTCATCGGTTCGGGCGAGATCGGCGTAGGTCCAAATTTGTGGCCCGCTGGACAAATCAAATGTAAGCGCTTCGGGGCCGAGTTCGCAGTCGATGGCGATGGTGATCGCGGCGCGGCCGTCGGAATAGCGCGCCTCCATCAGATTACCCCCACGCCCATGTCGAGATCGAACGCCTCGCCCAGGCTTTCGCCCGCGCGCGGCGCTTCGACGATGCTTTGTCCAATTTCGGCAAAACGTGGTTCGCCGACGATTTCCAGTCGGGCGATGATATAGCGCACCTGGAGGAAGCCGGCCAACGGCGCCAAAAACCCAAGCGAGAGAACCCAAATCAAGACGCCGGCGAGCGTGACCAGGAAAAGCGAGAATGTCTTGGCGCGCAGTTTGAAGCGGGCGCCGTCGAGGGAGATCAGCGAGGCAATCCGGTTCATCGCCGCCGCATTATAAGGCGCCCAGAAGAACACCATCAGCAGAAACATTAAGACCACGGCGCCGAGCGCGAGCAACCCGAAGACCAGCGGGGCGGTGGTCGGATTGGGCGGGGGGCCGCCGCCGATCATTATGGCGTATCCGAACACCATGACGAGAAGGCTGGCGATATAAGCGATCGGGAGCGCAAACCAGCCAAGCGCGAACGGCCACCACATTCCCTTCTGGGGGCTCTCGCCGTCGTCGATGAACTCAAAGGCTTGATCGCCGAAGCGCGCATTCGACCACAGCAGCCGCGCGCGATTGATGCGCGCCGCCGGCGTGAACCATCCCAAGGACAGGATTTGCAGGAGTGTCCAGCCGGAATTAGCGAATGCAAACGACCATCCCGATCCGGCGAGTCCGAGCTTGATCCCGCGCCAGCGCGTTCTTGAGAGCTGGTATCGCCGCATCCAATAGCGCGCCGCCGCAATCAGGGGCACGCTCAGGACGTAAAAGCCGAACAGCAGCCATCCTGCGACGCTCTGCGACAACGCGAATGGCGCAACGTAGAAAACAAACACCGCGGGCAGGAAAAAGGTTGGCACCGCGATCAGGAATCCGCGCACTAGTTCGCCGGCCTTGCCGGTGTACTCGAGCGGGTCGCCCATGATCCAGACGCGCGACCAGACCCTGCGCCGCATGGACGTGCGCGCCCAGAATCGATAAAGGGTCAAGCTGATGATGGAGAGAAACGCGTTCTTGAGCGCCAGGCCCAATACGTCGAAGAATTTGCCGGAATGGGCAAAGGCGTGCGTAGGCTGCGCTTCTACACTCATGGTCCCGCGTCCCCGAGGGCAGCCTAGCGGCAACCTCGATCCAGGTCGACACGGAGTTTACGAGAAGTGAAGCAGCCGCCCCGCCAGGATCGTCAAGTCCGCTTGGCCGAAGCGCTCAAGCGCAACATTGCCCGCCGCAAGGCGGCTAAGAGCGTCGGCAAGGCCCCGCCTCCGAAGAAAAAGCAGCACGACTAAGCTCCCCGTCGCCTTGCGCCTCGCGCTGACGCGCTCCATAACCCCCGCCGCTGGGGGCGTTCGAAAGCGAGATATGGACCGGATCGCCATAACGGGCGGCGCGCCCCTACACGGAACCATCCCGATCTACGGGGCCAAGAACTCCGCCCTGAAATTGCAGGCGGCGGCGCTGTTGTCGGCTGAGCCGATCGTGCTCGAAAACATGCCCGACCTCGCCGACACGCGCTTCATGGCGCAATTGTTGGCCACACTCGGGGTCGAAATTGCTTGGATACGCGAGGCGCGCACGCTCCGGCTGCATGCCAGGGAAATAAGCTCGACGATCGCGCCCTATGACCAGGTGCGGAAGATGCGGGCCTCCTTCAATGTGCTTGGCCCGCTATTGGCGCGTGTCGGTCATGCCACGGTGTCGCTGCCGGGAGGGTGCGCGATCGGCGCGCGTCCGGTGGATTTGCACTTAAAGGCGTTCGAAGCGATGGGCGCAGACGTCCATATCGAACAAGGTTACGTCAAAGCGGCGGCCTTGCGGGGGCTTCGCGGAGCGGAGATCGAGTTTCCGTTTGTGTCGGTCGGCGCCACAGAACATGCAATGCTGGCGGCGGTGCTGGCGAAGGGCGATACGGTGCTGCGCAATGTGGCGCGAGAGCCGGAGATCGCCGATCTCGCAGAGTGCCTGAACGCGATGGGTGCGCGCGTCGAAGGCGCCGGCTCAAGCGAGATCAGAATCGCGGGCGTCTCCAGCCTCAAGGGAACCACGCACAAAGTCGTAGCCGATCGCATCGAAACCGGCACCTACGCCATCGCCGCCGCTGCTGCTGGAGGCGAGGTATTGCTGCAGGGCGCGCGCTTCGAGCACCAAGCCGCGCTGATGAAGTTTCTGCGCGCCGCCGGCGTCAGCATCGAGGCGGAGGCGCGTGGGTTGCGGGTGAAGCGCAATGGCAGGCGTCTATCGGCGGTGGATTTCGAAACCGAGCCGTACCCAGGTTTTGCAACCGACCTGCAGGCGCAGGCCATGGCGCTCATGTGCCTGGCGGACGGCCAGTCCCGTATCCGCGAGACTATTTTTGAGAACCGGTTCATGCATGCCCCGGAATTGGCGCGGCTGGGAGCGCAAATCAGCGTTCATGGCAGCGAGGCGGTGGTCACCGGCGTCGAACGTCTGATCGGCGCGCCGGTTATGGCGACAGATCTGCGCGCTTCGGTCAGCCTCGTCATCGCTGGCCTCGCCGCCGAGGGGCAGACGCAAGTGAACCGGGTCTACCATCTTGACCGCGGGTTTGAGAATCTGGAAGCGAAGCTCGCTCAGTGCGGCGGACAAGTTGTACGAGAAAGCGGCGAGTGACGCTCGCAGGGGTGAACGGGGCAGTGGCGCAGCATTTGAAACTCTTGGCGGAAGACGCCGCTGACCTTGAGATCGTCGCAGCCGCGGTTCAGGACGCTTTGGTGCGGGTAGGAGAACTCAAGTTCGATCCGAAGGCGCGCCGTTTCGTGGCGCTGATGAACCGGTTTCGCTGGGAGACGGCAGGCGAAAAGGGTCCCTTTGAGCGCGTACGGGCTGCGCTCTCGTTTGAAAGCGTGTTGGGGGTGAAGAGCCGCAACGTGCGCCAGGATGCACATGATGCCTTAGCGGCGGTGCTTTCGGTCACTTTTGTGCAGGCTGCCGAGCCCCCAGGTGGGACAGTGGTCATCACCTTGGCCGGGGGCGGCGAGATTGCGCTTGAAGTAGAGTGTCTGGATGCGGTGTTGCTCGATTTGGGCGAACCTTGGCGCACGCCCCGCCGGCCCGATCACGAGGCGTGATAAGGCGCGATGAGCGAAACGCGCCACCGTTTGGATGAGATAGTACTGGACGAGCAGTCGCTGGCGCCGGCGTCTGCGAACGCAGAACACGAGCGGCGGATTGCTCTGTTCGACCTGAACGAGAGCAATAGCTTCACCGTGCTCGGGTCGGAGGAAAGGGGTCCATACTTCCTCCGGCTCTCGCATTCGGATGGACGCTTAGTCTTCGAGGTTGGTGACGCTGCGCGTGCGCCCTTGTGCGTGCATCAGCTTCCAATGGCGAACTTACGCAAGACCATCAAGGACTACCTGCTCATCTGCGAGAGCTACCAGGGGGCCATCCGCGCCGCGACGCCGAGTCAAATCGAGGCGATCGATATGGGCCGACGCGGCCTTCACAATGAAGCGGCTGAAATGCTGATGGAGGCGTTGGCTGCGCATTTCACATTCGATCTGGAGACCGCCCGGCGGCTGTTTACCCTCGTCTGCGCTATGCACGTACGGAGCTAGGCGAAGTGTCGGACCGCGGCTTGGCTCGGGCGGTGCTGTTCGTTTGCACGCACAATTCGATCCGGTCGCCGATGGCGGCGGAATTGATGCGACTGCGATTTGGGCCGCTGGTTCAAGTCGACAGCGCGGGAGTTCGTCTGGGCGCAGGGACCCATCCCTTGGCTGCGGCGGTCTTGGACGAAATCGGGGGCGATCTTTCCCTGCATCGGCCCAAAACCCTCTCGTGGTTTGAGGAGAACGAAGCAGGACCCTTCGAGCTCATCGTTTCCTTGAGCCCCGAGGCCCATCATCATGCCCTGGCGCTGGTGCCGCAGCTGGGCCTCAGCGTGGAATATTGGCCGACTTTCGATCCCTCCCTGGGGGAAGGGCCACGCGAGCGGGTATTGGAGGAGTTTCGTCTGGTCAGGAAAGGTCTCGAAAGACGGATCGAGGCTCGTTTCCAGCGCCCATCGACTGGCTAGGCCTGCCGCCCTATAAGCGGCGCGCCTTTGTTGAATCATGAGGAGAGAATGGCGAAAGAGGAATTGCTGGAGTTCGCCGGAACCGTCTTGGAGCTGCTGCCCAACGCGACGTTTCGCATCCAATTGGAGAACGGCCACGAGATCATTGGCCACACCGCGGGCAAGATGCGCAAGAACCGCATCCGCGTGCTCGCCGGCGATAAAGTGCTGGTCGAGATGTCGCCTTATGATCTGACCAAGGGGCGGGTGACGTATCGGTTCAAATGACCAAGGGATCGCTCGACCGCGCCATCGTCGTTACCGGCGCCTCAACCGGCATCGGCCGCGCCGCCGTGGCGAAAGCCGTACGCGAGGGCGCGCACGTATTCGCCAGCGTGCGCAAACAAGTCGACGCCGATGGGCTGAGAAGCGAATTTGGTGGGGCGGTAACGCCGCTCCTGTTCGACGTCGCTGACGAGGCGGCGGTGAACGCTGGCGCTGCGCAGGTCGCGGCGGCGTTGGGAAAGCGGCGCTTGTTTGGGCTGTTGAACAATGCCGGGATCGCGGTGAGCGGGCCGCTTCTCTATGTTGAGAATGACGATCTGCGGCGTCAGTTCGAAACCAATTTGATCGGCGTGCATAATTGCGTGCGAGCTTTCGCGCCTTTGTTGGGCGCCGATCCCGAGCGAAGCGGGACGCCGGGACGAATCGTCATGATCTCCTCCGTTGGCGGCAAGTTCGGCAGCCCGTTTGCTGGTCCGTACTCGGCCTCCAAATTTGCCCTCGAAGGTTATTCGCAATCCTTGCGTCGCGAACTCATGGTGTTCGGCATCGATGTGATCGTGATAGGGCCCGGCGCCATCAAGACGCCGATCTGGGACAAGGCGGATGAAACTCAGATTCAACGCCTCTCGAATACGCCCTACGGCAAGGCGGCGCGCGCCGTGTACGAGTATTTCATGAGTGCAGGGCGCACCGGCCTTGAGCCATCGGCCGTTGGCGATCTGGTTTGGCGCGCGTTTAGCGCGCCTTCACCGAAGACGCGTTATGAAATCCTGAGACGTCCGTTCATGGACGCCGTACTGCCGCGAAATTTGCCCCCGCGTATGATCGACAAAGCGATTGCGCAGCGTTTGGGGCTGACGAAACGCGGATGAGCGCCCCTCTGGTGTTGGCGAGCGCGAGCCCGCGGCGGCTCGAATTGTTGGCGCAGATCGGCGTTACCCCCGACTGGGTTATGTCCGCGGACATCGATGAGACCCCGCTCAAGGGCGAAACGCCGCGTCTGCTGGCGTTGCGGCTGGCGCACGCCAAAGCGTCGGCGGTTGAAGCTCCGGGCGCCTGGGTTTTGGCGGCGGATACTGTTGTCGCGGTTGGTCGCCGCATCTTGCCGAAAGCGGAGACCGAGGCCCAAGCGCGAGAGTGCTGGGCGCTTTTGTCGGGGCGCGGTCACCGGGTTTACACCGCAGTGGCGCTCAAGGCCCCCGCTGGCGACACGCGTCGGCGTCTGGTCGAAACGCGCGTGGTGCTCAAGCGCTTAACGCCCGCCGAACTCACCTCCTACATCGCCTCGATGGAGTGGCGCGGCAAGGCTGGCGGTTATGCCGTACAGGGGGCGGCGGCGCGCTTCATCGTGTCGATTGTCGGGTCCTATTCAGGGGTTGTCGGCCTGCCGCTCTATGAAACCGCTCACCTCCTTGATGGGCGGTCATGAGCGAGCCACTGGAAATTTGGCGCGACGCTTCCGTCGGCGAAGTGCGCGAAGCTCTCGTACACGCTGGTAAGCCGATGGCGCTGCGGGTTGCGCGCGCGAGCGACGATGGCGCACGCGCGCGCTGGGGCGAACTGTACGTGGCGCGCGTGCGCGAAGTCGACAAACGCCGGCGCGGCGCCTTTGTGGATCTTGGTTTGCGCCATGGGCAGGGTTTTCTCCCGCTCGGCGGCGACGGCCAGGCGCGCATCGGCCGCGAGCGCGTGGCGCTGAGTGAAGGCGTGGGCATAGTGATCGCAATTGTGCGCGAGGCTGCACGCGGCAAGAGCGCTGTGTTGGAATTGCGAGAAACGGGGCACGATGGCGAGACGCCGCATCGCATCGCCCGCCCCGAGTGCGACGAGGAATTGGCCGCTGCACGCCCCGGCGACAGCGCCGTCCGTTTCAAATTGGACGCCCTCATCGAAGCAGCCCTCAGCAGGTCGGCGCCAATTGAGGGCGGCGGCCTTCTGACCATCGAACCCACGTCGGCGCTGGTGGCGATCGATGTCGATGCGGGCGGGCGCGCCGGAAGCGGCGACCCCGAACGGTTCGCGCTCGATCTCAACATCGCAGCGGCGGCCGAGGCGGCGCGTCAGCTCAGGTTGCGGAATTTGGGCGGCTTGGTCGCCATCGATTTCGTGTCAATGCGCTCGAAATCGCATCAGCGGCAATTGGAGCAGGCGGTAAAAGTCGCCTTTGAGGCTGACCCTTGGAGCGTGCAATTTGGCGGTCTTTCCCGCTTTGGCGTTTACGAACTCGCGCGCGCGCAATTGCGCACGCCGTTGCATGAACAACTGCGTGACGGCGATAATCGCCTGAGCGTGGAGACCGTGGCGCTGATAGCGTTGCGCGCGATCGAGCGGGAGGGGCGCGCCCAGCCGGGCAGGCAGATCGCGTGCACGATTTCACCCGAGGCGAAGGCGTGGCTCGATGCCGGCGAAATCGACTGGCGCGCCGACCTCTCCAATCGCATCGGCATGCGTTGGATCATCGACAGCGCGCCCGCGGGCGCGTTCTGGCCGCGCGAAAAGGTCGATGCGAGGGCGCTGTGAACGAAACGCCGAAGGGAAAGTGCGTCATCTGCGGCAAGCCCAAGGACGAACGCTACAAGCCGTTCTGCTCGAAGCGCTGCGCTGACGTTGACCTCAACCGCTGGTTTTCGGGCGGTTATGCGATCCCGGTGGAAGAAGGAAGCGACAGAGAGGAAAACGAGTGAGGCGGACGTCGCCCTCAGCGCTTCCGGAAGGGATCGCAATTCGCGCCTGAAACGTTAGAGTATAGGCATGAGACGGCCTAGTGTTCGACTAAAGCTCGCGACCAGCTTGGATGGCCGCATCGCCACGTCTGCGGGCGAGAGCCGGTGGATTACTGGGGAAGCCGCGCGCGCCCAGGTGCAGCTTCTGCGCGCGAAGGCGGAAATCGTGCTCATTGGCGCCGGCACGGCGCGTGCCGACAATCCCTCGCTCTTAGCGCGCACCGAGCCGCCGCCGGAGCGCCAGCCCGCACGCGCTGTGGTGACGAGCCGGCTTGAACTCTCCCCGGATGGCGCATTGTTTCAAGGCCTCGACGTCTCGCCGGTGATCTTGTTCAGCATTGAGCGCACTGGCCCCGCGCGGCACGCCATCTTCGAGGCGATGGGCGTAAGCGTCGTGCAGGTTCCGCGCGCCGGTGACGGCGCCGATATAAGCGCAGTGCTTTCGCGTTTGGGCGAGTTGGGGTTTGCGAGCGTGCTGGTTGAAGGCGGCGGCAAGCTGGCGGCCTCGCTGTTAGCGGCTTCGGCTGTTGACCGGATCGAGTGGTTTCGAGCGCCGATTGTGCTGGGGAGTGAGGGACGACCCGCCGTTGGCGAGCTGGCGGTCTCCCAACTGGGCGATGCCCCTCGATGGCGCAGGGTTGCGTTACGCGAACTTGGCCCCGATCTCTGGGAAAGCTACGAACGGGTCTAAATGTTTACCGGCATTGTCACGGCTTTGGGCGAGATCGCGCGCGTGGAGCGCAGCGATGGGTTGATGCGAATCAGCGTCGATAGCGCCTTTGATCGGTCCAGCGTGGAAGTCGGCGCAAGCATCGCTCATGACGGCTGCTGCCTGACCGTGATCGAGACCGCCTCAAGTGCAGGCGGCGGCATGCGCCATGTCGCGGAAGTGGCGGCCGAAAGCTTGGCGCTGACCACACTTGGCGCTCTGAGCGTAGGCGACAAAGTGAATCTCGAGCGCTCGCTTCGCCTTGGCGACGAATTGGGCGGCCACATGATGCTGGGTCATGTCGATGGCGTGGGCGAGGTGCTCAGCGTGACCCAGGACGGCGCCGGCTGGCGGGTGCGCGTCAAGCCGCCTCAAGAAATCGCGCATTTGATCGCGCCCAAGGGTTCAGTGGCGATGGCGGGGGTGTCTCTCACCGTCAACGAAGTCGACGAAGGCGGTTTTGGCGTGCTGATCATTCCCCACACTTGGAGCGTAACGACTTTGTCCAAGCTCCGGAAAGGCGATAAGGTGAACCTCGAGGCCGACATGATGGCGCGCTATGCGGCGCGTCTGATCGAGGCGCGGAGAAACACATGACGGCCAAGGTGTCGCCGTTCGCGGAATTGAAGCGCGCCATCTCGCCGATTCCCGAGATTATCGAGGAAGCGCGCGAAGGGCGCATGTTCATCTTGGTCGATGAAGAGGACCGCGAGAACGAGGGCGATCTGGTGATCCCGGCGCAATTTGCAACGCCCGCGCAAGTCAATTTCATGGCCAAGCACGGGCGCGGCCTGATTTGCCTGGCGTTGACCGCAGAGCGCACCCGTCTACTTGGCCTGGAGCCGATGACGCCTCGTAACCAAACCCGGATGGGTACCGCTTTCACCGTGTCGATCGAAGCGCGAGAAGGCGTCTCTACAGGCATTTCGGCGCACGACCGCGCCCACACCATCGCCGTCGCCATCGATGCCGGCAAGGGCGCTGACGATATCGTCTCGCCCGGTCACGTGTTTCCGCTGATGGCGCGCGACGGCGGCGTACTCGTGCGGGCGGGTCACACCGAGGCGAGCGTGGATATCGCCCGTCAAGCCGGGCTCAATCCTTCGGCGGTGATCTGCGAGATCATGAACGACGACGGCACTATGGCGCGGCTGCCGGAATTGGTCGCGTTTGCGCAATTCCATAATCTCAAGATCGGCGCGATCGACGAACTCATCGCCTATCGCCGCGTCGCGGAAAGCACGATCGATCTGATCCTGGAGACGCCGTTTGAAACCCGCGCCGGATCGGGCTTCAAGCTCGTCGTGTTCCGCAATCGGTTGGACAATGTCGAACACGCGGCGTTGGTGAAGGGCGAGGTCAAACCGAACACCGCAACTTTGGTGCGGGTGCACCGGGTTGATTTCGCGGCCGACGTGGTCGGCGGCATGGGCGTGCGCGCCGGCTTAATCGATCGCTCCATCGCCGAGATCGACAAGCAGGGCGCCGGCGTGCTGGTGCTGCTGCGGGAGTTCGAGCCCGATTGGCTGTCGAAGCGATTTTCCGGCGTGGCGCTGAGCCCGGACGAGGCCGCCGACGACGCCACCCGCATGATCGGGGTGGGTTCGCAGATCCTTCGCGCTCTCGGCGTCCGCCGCATGATCGTGTTGGCCAACACGCCGACGAAACTGGTAGGCCTAGAAGGCTACGGGTTGAGCGTTGATAGCTGGCGCGGGTTCTCGTCATGAGCCACAAGCGCTCCCGATGAAGAACCCCCAGAAATCCGACGCTATCCGCCTTCCCGGCGCGCGGCTGCTTTTGGTGGTCGCACCCTATTACGAGACCATTGCCGAGTTGCTGCTTGCGGGCGCTCAAGCCGCCGTTGAGCACGCGGGCGCAAGCGCCGAGCGCATCGACGTTCCGGGCGCATTCGAGATTCCGGCGGCGATTAACTTGGCCGCTCAAACAGGTTACGACGCCTATGTCGCGCTCGGTTGCGTCGTGCGCGGAGAAACCAGCCACTACGATTATGTTTGTGGCGAGAGCGCGCGCGGCTTGATGGATCTCTCCGTCCGCGTTGGGCTCGCCATCGGCTACGGCATTCTCACGGTGGAAAACATCGCCCAAGCCGAGGAGCGCGCCGACCCCGCGCGCGGCGACAAGGGAGGAGAAGCAACGCGCGCGGCTCTGACAATGGCGGCGCTCAAGCGACGGTTTGCGGATACGACACAATGAGTCCAACCGAACTTGAGCCCCGCCGCGCCGCGCGTCTTGGCGCGGTGCAAGCGCTTTATCAGATGGAAATGAGCGGCGCCTCGATTGCCGACGTTGTCGACGAGTTCGATGCCGGAAAGTTGCCGCGCGAGAGCGAGGCGAGTCTGTCCGCCGTCGAAGGCGACGGCGCCTTGTTCAAGACGTTGGTCGACGGCGCAGTGAACCGGCAGGCCACTATCGACCGCTGCATTGCCCGCCACCTGGGCAAGAATTGGCGTTTGGATCGCCTCGACGCGGTGGCGCGTGCGATCCTGCGCGCGGGCGCCACCGAACTTGAACAATGCGCCGAGACGCCGGTTGCGGTGGTGATCGATGAATATATCGAGATCGCCAAGGGCTTTTTGGACGCGGCCGAAATCGGCTTCATCAACGCCACACTTGACGCTTGCGCCAGGGAGCTGAGGGCGTGAGTATAGCTTTCTTGGACCGCCGGCGTCCTCGCCGGCGCGAGCAGTGCTTCGTGTCGCGCTTCGACAACCCCGGATCAAGTTCGGGGGCGACGCTATCCTTCGTTAGCCTTTCGGAAGCCGTACTAGGCCGGCGGGGACGCCGGCGGTCCAAGGGCGCAACGCATGACCGCGCCTGCTGACGAGTTCGACATCATCCGCTCTTTGTTCGCCCCGCTCGCCACTGGTGCGGGCGCGCGCGGGTTGATCGACGATGTCGCTATCTTGTCGCCGCGCGGGGACATCGTCGTCACCACTGACGCAATCATCGAAGGCGTGCACTTCCTGCCCGCCGATCCGATCGAGACGGTCGCGAAAAAGGCGCTGCGCGTGAATCTCTCCGATCTCGCCGCCAAGGGCGCGAAGCCGGTTGGAATCTTACTGACGCTGCTTTGGCCCCACTCTCGCCCAGCGGCGCAGATCGCGGATTTCGCGCGCGGGCTGGGAGAAGATCTGAAATTGTACGATGTCGCGCTCTTGGGGGGCGACACCTGCGCAACGCCGGGGCCGCTGACCGTGTCGATAACTGCATTCGGCGAGCCTTATGGTGCGCGGACCCCGTCGCGCGCTGACGCTTCGATCGGTGAACAGGTGTGGGTCAGCGGCTATATCGGCGAAGCGTTTCTGGGCTTGATGCAGCTGACAGCCGAGCCCGACATCCTGGGCGCCGCGCCGGAGGACCGCGTCGATTACCTCGCCGCGCGGGCGCGGCTGCACTATCGCGTGCCGCAGCCGCCGGTGGCGTTCGCGCGCGCCGTTGCCGAATTTGCTTCGGCCTCGATCGATGTTTCTGACGGACTGATTGCCGACGCCGGCAAGCTTGCCGCCGCGTCAGGGGTCGCCATCCGGATCGATGCCGATGCCGTGCCCTTGTTAGGCGGGGAAGATTATGTTGCGCGCCATGGCGCAGCGGGCTTGATGCGCCTGCTGTGCGGTGGCGACGATTACCAGGCGCTGTTTACCGCTGCTCCCGAATCAAGAGGCGCCATCGTGGAGGCTGGCCGTGCTGCGGGGGTCGTTGTCACGCTGATTGGCGAGGTAGAATCAGGGGCCGGCGTGCGGGTCGTCGGCGCCGACGGACGCGAACTCCCGCATGCAGCAGGCGGCCATGCTCACCGCCTCGGCAATTAAGCTTTCGCTAAGTATTGCCAGCGACCCTCCCGGCAAAGGAACAACGGCGATGAAGCGTGCGATCGCGATGGCGCTTATTGCGTCAACTTTGCTGGCTGGACTGGCCAATTCGGGCGCGAGCGCTTCTGGGCCCGCGCCCAAGGAAGGTGCAGAGGGCGAAGCGGCCGCCGCCAGCGCGCGCAGTATGGATGCGCCCTATTTGGCTGTGCCGGTGGTGCGCGACGGGGTGCTGACGAATTATTTGTTCGTTTCGCTTCGAATTGAGATCACCAACAATGTCGACCTCTGGGCCACGCGCGAAAAGGCGCATTTCCTACGCGACGCATTGGTCCGGGCGAGCCACTCCGTTGACCTTGCGGACGCCGCGGACACCAACGTTCTCAACCAAGCCCGCGCCCTCGAAGTGTACCGGGCGGCCGCGGTGTCGGCGCTCGGGGAGCGCGCGGTAGGGCCAATTTCGGTGGTCGCCTCCTATTCCAGCCGCGGCGGGGGCGTTTGAATTGAGACTCCGCTGAAAGCGGTGTGGCGTCCAAGGCCGGAATCCATTGCGTCTTTGCCCGGCTTTTGGCAGTAAGCGGCGACCTCGGGGGAAGCGCGCCTGCTGACTGAACGTCGTGGGCAGCGGCCAACCCATTCCCCAACCGGCGCGGTATCCCGCCTCCAGGACAGGTAAGATGAACCAAGATTTGATCCTTTGGCTGGTCGTAGCCAGCGGCTTGATCGCTGCGCTTTATGGCTGGCTTGAAACCCAAGTCATAACCAAGGCAAGCCCCGGCAACGAGCGCATGCAGGAAATCGCCGCGGCGATCCAGGAAGGCGCGCGCGCTTACCTGAATCGCCAATATTCCACCATTGGAATGGTGGGCGTTGGCGTTCTGGTTGTGCTCGGCGTGGTGTTCTGGCCGGTGTGGCAGATCCCGGTCGGGTTCGTGATCGGCGCTGTGCTTTCTGGTCTTGCAGGCTTCGTCGGCATGAATGTCTCGGTGCAGGCCAACGTCCGTACCGCCGAAGCCTCGCGCTCCAGCTTGGCCGAAGGGCTCAAAATGGCGTTCAAGGCGGGCTCCGTGACCGGCATGCTGGTGGCGGGTGGCGCGCTGTTTGGCGTTGCGTTCTATTATCTCGTACTGACGCAATGGATGGGCATCCCCTCCACCGATCGGGTGGTGGTCGATAGTCTCGTAGCCCTCGGCTTCGGCGCCTCCTTGATTTCGATCTTCGCGCGTTTGGGCGGCGGCATTTTCACCAAGGGCGCTGACGTCGGCGGCGACATGGTCGGCAAGGTGGAAGCTGGCATTCCCGAAGACGATCCGCGCAACCCCGCCACCATCGCCGACAATGTCGGCGACAATGTCGGCGATTGCGCCGGCATGGCCGCGGATTTGTTCGAAACCTATGCGGTGAGCACGGTCGCCACCATGGTGCTCGGCTCGATCCTTTTCCGCGACTCGACGATGGTGTCGGGCATCATGCTGTTGCCTTTGGCGATTGGCGGCGTCGCCATCATCGCTTCGATTATCGGCACTTATTTTGTGCGGCTTGGCGCGTCTAACAACATCATGGGCGCGTTGTACAAAGGTCTGGTGGCGGCTGGAATTCTCTCGGCTGGCGGCACAGCGTTGGCGATCATGGCCACCATTGGCTGGGGCAGCGTCGCGACAGTTGGCAATCTGGAGATCACCGGAAGCAATCTCTTTGTGTGCGGTCTCGTCGGTCTGGCGGTGACCGGCGCGATTGTGTGGATCACCGAATACTACACCGGCACAGGCTTCCGCCCGGTCAAGAGCGTGGCGCAAGCGTCTGTCTCCGGCCACGGCACCAACGTGATCCAGGGCCTCGCCGTCAGCATGGAATCCACCGCTTTGCCGGCGCTCACGATCGTTGCCGGCATCATCGCCTGCAACGCGCTCGCGGGTTTGTTCGGCATCGCTATCGCGGTCACCACCATGTTGTCGGTTGCGGGCATTATCGTCGCGCTCGACGCGTTCGGCCCGGTGACGGACAATGCAGGCGGCATCGCTGAAATGGCGGGGCTGCCGAAGGAAGTGCGCGTCACCACCGATGCGCTGGACGCTGTCGGCAACACCACCAAGGCGGTCACCAAAGGCTATGCGATCGGCTCGGCGGGCTTGGGCGCGCTGGTGCTGTTTGCGGCCTATTTCGAAGACCTGAAGCATTACGCCGCTCATCCTGCCGAGTTCCCGTTCTTCGAAGGCCTGACGCCTGATTTCGCGCTCAGCAATCCTTGGGTGATCGTAGGCCTCTTTATCGGCGGGCTGTTGCCCTATTTGTTCGGCGGTTGGTCGATGACCGCGGTCGGGCGCGCGGCGCAGGCGGTGGTCGAGGAAGTACGCCGGCAATTCCGCGAAATCCCCGGCATCATGGAACGCACAGCCAAGCCCGATTACGGCAAGGCGGTCGATATCCTGACGCAAGCCGCGATCCGCGAAATGATTGTGCCGTCCATGCTGCCGGTGCTGGCGCCGATCGCGTTGTTCTTCGTCACTTGGGCGATCGCTGGGGCCTCGCAGGCGTTGGCCGCGCTCGGCGCGCTGCTGGTGGGTGTCATCGTCACCGGGTTGTTCGTGGCCATTTCCATGACCTCCGGCGGGGGCGCCTGGGACAACGCCAAGAAGCTGATCGAGGAAGGTCATCACGGCGGCAAAGGGTCCGACGCGCACAAGGCCGCCGTCACCGGCGACACTGTCGGCGATCCCTACAAGGACACGGCAGGTCCCGCGGTGAATCCGATGATCAAAATCACCAACATCGTGGCGCTGTTGCTGCTTGCGATGCTGGCGCGCTGGTAGGGTTTACAAGCTACAAGCAAACGCCCCGGTCCTGCGGCCGGGGCGTTTTTGTGCCTTCCTCGTTTCGTCTAGGGCGCGTTCTACGCTTCGAAACGCGGTGCGCGGCCCCCAATGGGCTCCAAGCTTACCCTCAGCGCCGGTCGCGCGGGTCTTCCGATTCCGGGCGGATTGGAGGCGTGCGTCCGACATTGCCGAGCAATTGCTCGAGCACGCCAAGCTCGCGCCCCCGCGTCGGCGTTTCTTCGGAATTGTAGGAGACGATGCGCCCGCGTTCGAGACCAAAATTATCAACCGCCGCGACGGTGTCGTTCTCGAAGCGAACTACCATCACTCTGCGCTGCGTGATGCGCGGCGAGTAGAACGCCACGCGCTCCTGCACGGCGCTCACATAATACCAGGCGGTCTGGTCGAAGACGGCGGTGGTCGAGGGGCTGCCGAAGCGCTGGCGGACGCTGTCACGCGTATCGACGCCGACCTCCGGTGCTGGGATCTCCGCGTTGTTGTAGTCGGCGCGGAAGCCGTTGTAGGTCTGGATCGGCGCGCACGCCGCGCCAGCCGCCAGGGCGACGGCAGCGGCTGACAGACGCAGGAAACCGTATTTCATCGCTCGCCTCGCCTCAAATCTGGGGCCACACGGGTAAATCGGTCCGTCGGCGCGAGCAAGGGGGGAAGGCAGAGTGCGATTATGGCCGTTCAGGTCTAGCCAGGCCGCCATCGACGCGGATAGGCTCTTGGCCTGCGTGGCGGAAGCGAGCCGCCGGGCTGAGTTTTATGGCCCTGGCCGGATCGCGGATACGCTTGACGGGCGATTTGAGCTGATGGCCCTGCACGCGGTGCTGGCCCTGCGCCGGTTGCGTCAGGACCCGGCCCAAACGCGCCTCTCCCAATTATTCACAGACAAGTTATTTCGGCACCTCGACGCGGGGCTGCGGGAAGCTGGCGTGGGCGACCTCTCTGTCCCGAAGCGAATGCATAAGATGGCCGCGGCGTTCTATGGCCGCCTCAACGCCTACGATTTGGCCCTGCAGGACGGGCGGGCCGCACTTGAGGCGGCCTTGACTCGCAATGCCTTGGCCGGCGCTCGGGACTCAGCCTCGGCGTTGGCCGGCTACGTCGAAAGGGCGGCTGCGGGCATCGAGGGGCGGCCCGTCCACGCCCTGTTCGAGGCGGACGCTTGGCCTGCGCCGCCCGAATGACCTTGCGGTTTGGCAATCGCGAATGCGGGTATTATGGTCCCGTACCGCGCGCAGCCCAGAGTGCGGCTCGGCGTGCGGCCCCAGGGGCGATCAGGACACTGCGAAATGGCTGAGAGCCTCGTACTTTCCATCGATGGGATGGGTGGGGATGCTGCGCCCGATATCGTGGTCGAGGGCGTCGAGATTGCGGCGCGCGTTCGACCAGAAGCGCATTTTCAAATCCATGGCGACGCCGCCAGGCTCACGGCGATCTTGGAGCGTTTCCCGCGCGCGAAGGCGGCTTCCTCTATTGTCGCCGCGGAAAAATCCATCGGCATGGAGGTGAAGCCCGCCCAGGCGCTGCGCCAGGGCAAGGGCTCCAGTCTCTGGAATGCCGTGGCCGCGGTTGAGAACGGGCAGGCTCAGGCTGTTGTGTCTGCGGGCAATACTGGCGCCTACATGGCCATCGCCATGTTCCGACTGCGCACCATGGAGGGCGTGCACAGGCCTGCGCTCGCTGCGCGCTGGCCAGCGGCGAATGGCGGCTTTGTCGTGATGCTTGACGCCGGCGCCAATGTTCAGGCCGACGGCGAACAATTGGTTGAATTCGCGATCATGGGCGAAGCGTTTCAGCGCGCTGTCTCGGGCAAGGAGAAGCCGAGTGTGGCGCTCTTGAATGTAGGCGCGGAAGATCAGAAGGGTCACGAGGAGATACGCGCGGCCGCCGGCCTCATTCGGGATGCGGGCGTTGAGCTCGATTTCCGCGGTTTCGTCGAAGGCGACGATATTTCAAAGGGCACTGTCGATGTCGTGGTCACCGACGGCTTCACCGGCAATATCGCGCTGAAAACCGGTGAGGGCACGGCCAGATTGATCGGCCAATTGTTGCGCGAGGCGCTGACCAGCTCTCCGCTCGCCAAACTGGGCGCGGCGATCGCTTACCCGGCGTTGGCGAAATTGCGCAAACGGATGGACCCTGGAAGCTTCAATGGCGCGGTTTTCCTCGGTTTGAACGGCCTCGTGGTGAAGAGCCATGGCGGCGCCAATGGCCCCGGCTTCGCTTCCGCCATTGAAGTGGCGGCAAAGCTCGCGAGCAGCCATTATCGTGAGGAGATCGCACGCAACCTGCAACGCTTGGCCCAAGCTGAGGCTGCGGCGCGGGCGCAAGCTTGATGGAATTGCGCAGCGTCATTTGCGGCGTCGGTTCCCACTTGCCCGAACGCGTGCTTACGAACGCGGAATTGTCGCGCAAGGTCGACACCAGCGACGAATGGATCGTCGCCCGCACTGGCATCCGCCAGCGTCACATCGCAGCCGACGGCGAACTCACCTCCGACCTCGCCATCCAGGCAGCGGTCAAGGCGCTTGCGAGCGCGAAGTGCGCGGCCGCCGACATCGACCTCATTGTGCTGGCGACAGCGACGCCCGATCTTACTTTTCCCGCCTCCGCCGCGCGCGTGCAGGCAGCGCTTGGCGTCACCAAGGGCGCCGCATTCGATGTGCAAGCGGTGTGCTCCGGCTTTATTTTCGCGTTGGCGACCGCCGATAACTTCCTCGCCCGCGGCCAGGCTACACGCGCGCTGGTGATCGGCGCGGAGACCTTCTCGCGGCTGCTCGATTGGGGGGATCGCTCCACCTGCGTGCTGTTTGGCGACGGCGCCGGCGCCATCGTGCTGGAGGGGCAAACGCAAGCTGAGGCAGGCGCGCGCGGCGTGCTTTCGACCTTCATTCGCACCGACGGAAAATTGCACGATCTGCTCTATGTCGATGGCGGCCCCTCCCAGACCCAAAGCGTGGGCAAGCTGCGCATGGTCGGGAACGCCGTGTTCCGCCACGCGGTAGAGCACATTTCCGGCGCCATGCTGGAAGCCTGCGCTCGCGCGGGGATCGACATTTCTGAGGTAGACTGGTTCGTTCCCCATCAAGCCAATCAGCGCATTCTGGACGGTGTGGCCCGAAAACTTGGCATCGATCCGGAAAAGGTCATTTCAACCGTGGCGCTGCATGGGAATACTTCCGCTGCCTCCGTGCCCCTGGCGTTGGACGTCGCAATCCGCGACGGGCGAGCGAAACAGGGCGATCTGGTGCTGATGGAGGCGCTGGGGGGCGGCTTGACCTGGGGGGCGGCGCTGGTTCGATTGTGAACGCGTCGAAATATTTGACCTAAGCCACAGAGACGCCTAGCTTTTCCTCAAGCGCGGGAAAAATCCCGCGAGACACGGAGGGGGCTCCGGTGACCGGCAAGACTATAACCCGTGCGGACCTGGTGGAGGCGCTGGCGCGTCGCACCTCGTTGCAGCGGCCTGACGCAAACCGCCTGCTGACGCGGATGCTCGAACTGATTCAGGACGAATTGGTCGAAGGCGAGACCGTGAAGCTGTCACGCTTCGGCAACTTTAACGTGCGCGCCAAGCGCCAACGTATCGGCCGCAATCCCAAGACCGGCAAAGAGGTGCCGATTACGCCGCGCCGCGTGGTCACCTTCCGCCCCTCGCAAATGTTGCGCGAATTCGTGGAAAAAAGCGGCGCCAAGGGGCGCAGCAAGAGCTAAGCCGGGCGGCGGATGTAACGACCCGCCGCCCGGGCTCTTGTGTCAGAACTCCGAACCGAAACGAACGCCAATCGTGCGCGGGCGAACAATCACGTTGTATTGTTCACCAAAGCACGTGGTGATCGCGCATTCCGTGTACCGTCCAGTCTGGCCGTCATCGTCGAACAGGTTATCGACGAACAGCGAAATCCGGTAAGTGTCCCCCTGCAGGCCGAGCGAGGCGTCGGCCAGCCAATAAGAATCCAGCGATCCGATCAGGGCGTGCTCGGTTTGGCGGACGTCGATGCTGCGCTCACCCACGTAGGACGTGTTTCCTTGCAGGAACGCGGTCCAGCTGCGGAACGGGAATTCGTAACGCGCGCCGAAATCGAGTTTCAGATCCGGTGACACAGGCAATTGTGTTCCCGCGACGGTGTCAGGGATCGCGGCGCTGGTGAGTTCCGTGTCGAGCCAAGTTCCCGCCGCGTTTAGGGTGAGCCCATCGGTTGCGGCCCAAGTGAGGTCGGTCTCAAGGCCGCGGATTTCGGCATCGCCAGCGTTCTGGATCTGGGTGAGGCCGTTTAGTCCAAGATACGCGAACTGGAAATCCTTCCAAGTTTCGAAGAACACCGCTCCGTTCCAGCGCAACCGTCCATCGGACCACTCGGTCTTCCAGCCAATCTCATAATTGGTGAGGAAGTCGGATGTGTAGGGCGGCAGCGTGCCGCGCCGATTGATGCCCCCAGGGCGGAAGCCCTCGGAATAGGTGGCGTAGAGCATACGGTCATCGTCGACACGCCACTCAAGATTGGCGCGGTACAATTCGCCGCTGTCGCTGGTGGACTTGTCCAGATTAGTGCAGGGCTCACCGCCGACGCTTGGCAGACCGATGCAGGTCTGCTCCCCCGGATAATCCGGCGCCAACCCATAGAACTGCGCAAACACGTCGTTGAATCCGAAATAGCCTCGGAGCGCGTTATCGGTGCGAAATGAGCGTACGCCGAAAGTACCGGTCAGCTGATCAGTGATGTCATACGACAATTCGCCGAAAATCGCGCTTTCTTCATCAGTACGCAGCTGCTCGGTCAGCCAAATGGTGTCGGCCCACCCCGTGACTTCGTGAGCGTCATTAAATCCCTGAATGACGTAGCGTTGATGGATGTTGTGCTCTGAAAGTTGATAGAACAGCCCCGCAATGAGGCGGAGTCGGTTTTCTCGTGGGGAAGAAAACC
>CADEEA010000040.1:0-10833 GCA_902826245.1 uncultured Alphaproteobacteria bacterium | reverse complement strand
TTCGTCCTCCGCGAGGACCCCGCCCTTGAGGAGCAACTCGTACGTCTCGCGGTCGTAGTGGTCGCGTCCCTCTACTTGTTGTGCTGGGTTGATGGGATTGAACGCGTTGTCGGTGAAGTAGGCGCCAGATCCGAGCAATGTGTCGTAGAAGAAGCCGTAATCGGAATAGTCCTGATTGGAGTCAACATCTCGGCTAAGTTTCGACGCCGCGAACACGACATCGAAATTGCTAACCCGACCCTCAACAGTGAGCGCTGCCTGCACCCAGCTGTCTTCGTTCCATTCCGGGAAGAAGTGCGTAACTTGGCGCGGGCCGATGGTTTGTTGTTCGGCAAACACACCATTCGATTCCTGGTGCTGGCCCATGATTTGGGGCGTCACTGTCCAGTCCTCGTTGAGATTGATGCCGAGAGCAGCGCGAGCGCCGTAGGTGTCGACGGAGTTGTAGTCATCCTCAGCCACGTCGTTGTTGTTGTCGATCACGCCGGAGGTCGGGTAGGTGCGCGACCCCGCTACGTTGTCGATATAGCCGCCGGAGTGTTCGGCCCAACCGACAATACGCGCCGCCATGCGATCGCCGATCGGCACGTTGACGTAACCGGAGGCGGATTGACCCCAATCGCCGTCGGTAATGGTGTTGGCTTCGAGATCATAGCTGGCGCTGAAGCCCGAAGGGTCGGGCTTGTTGGTGATGATGCGCACCGTGCCGGCTTGCGAACTCGCCCCGTAGAGCGTGCCCTGCGGCCCTGCCAGCACCTCCACCCGCGACACGTCATAAAGGTGCATGTCGAGATTGCCGGTGATGGTGGTAATGGGCTGTTCGTCCAGATAGGTGCCGACGCTCGGCATGGAGCCGGAATGGTTGCCGTTCTCGCCGCTGGCGACGCCGCGCATGAACGGGCGATTGTACCCGGGTCCGTAGGAGGGTGAGTAGGACAGCGTCGGTAGATGCTCGGCATAGCCGGCGAAGTCGGTGATGCCCAATTGTTGCAGGCGCTCTTCGCCGATCGCTTGGACGCTGACAGGAACATCTTGGAGATTTTCCTCGCGCTTCTGGGCGGTGATCACGATCTCGTCCAGCGCCGGGCCGTTGTCATCCTGCGCGAGGGCTGGGCTCACCGCGCCCGACAATATGGTCGTCGCCAACAGAGCGACGTTCCAGGTCCGCATATTCAAAGTCTTACGCATCGTCCTTCTCCCCTAATCTTCAATACGGCAATCTCGGCTGGTAATTGTCAAGCGCCGGGCCAAGCGCGTCCCGTAAGGGCCGAAGCCAGGCTTCGTAATTTCGCCAGTGTTCGCGCGCGCTGCTGTACAGCGGCTGGCGCACTTGCTCGGAACTCGCCGTACGCACCGCGCGGTCGTTGGCGTGAAACTCAAGGCAAGCGGGCTCGAAGGGCAGGCCAAGGAAAGCGAGGAGGCGGGCGACCTCCGCTTCCGGGTCGCTGATCATGTCTTCATAATGGACGCGGTGCACGGCGCCCGGCATCGCTCCGTCGAAATGGGCCATCAACCGGACGTAGTCTCTGTAATATCGGCCGAGGTCCTCGAGATCGTAGCTGAAGCGTTGGCCGAAGGCGAAATGCTGTTTGAAAGCCGAGAAACAAGACGCCATCGGGTGGCGGCGCGCGTCGATAATCTTCGCATTTGGCAGGACCAGCTGGATGAATCCGGCATGCTGAAAATTGTTTGGCATCTTGTCGATGAAGTACGGCTTGGCAGTTTTCCGCTGCACCCGCGTGCGCGAAATGTAGGCTTCTCCGAGTTTGTGAAATTGTTCCCCGTTTAATTCGCCGAGCGCCTTCGGGTATGAACCGCCGCGTAATCTGCCCCCGCCAAGCCCTTTTGCCAGCGTGATAATGTCCGGCAATTCCATCGTGCCTTCAATGGCGGAGTGGCTCGCGAGCATTTGCTCGATCAAGGTCGAGCCCGCGCGCGGCAGGCCGACGATGAAGATTGGATCGGGCGCGGTCGCGCCAAGGCTTCTCCGCTCAGCCATGAACGTGGGCGAGAATTGTTCGATTAAGGCATCGGTGAAAGCGGTGGTTTCGCCGGAATCGTAGGCGATCCCTTGGCGGCGCAGTCGCGCACCTTCGGAATAGTGCTCGAACGAGGGGGCGTATTCACCGCGATCTTCATGCAATTTGCCCAAGGCAAAATGGAAGTGGAAGCGATCTTCCGCGGAAAGATCCGTGCGCTTCAGCTGGTCCCGCATGGCGGATCGGTCCGCCTCGCTGAAGCGGTAGGTTTTCAGATTGGCGAGGCTCCAATACGCTTCGCCAAAATTCGGCGCCAACGCGATACTCTTGAGATAGGCCGCGACCCCTTCGCCCTGGCGCCCCGCGGTCTTGGTTGCGTGGCCGAGGCTGAGCCAAGCGCGCGCGTTGTTGGGATATGCCTCCAGCAATTGCGAATAAAGCGCGATCGCGACCTCGTACTCGCCGATGCGCGTCAGCGCCGCCGCTTTGAGAAAGCGATACGCGGGGTTTTCGGGATCGTTCGCAAGTAGAAGATCGATCTGTTCCAGCGCCTCCGCCGCCTTGCTCTGGCGATGCAACACGATCGCATAATTGTGGCGCGCGGCGGTGAAGCTTGGCGCTAACTCGAGCGCGCGCCGCAGCAGTTTTTCGGAATCCTCGTAGCGCCCCAAGCGCGCGCCGACTTCGGCGAGCATGCGGATAGCGGCGACGTCGGTCGGCTTCGCGTAGAGATGTGCGCGCAACAGACGTTCTGCGATCGCGAGTTTGCCGTCGCACAGCGCGAGCGCTGCCTCCATCAGTTTCGGATCGTTGACGGAAGCGCGGATTGCTTGCGCGTAGGCGCTATCTGCGCCGGGCGTATCTTCCAGCAGCGTCAATTGATCGCCAAGCGCACGCCACGCCTCGCTCGACGCGGGGTCGCTTTGGGTTGCCGCCCGTAGCGCTTCGACGGCCTCTTGGTGGCGACCCAGACGCGCGCGCGAGAGCCCCAGGGTGAGCGCGGCTTTGGCGTGGTTGGGCGCGACTTTGAGGATTTCGAGGGCTTGCTCCTCGGCCAAAGCCGGATCGGACCTCAGCAAGCGCGAGGCCTGGGCCAAAGCGGCCGAAATCGTGCCCGTGGGTTCCGCAAGCGTTGCGGACATCCTGTCCCTCGATTTTCCCTGCTGTCACAGAGGACCGCGCCGCACGGATTGTCAACGCGGCCGCCTCGATCACGGGCGGGGGCGCTGATCCGTGTGGTGTTTTAGCGGCGGCGGGGCGTCGCGCCGGGTAAAATGGTACCGCCTGTTGGGCTCGAACCAACGACACCCGGCTCCACAAGCCGATGCTCTACCAACTGAGCTAAGGCGGCACATCAGGCCCGGCAAAGCCGGGGAGCGATACCTAGCCCCGGGCCCGGGGGGAAGCAAGGCGGTGTGGTGGGGGCAGGTGGCCTCGGTTTGGGCGCCTGGGGAGCGACTGACCGGAAGGGGCCTCAGTGCAGTCGTCCCCGCTAGAGGCGTCATCAGTGACGAACGTTCAATCCGTACTCGTGGTTCAAATCCAATAGGTGGTGGCCAAGGATCGTTTCTCGCGCCAAGTCTACAACGACCGCCATGAAAACCTTGTTCGTTCGCGTAACCACGAGAACGTGGTCGAAGGTTTCTGTCCCGTTGCGGTAGACGTGTTCAACGCATCCTTCGACAATCTCATTTCCGAACAATTCGTTGCTGGGAATGGCGGCGACATACGGCCAGATGTCGATGACATTTGTTGCCGTCGCCAATACGTCGCGCATGGGCTCGGCTAAGGTCGATTTGAACTCAGTCGTGTCAAGAAGTCTGGTCTTCATATGATGAGGAAGATATCCGGCCTCGTGCTTATCGCAATGCTGCAAGCGCTAACGCCGGCTCGCGTCATCCGGAGAGGTGTTCGCGCTCACGGTCGCTGGCTTGCTCTTGTCGGATCGTGGAGGCTGGGCTAGATGGCATGGCATTCTGTCGGGGGGCGCGCATGTTTCGTACAACGCTTTTCGTCGCCTTAGCCGCACTGGTCCTTGTTGAGCCAGCCGCGGCGCAACGGCGCAACGTTAGCATATTGCCTGACAGCTCACGGGTCGTAGAGGGCGGACGGGCGGTGCACGTTAATGTGGCGCAGCCCGAATTGGCCGCAGCGATCAATCCGTCCAACGTGTCTGGCGCAATGGGCGGCGGCTTGATCGGCGCGATGATCGACTCGTCCATTCAATCCAATCGCGCGGGACGGGCGGAAGTCGGCATCACGCCGATCCGCGCCACGCTGTTCGACTTTGATGTCGATGCACTGGCGATGGAAGCTACCAGCGCAGCAACGTCCGCCTTGCCTTGGTTCGGTGGGCAACCGGCCACGTTTGGACGCGATCCTTCACCCTACGCCAAGAACGCGGCGCTTGATGCGACGGGAGCGGCCCAGGTTGCGTTCTTTGATTATGGGTACGACGTCTCTCCCGATTTCTCGTCGGTTCGGGTGACGGCTCTCATCACGCTCGCAAACAAGGTTGACGCCAGTGTGCGACGTCCCGAACAGAGACTACAGCCCCGTTATTTGGCGTATTCTCAAGCCGTCACCAGTGTGGTGCAGCTCCCGAATGCATCCACCCCTGATGAGAATTCCGTGCGGTGGGCGGCGAACGACGGCGCTTTAATCCGTCAAGGATTGACCGCAGCGTTTGCCGACATCTCGACGCTGATCCCACGCGCATTGCAATTTACGGACGCTGAGCGTCAAGCAGCCGCCGCAGCACCGCGCACTGCCGATCGCACGTTTCCGGGCGCGCGCATCGTCGAGCAGAATGAGACTGGTACGTTGTTGTTCGCTGGGGGCTTGATCCATGTTCAAACGCTCACCCAATAGCCAGCGCATGCGCACTGCCCTATACGCCCAACTTATAGCGCTCACGGTTGCAATTCCGGGCGTCGCCAGGGCCGATCCGCAAAGGCCATTGGTGATGGATCCCACTTATGTTGAGCGTGCAGACGTCGCGCCAGTGGCGGGGTGCGCGATAACAATCGCGGGTCTGACAGATAACCGGCGGGCGCCCGAAACAATTGGCATTGTTGCAGGCTTTCGCTCGATCACCGCACCAGCCGATCGCGAGGCTTGGTTTCGTTCTGTCGTCGAGACCGGATTGCGGGCGCGCGGCTTCACGCCGACGGTCGCACTTGCACCAGAACCTACCCCGGTCGTTGCGACGGAGGCGGTGGTGACAGACGCTTCAGCGACGACCGATGTCGCTGCGCCCGCGCCCTTGGCAGGCCCCGAGGTTCTGACGGTCCGCGTCAGGCTGCAGTCGGTCTGGCTTGCCTCACTGGGCATGAATAAGACTGGAAGCGTCGTGTTGCACATGTCCGCGGCCCATGGCGCGCAAAGCCACGAAGGCTACTATCGCGGAGAGTACGTCTCGCCCAACTGGGCGAGTGGGCGCGGCGAGTTCAACGAACATTTGGATCGCACCTTCGCCGAAGCGCTCAATGCTATGGCGAGTGACTTGGCACCCCTATGCGCTGCCCCTTCCTGAGGGATGCAAGGAAAACGCGCCGGGGCTAGGCCATCGCCGAAAAAATCGCGACTGGCCACCTCGCCCAATTCCTGACGCTCGCGTCAGCACCAGGCGACCGGCCCGATGTCGCCGAACTCGGACCTTCCTGATCGCTCGTGTATTGGCTAGCTTTCGGCGATGCAGGGGACGCTCACATTCCACCGTGTGACGGAGGGGCCAGATCATATCAGGGGGCTTTATGTTGATGTGTCCCCTGCAACGGCGCGCTCCGTGCGCGAACTCTGGGGCCGACACAGGATCACCCGGACCTGGCCAACATTGCAGGAGAACGCCGCCGCCACGCTGCGACGCATTGAGCAAGTCGGCGGCGGACCTGAACAATCTACCTGCTTCGCTTATCAGGAAGGCGCGGCCATCTTTGTCGGTCGGGATATGGTGCTTGTGAGCAACGACTTCGACGAAGCGCCTGTGTTGCTTTCAGTGGTCCAGTGCAAACAACTGCTTGCGGATTGGATGACTTTGTTGCTCGCGCGACCCCACAAAACAGAGACGCTGCCAGAAGCGGTCTCGTTCGACTATCTGGCTGAGGGAACTGTGGCGGAGGCGCAGTTTTATTCGGCGTTCAAAGCGAGCAGCTGACGGCCGCAATGGGCCAAATCCGGCCCCCTCAGCCAAATCGTGACGAACGGCCGGATCGCTCCAAAGCTGCACCTCGGCGGCGGGGACAATCTCCCCGCCTTGCCAGGTCTAAACCGAACGCCGCCCCTACGCCGGATACCAACCCTGCTGCGCGATGTACGCCCGTATCCGCTCCACGCGATTGGCAGGGTCAGGGTGCGTCGACATAAATTCTGGCGGGCGCGAGCCGCCGCCGGAGGACATCGCGGTCCAGAACGGAATAGCCTGGCGCACATCGAACTGGGCGGCGTGGGCGTAATTGATGCCCAGGATATCGGCCTCGCTTTCCTGCTCGCGCGAGAACGGCAGGCTCAGTCCCACTTGTGCGCCCATGCCGAGTGCTGCGGTGGCGATGCGGCTGTTGATCTGCGCGCCGGCTACTTGCAGCGCGGTTTGCGTCACCATTTCGCGCGAGTAGCGCTCGGCGGCGTGGCGGCCGATGACGTGGCCGGTCTCGTGCCCGAGCACCACCGCCATCCAATCCTCGACCTGACACATTTCGTAGAGGCCGCGATAGAAGCCGACCTTGTTGCCGGGGAGAACGAAGGCGTTTTTGTCGGGAGTGTCGAACAGGCGGAATTCCCACGGCTGGCCGCCGCGGCCGGCGGCGTTGACGATGCGGGTGCCGACGCGTTCCAGGCGCTGCTGGGCGGCGCGGTTGTTCCAGGTGGGGGTCTGCTGCACCTGCTGCGCCCAGGCCTGGAGCGCGGCCTGCTGCAATTGCGATTCATCGATCAGGATGAGCTGCTCGCGCCCGGTCTCGGGGTTGGTCGAATTGGCGCAAGCAGGCAGCGCCATGGCCGCCGCGCCGCCCGCAAGAGCGCGCATCAGGTCGCGCCGCTGCCAGCCAGTTTTCTGAACGCCGCCAAGTGCTTCCGCGTCGCAAATCCCGCACATTTTTGTCTCCCTGATCTGGCTGCCTGGGCCTCGCCCCTTGGTTAGCACGAAAGCGGCCCGCCAATCCACGCCCGCGTGCGGGGAAGCGCCGGGGTCGCCGTGGACAGGGCCGCGCGCCGCCGCTATAGACGCCGCTCCGCGCGTCGGCCCCGTTGGCGCGAGGCGCCTGGGTAGCTCAGTTGGTAGAGCAGCGGATTGAAAATCCGCGTGTCGGCGGTTCAATCCCGTCCCCAGGCACCACCCTACGCCTGCGGCTTCGGGTGGCTTGCGCCACCCTAATTCCCCGCCCGCGCCGCCGCCTCCACTTGCCGCACTCGCGCGGTCACCTCGCGCAGCGCGCGGTCGCTTCCGTCCCAGGCATAGGTAAATTGCGTCCACGGCCCGCGGATCGAGAACGGGAACACGATGCCTCCGCGCGCCGAGCGCGGCGCCAGGCGGAGGTCGAGCCGGCGTTGCGGCAGGTCGATCAATCCGAGCCCGGGGATGCGCAAATCCGCGGTGTTAAAGCTGAGATCGTCGCTGGCGAGCACGCCGTCGGCGATGGCGAAGGTGGCGGAGAAGCCCAGGAACGGCGTGCGCGCTTCCGGTGCGATCAGTTCGCCGCGCAGCGCGTTGCGAATGGTGCGCGACACGCCGCCGAGATCGACCCCGTGCAGCACGCCCGACACCACCTCGATATGAGTTCCCCCGTCGGCGCCCTCGATCATCTCGGTTTGCGTGCGCCCTTGCGTACGCAGATTGAAGCTGACCTCGGCGCGGCCTTCGATGTTGGAGAAATTGATCGCATCGGAAAGGAAGCGCCGCGCATCCAGATTGGAGAACGCCAATTCCTGTACAATTCGCGGCGCCTCTCCGCGCGCGTCCAATTCGAACCGGCCGCGCCCCGAGCCGCCATAGAGCGTCAACTCATGCAAAGTCGCGGCCAGGTTGCCGTCATTGATGACAAGGTTCAGCCGCGCGCTGTCCACGCGCATACGCTGCACCAACACCGCTGCGGTGATCAATTCGAGGTCGGCGTTGAAAGCTTGCAGGCCCGCAAAGCTGATCGGTGCAGTGCCGGGTGCGGCCTGCACGTCGAGGGAACGCGCGGGCGCCTCCACCGCTGCGATCTCGGCGCTTGGCGCGCTCTTCAGTGTTTCAGCGCCGGTCGGCGGCGCTGGTGCATCGTCGGCCTCGGGAGCGGGCGCCTGGCCGGTGAGGTAGGGGTTTAGGTCGAAATCGAACAATTGCAGCCGCCCGCTGAGATAGGGCTTGCCGCGGTGTTCCGAGAGCGAAAAATCGCCGCGCCCGCGGATCAAATCGATCGCAAAGCCCGCATTGGTGAAGTCGTAGCGTCCGCCGCCGACGACAAGACGCCCGGTCACCGCAAAGCGCTCCAGCCCGACGCCGCCTTGGAACGGGGTTGCGGTCCATGCCGCCAATTGGCGTAAGCTGGGCCCGGAGGCGCGAACTGCGCCCGCCAATTCGCCGGACGCCGCAACCGTTTGGCCGTCGAAATTGGCCTCCAGCAATTCGCCCTTCAGGTCGAGTTTGAGTGGCGTAGGTTGCCCGCGGATGGCAGCGCCCGGCCTGCCCACCTGCGCGACAAGATCGAGGTCGCGGTCATTGTAGCGAACCCTGCCGGTGAGGCGCATCGGGTCGGCGAGGCTCGTCAGCGAGGTGGTCAAATTGACATCGCCGACCAGCCAGCCGGCGCCGCGCCGCGCGTCGGTGAAACGCACTTCCCCGCCCGTTATGCGCACCTCGCGCAAAGTGGTGCGCTCGACGTCGAGGCCTGGGTCGCGCGGGCGATCGGGCGCCGGCCTCGGTGCGGGAGTTGGCGCAGGATTTGGCGCGGGCGGTGGGACCAGGATCCAGTTCGGCTTGCCTTGCGCATCGACTTCAAGCGCGATGCGGGGATTTTGCAGAACCAATTCACGCACGACAATTTGTCGGTTCAGCAATGGTCCCAATTCGACGCCGACATGGATATCTTCCGCGGTCATCAGCGCCGGCGCTTGGCCGCCCTGAACGTTGGCAAGCGATGCGCCGGCGGCATGCAGCCCCAGGACCGGCCAGTAACTGACCCCGACATCGCCGGCGATGGTCAGTTCGCGCCCGGTTGCGCTCTCGACCGCGCGCTCCACCTCCGCGCGCACGTCCACACGCGAGACCAGGAAGGCCAGCACCCCCGCCGCCAGCAGCACCAAGGCGACCAGCGCACCCAGCGCCAACAATACCCAGCGTCCCACTGCGCCCATAACCCGTCTCCCGATTTTATTTCACCGGCCCAGACTGCCGACGCATGCCCTAAACACCAAACCCTGTTCCGTCATTCCGGGGCCGCCTCTGGCGGCACCCGGAACCTGGGCGGATCATCGTTTTACGCCTTGGATGTCAGTGACTGGACCTTAGCCGCTGGCGCGGTCCGCCGGAATAGCTATCTCTAGGGCTTGGAATCATTTGGAGCGACGCTCTCCCACCCATTCCCGGATGAATGCGCGAGCATTCAGTCCGGGACCCAAGATCGCGATCGGTTCGAGTTTATGGGCCCCGGACTTGCCGCGTTCCGCGTCAATCCGGAGATGGGTGTCGATGAGCAGCGCGTCACGATAGCGAGTGCGAACCGCCATGACCGAACCCGTCCCCGTCACTGTGCTCACCGGCTTCCTCGGCGCGGGCAAGACCACGCTTCTGAACCGGATACTCACCGAACCCCACGGCAAGAAATATGCCGTCATCGTCAACGAGTTCGGCGAAATCGGCATCGACAACGACCTCATCGTCGACGCCGACGAGGAAGTGTTCGAGATGAACAATGGCTGCGTGTGCTGCACGGTGCGCGGCGACCTCATCCGCATCATTGAAGGATTGATGAAACGGAAAGGGCGGTTCGACGCCATCCTGGTCGAGACCACCGGCCTCGCGAAACCCGCACCGGTGGCGCAGACCTTTTTCGTCGATGCCGACGTGCGCGCCAAAACCAGGCTCGACGCCATCGTCACGGTGGCCGACGCCAAGCATGTGCGCCAGCAATTGGCGACATCGGAAGAAGCCGCCGAACAAATCGCATTCGCCGACGTGATCCTGCTGAATAAAACCGATCTGGTGAACAAGGAAGATCTGGCGGCGATCGAGCGTGAAATCCGCTCCGTCAACGCCAGCGCGCGGCTGCACAGGATGAGTCGCGGCGATGTTCCCCTCGATGCAATCCTGGGGCTCGGCGCCTTCGACCTGGATCGCATCACCGAGATCGATCCGCACTTCCTTCCAGACCATGATTGCGACGAGGCTTGCGCTCGCCACGAGCACGAAGGCCATGCGCACGATCACCACCACGATCATCACCACGAGCACGACCATGTCGCGGCGTCCGGCATCACCAGCGTGTCGCTCTCGACGGAAAAGTTGATCAATCCTGAGAAGCTATTGCCATGGCTCAACGATCTCACCCAGGCGCGCGGGCCGGATATTCTGCGCCTCAAAGGCATCATCGCTTTCCCGGACGAGCCCAAGCGCTTTGTCGTGCAGGGGGTGCATATGATCATCGATGGCGACACCCAGCGCGCTTGGCGCGAGGACGAAAAGCGCGTGTCGCGGCTGGTGTTCATCGGTCGAAACTTGGATCGCGCAGAATTGGAGCGGGCGTTCCTTTCGTGCGCGGCCTGATGGAACAAGCACGAATACGACCCTTCTCCCTAGCGGAGAAGGTGGCCGCGAAGCGGCCTGATGAGGGGCGGGCCGACACGCCGGCGCCTGAGTGTCGGCACGCCCCTCCGGGAG
>CADEEA010000039.1 GCA_902826245.1 uncultured Alphaproteobacteria bacterium | reverse complement strand
CAGCGCTCACCACTTACCTCTCGCTCGCCGGCCGCTATTGCGTGCTGATGCCGAATACCGGGCGCGGCGGCGGCATCTCCCGCAAGATCACCCAAGCGACAGATAGGAAGCGGTTGAAGAAAATCGCCCAAGACCTCGAAGTGCCACAGGGTCAGGGCCTGATCATCCGCACCGCCGGCGCCAAGCGCACAAAGACCGAGATCAAACGCGATTACGAGTACTTGTCCCGCGCCTGGGAGACGATCCGCGACGATACGATGAAATCTGTCGCGCCCTCGCTGATCTATGAAGAAAGCTCGCTGGTAAAGCGCGCGATCCGCGACCTCTACGACAAGGACGTCGATGAAGTGCACGTCGACGGCGAAGCCGCCTACAAGGAAGCCAAGGACTTTGTGCGCATGCTTATGCCTTCCCACGCCAAGCGCGTGCATGTGTGGAAGGAGCCAACCCCGCTGTTCGCCAAACATGGCGTCGAAAAACAATTGGAGTCGATCTACTCGCCGATCGTGACGCTGAAATCGGGCGGCTACATCGTCATCAACCAGGCCGAAGCGCTGGTGGCGATCGATGTAAACTCGGGGCGCGCGACGCGCGAGCGTGGCATCGAACAGACCGCCTTCAAAACCAACATGGAAGCGGCCGACGAAGCGGCGCGTCAAATGCGCCTGCGCGATCTGGCCGGCCTCATCGTGATCGATTTCATCGACATGGAGGAGAACAAGAACGACCGCGCCGTCGAAAAGCGGATGAAGGATAATCTCCGCTTCGACCGCGCCCGCGTGCAAATGGGCAAGATATCAGGCTTCGGCTTGTTGGAGCTTTCGCGCCAGCGCCGCCGCACCGGGGTGCTCGAAGGCACCAGCCATGTCTGCCCCCATTGCGAAGGATCGGGGCGGGTGCGTTCGATTGAATCGGCGTCGCTTGCAGTGCTGCGTGCGCTGGATGAGACCTGCGCCAAGCAACGCGGCCGCGCCGTCGATGTCCGCGCCGCAACCGATGTCGCGCTCTACTTGTTGAACGAGAAGCGCGACGCAATCGCGAACCTCGAGGCCAATCGCAAGGTCCGGGTGCGCATTCTCGCGGGCTCGGGCCTCGCCTCCGCCGACTTCCAGATCAATTTCTCGAACGAAATGCTGGAGGACGATGAGGTCGAAACCGACGCCGAACAGCCGAGCCGCACTGAGCGCGCTCCTGCCGCAGTTGTCGAGGAAGACGATGATATTCCCGACGAGGCGGATGACGAAGAAGAAGCAAAGGACGAATCCGCCGCCGGCGCTGAGGCCGATTCCGGCAAAAACCGCAGAGGCCGCCGCGGTCGCCGCGGCGGACGCCGTCGCCGTGAGGAAGACGCACCCGCCGAAGCGACACCCGTAGCCGCCGAGGCCGCAGCGAAATCCCGTCCCGCCGCCGCTCAGCGCGAGGAAGGCGGACGCGGCAACCGGCGCCGACGAGGCCGCGGTCGCGGCCGCGCCAAGCGCACCTATGAAGTAGACGGCGGCGAATGGCTCGATTTTGTCAGCGCCGATCTGCGGCAATTGTCGCCGCGGCCCGACTTCCGCCGCCGCGACGAAGCACCGACGATCGAGCCGGCGGCGGCTATGGACGAGCCCATGCCGCAACTGGCGCCAGAGGCGGAGGTTATCGCCTACCCCATCGCCGAAACAACCGAACAGCCGCCCCTGCCTCCCGCGCCGGAACAGGCCGACGAGCCGGAAACGGTTCAAGCCGAGCCCGAACCATCCTACGAACCCGATCAGGAGCGGCGCGATCGCTTTCTTTCGCGTTTCGCGCGCTGGAAGAAGGGCGGATAAGGCCTTGTTGCCGCCGCAAAACCGGACTTGAATCAAAGCGGCGGCAAACTCGGAGCACATCCTATGGCCAGAGCGAAGATTGCGGAGGCGGGCCCCTGGCTCGCCCGGCTGTTCTTAGCCCTCTCTGCGCTCGCGATTGCACTGGCCGCGCCTGGCCGCGCCGCGGCGCAGGGTCTCATTCGCGACGCCGAAATCGAGCAGACGCTCCGCGCCTACAGTGAGCCGCTTTGGGTGGCGGCGGGGCTCAACCCGGCCGACATCGACCTCTATATTGTACAAGACCCGTCCGTGAACGCGTTTGTCGCCGGCGGACAAAATATCTTCGTGCATACTGGCCTGATCCTGGCTGCGGACACGCCAAACGAGGTTATCGGCGTGCTCGCGCATGAAACCGGCCACATCGCCGGCGGCCACGGGGCGCGTCGCTCGCAATTCGCCTCCAACCAGGCGATGGGGCCGATGTTAATTTCGCTGGCGCTCGGCGTATTGGCGATCGCGGGAGGCGAGCCCGCGGCTGGCGCTGCCTTGATCTCGGGTTCGCAGCAATTCGCCATGTCGAGCTTTGTCCAATACACGCAGGCGCAGGAATCGAGCGCCGACCAGGCGGGTCTGTCCTATCTTGAACAAGCCGGCCAGTCAGGACGCGGGCTGATCAGTTTTTTCAACACCCAGATCCGTCCGTACGAATTCATGAGCCGGCGGATGCCGCCTTACATGATGACGCACCCCTTTGCTTCCGATCGGGTCGAGGCGTTGCGCCGCGGCGTTGAAGCGAGCGCTCATCGCGACGCGGCCGAGGCGCCCGAAAATCTGCAGCGCTTTCAATTCATGCAGGCCAAGCTCATCGGCTTTATCCGCACCCAAGCACAGACGCTGGCGCGCTACCCGCTGTCGGACACCTCCCAGCCGGCCCGGTACGCGCGCGCGGTCGCCTATTATCGTGTGTCGGACATGGCGCGGGCGCGGTCGGAACTTGAAGAATTGATGCGCCAGGATGCCGCCAACCCCTATTATCAAGAGCTGATGGGACAGATCCTGTTCGAGAACGGGCGCGCCGAGGAATCGGTGGCCTATCATCGCCGTTCGCTTGAACTCGCCCCCAACGAACCCCTGCTCCAGATCAATTTGGCCCGCGCGCTGCGTGAGGCGCGGGGACGCACCGGCGCTGACGAATCCATCGACCTCCTACGCACGGTGACAGCGCGCGAGCCCGACAACGCGTTTGCCTGGCGCGAGCTGGCGCTGGCGCGCAACGAGCGCGGGGAAGTCGCGCTGGCGGAACTGGCCTCCGCGGAACAGAATTTCGCGCTCGGCGATTATGGTTTGGCGATGAGTTTCGCGGAGCGAGCGCGTCGCCAACTTGCGCGCAATACCACTGACCACCAACGCGCGGTCGATATCATCGATGTGGTCAGGAATTCCATGCGCGATGGACAACGCGGGCAACCGGGGCGCCGGCCACGGTGAGGCTTACCTGGGCGAGGCTTGCGCTGGCCCGGCTTGCCGGGGATCGAGAAAGCCGCCAAGACGCAGCGGCATCACCGATGCGCCCCATCACCGGAGTACTTATGGCCCGCCTTTTGTTGGTCCTTTTTATTGCCTTGACAAGCGCGCCCCCAGCGCTCGCGCAGACGTTCAATCAGCAGCAACAATCGGAAATTCGCGCACTCGTGCGCGACTATCTGGTCAACAACCCCGACGTCCTACGCGAAGCGCTCGACGCGCTGGAGGCGCGCGCCTCCGACGAACGCTGGCGCGAGGTCAAAAGCGATCCGCGCGATTTTTCCCTGGGCGCCGCCGATGCGCCGATCACGATCGTGGAGTTTTTCGACTATCGCTGCGCGTATTGCCATGCAGCCTATGAATGGGTGAGCGACCTCGCGAGGCGGCGGCCGGACGTCAGGCTCGTGCTCAAGGAATTGCCGGTGCTCGGCCCGGACTCAATGGAAGCTGCGCGAGCCTCTTTGGCGGCGATGCCGCAAGGACGCTATTGGGAGTTTCATCGCGCGCTGATCACCTATCAGGGCGACCTCACCCCCGAGGCGATCAATCGGCTCGCGCAGCGCGCGGGGATCGATGTCGCACGCATGCGCCGCGACATGGAGGACGAAAACATCACCCGCCAACTCGAGCAAATCCGCGCGCAAGCGATCGAGTATCAGTTCAACGGCACGCCCGGATTCGTGATCAATGGCGAGACCATCCCTGGCTTCCATCGCGAAACCCTGGAAGCGCGCCTACGCACCGCGGGGCAAGAAGCGCGCGAACGGCGCCAAGCGCGCCGGTAGCGCAATCGCCCTTTCACACCAATGTCTGCGCACCGGTCATCGCCGCAAGCATCGGCACCGAAAGGAAGGTGTTGGTGCGCGAGAACAGCATTGCGGTTCTGCCTGCGGCGGCGCGGGCTGCGGCGTCGAGATCGGGAAACTTTCCGTTGATGTTGAGCGCGCGCTGCTGGTTCGGCCAGATCACGAACCAGACATTGACGAACATCACGATGGCCAGCCACATGCCGATGCCTATGAAGATGTTGCTGGGGTTCGAGAACGCGGCTGCGCCGTCGCTCTCTACTGCGCCCAGGGTCAGGGCCTGGATCAGGAAGCTATCCTTGTAACCGGGATTATGCGCGAGCAGCAGGCCGGTGACCAAAGTGGCGACCGCCCCCCAGCGAAACCAGAACAAGGCCGCCGGCGCGATCACCTTGCCGATCGCCGGTTTTTGCTCATCGGGTATTTTGGGCATGTTCGGAATCTGGGTGAAGTTGAAATAATAGAGGTGGCCAATCCACATGATGCCCGAGAGCACATGCAGCCAGCGGAACACAACGCCCCAGAACAAGCGCCGGTCGATCTCGTTATCCAGCGACACGCCCTTCTGCCCGAGCGCGTACCAAACCAGAAACAAGAACCCCACCGCCAAAGCAGTCCAGGCGACGGTGCGAATATTAGTCAAAAACCAGGCCATTGCTCACTCCCTCGTTGCGGCGCGATTTAACCGGCCGCCTGAGGCGCCGGCTTGGCATCTTCGCGCCCGCGCCTGACGCCCCATAGCAGGATCGCCGGCGCGGCTACATAGATCGACGAATAGGTGCCGACGCAAATCCCGAAAATCATGGCCGTGGCGAAGCCGCGAAGCGCCTCGCCGCCCAGATAATAAAGCCCGACCAGCGCGAACAGCGCGGTGCAGCCGGTGATGATGGTGCGTGAAAGCGTTTCGTTGAGCGACAAATCCACCAATTCGCCAAGGGGCATTTTTTTGTATTTGCGCAAATTCTCTCGCAGCCGGTCGAACACCACGACTGTGTCGTTCATGGAATAGCCGATGATCGTCAGCAGCGCGGCGATAATAGTGAGATCGAATTCGATGCGGAATACCGAGAACAAACCGAGCGTCAGGATCACGTCGTGGAACAGCGCCATCACCCCGCCCAGGCCGAACTGCCACTCGAACCGGAACCAGATGTAGATCAGCATCAACACAATGGCCCAGAACAGCGCCCAGAGGCCGCCGGAGAACAATTCCTCCGATACTTTGCCGCTGACCGCCGCCTCGCTGATGATGCGCGCGTCTTCGGCCACGCCAGGCAGGCCGGCGCGAATGCGCTCAACCGCTTGCGAGCCGTTATCGCCCTGCTCAAACCGCAGAATGGCGCAATGCGGCGGAGCGGGTTGTCCCTCGGTGCAGGTTGTGGCCTGCACCTCGACGCTGCCCTGCTGCGAGGCGCGGCCAAGCGCACGCAAAGCTTCGTCGTCGATATGGCCCGGGGCCTCAATCAGCACCGATGTGCCGCCGCGAAAATCGATGCCGAGGTTGAAGCCCTTTTCCATCACCGCACCGAGACGCTGGAACGGCGTGCCTTCGGCTTGCTGGAATACTTCTATCGGGTTCACGCGGAAGCCGCCGGTGAACATGGATGCGAGCGAGCCCGTCACCGCCGCGATCGATAGAAACGCGGCGAAGCCGGCGAACTTCACATAGGTGAAATTCGTCTTCTTCGGCAGGATGCGAATAAGCGGCCACCACGACATGGGCGTTTCCTTAGATCGGCAATTGCTTGGGGCGCGTCAGGCGGAACCACCAGGCGATGAGGATTTGCGACACCAGCACCGCAGTGAAGACTGACGTGACGACGCCGATGGTCAGCGTCCAGGCGAAACCTTTAACTGGTCCCGCGCCGAACTGGAACAGGATCAAAGCCGCCAGGATCGTAGTCAAATTGGCGTCGACGATGGTGATCATGGCGCGGTTGAAGCCTGCGTCTATCGCCATGGCCGGCCCTCTTCCGAGAGCCGCCTCCTCGCGCATGCGTTCGTAGATCAGCACGTTGGCGTCGACCGCCATGGCGATGGTGAGGATAAGGCCGGCAATGCCAGGCAATGTCAGCGCGGCGCCGATCATCGACATCGCCGCCACGATCAACACGCCGTTAACAACCAAAGCGAGGCACGCGAATATGCCGAACAACCCATACGCCAACACCATGAACACCAAGGTGACAATTCCGGCGACGATCGAGGCGCGCGTGCCGGATTCGATGGCGTCGCGGCCGAGGCTCGCATCGACCGAACGTGAATCGATCACTTTAAGCGGGGCCGGCAACGCTCCCGCGTTCAACATGACAGCGAGCTCGTTCGCCGATTGCGCGCTGAAATTTCCGGTGATTTGGCCAGAGCCGCCGCAGATTTGCGACTGGATGACCGGCGCGGTCAGCACCTTGTCGTCAAGCAGGATGGCAAAGCGGTCGCCCACGTGTTCGCCGGTTAAATTGCAGAAAATGCGCGCGCCCGCATTGTCGAGATCGAAACCCAGAACCCAACGGCCAACTTCGTCGGTCTGCGGCTGCGCATTGTTGAGGTTCTCGCCGGTGAGCCGAGGGGTCACCTCGACAACTTCGGGCTGGTTGCCGATGCCGGGATATGGCTCGACTTGCCTGGTCGCGCCGACCGTGTCGGGGGCAACCATGTGAAAGGTCAACAGCGCCGTCTCGCCGATACGGCGCTTCAATTGCTCTGGGTTAGTGACGCCGGGCGCCTGCACGACGATGCGGTCGTCGCCCTGGCGGGTGATGGAAACTTCGCTGGTGCCGGTGGGATCGATGCGCCGGCCGATCACATCCCGAGATTGCTCGGCGGCGTCGCGCGCAAGCTGGGCCATGTGCGCATCGGCGATCCGCACCTCGATGACGCCCTCCTCGGGCTCCGCGAAAACCAGGATGTCGTCGACACTCAATTGAGAACGCTTCAAGGGCGCTAACACCCGCCGTGCGCGTTCGAGATCGGCGACATCGCGGAGGCGCAAGCGCGCTGCGCACAGTTCTACTGGAAGCTCATTACGCCGCCTGGCTGGGCAATCATCGACGGCGCGGCCGCTAAAACGAATGCGCGGCTCTGCATCGCGCAAGGCGCCGGTCATCTGCTCGGCGATGAGTTCGAGCTTGCGCTGTCGCAGCGTATCGACATCGACCTCCAACAGAATTTGCGAGCCTCCGCGCAGGTCGAGCCCGAGATTGATCGCCTGCTTTGGCATAAGGTCGGGCAGGGAATCGCGGACTTTTTCCGGCAGAAAATTCGGCGCCGCAAATAGCGCGCCGAACACGGTCACCACCGCAACCAAGATCATCCGCCAACGGGAAATCTCTAGCATCGATCAATCCGCGCTGGGTTTGGAATCGTTGGCGGGCGCGGGTTCGGTCTTGTTGACCACTTCCGCGATCGCGCCACGGCGCACACGCACATCGACATTGGGCGCGAGCTCAACGCGCACTTCGTCTTCCGCCACCGATCTCACCTTGCCGATCAAGCCGCCGGAGGTGACCACCACGTCGCCCTTCTTCAGCGCCGCGACCATTTCGAGATGGCGCTTGCGCGCCTGCTGCTGGGGGCGGATCAGCATGAAATAGAAGACCACGAAGATCAGCAGATAGGGAACCAGACCAAGCAGCGCCGCACTGCCTGCGTCGCCGCCGGCCGCACCTGCAGGTGCGCCCCCTTGCGCAAAAGCGTCTGAAATGAACATCGATCCTCGCTTAGAAGGCGGCGCGCGCCGCGGAGTGATTTGAGACGAGGGGCCCCCTCGCGAAGGCGCGGACTATACTGACGGTCCCCGCCAATTCAATCGGCGCTTGAGCTCAGCGCTGCGTCACGGCGCCCCCATCAGCGGCAGCGGGTCAAGCGCCTCGCGGCCCCGGCGCACTTGAAACAGGAGCCGCGCCCCGCCCGGGCGGCCGCCCAACTCAGCTAATGCCTGGCCAGCGCGCACATGTTGGCCCTCCTGGACCAAGGCGCGGCGAGCATAGCCATAGGCGGTCACGAAATTATCGGCGTGGCGGACCAATACCAGGGTTCCGTAGGCGGGAAGGTCCGCCCCGGCATAAACGACATCGCCTTCGGCGGCGGCGGCGATCGAAGCCCCCTCGCGGCCAGCGATCTCTATGCCGTCGAGCCTGCCTCCGCCCGTCTGAGCGCCAAAGCGCGCCGCCACATTTCCGCGCAGCGGCCAGCGGAATCGAGCGCCGCGGGCCTGCGGCCGCACCGGCGCGCGAATCTCGGGCGCGGGCGTTGGCGGCGCTGCGCGATCGGAGGCCATGGCCGGCAGGACGATCCGCTCGCCCGGGCGAGGCTCATGCGGCAGGGTGAGGCGGTTGAGCAAGGCCAACGAACGCGGATCGACGCTGTAGCGATCAGCGATGGCGGCGAAGCTCTCGCCGGGCTGCGCCACATGAAAGCGCGGCGGCGGCAATTCGATCTCGCGTCCAGGGATCAGCGCATAGGGCGGCTCCAGCCCGTTCTGCCCAATCAGCGCGAGCATCGGGATCTGATAGCGCGTGGCGATGTCGTACAAGCTCTCATTCGCGCTGACGCGATGCGTACGCGGGGTTCGAGCCGGGTCGACGGGATGCACATCTTCCGGGCGCAGGCCGTACGCAGCGAGCGGGGTGTCTTCTGCTATGACGCGCGACGCGGCGGGCGCAGGCGTTGCAGCCGTCTCGCGCGCCTCGCCATACGCGACCGGCGCTGGCGGCGCGTTTGCGCATGCGGCGGCTAGCAATGCCAGTGCTGCGATCCAACCAAGACGCGCCATCGCCAAGCTGTGGCCGCGAATCTGGCGGCGAAGCAACCTATTCAGGCGCCTCTTCCGCAACCGCTTCGACGCCGCGCTCGATGTTGGAGAAATTCGCCGGGCCAAGGTCCTCGCGCGCATTGTTTCGAAACCGCACCAGGCGTTGTCCCTGTTGATCCTGGATCGGCGCCAGCAACACGCCGCCGGGCTTGAGCTGCTCCAGCAAGGGCGGGGGAACCTCAGACACCGCCACGTTGAGGACAATGCGATCATAGGGCGCATCGTAGAGCCACCCGTCATAGCCATCGCCGCAATGGGCGAAAGCATTGATCAGGCTAGAGCGCGCGAAAGCGGCGCGCGCCTCGCCGACCAAGCTGCGCACACGGTCGATGGTGACCAGCTTGAAACTCAACGCCGCCAGCACGCCGGCCTGATAGCCAGAGCCTGTTCCGATCTCGAGCACGATGTCATCATTGGTCGGCGCCAAAGCGCTGACCACCTGCCCGACCAGAGATGGCCGCGTCATGGTTTGACCGCCCGGCAAAGGCAGCGCCGAATCATCGTGGGCTAAATCACGCAGATGCTCGGGTGCGAAATTTTCCCGCGGCGTGGTTTCGATCGCTGAAAGGACGCGCGCGTCGGTGATTCCGGCCTGGCGCATCTCCAACACGAACCGCATAAGCCGGTCATTCATCGCTGCACTTCAGCGGCAGTGCATTGTCGACCGCCGTTTGCCGACTGCCGACCGCCGACTGCCGCATCTAACGGCAATCGATGGCCCAGATGTCGTAATTCGGGTGGTCCACCGCGTTCAGGCTCGGGCTCGAAGCGAACATCCAGCCATGAAATATTTCCCGCCGCTCGCTTTCCTCGCCTTCGCGCGCTGTGGGATGGTCAAACACTTCGACATAGATCCGCACCTCGGGCGTTTCCTCGGGCGGCGCCTTTTCGCAGGCGCGCGCGATCACATCGAGCGAGCCGATGCGCGTGGTGCGATTCAGCGGCAGCGTGTAATCGCTGGCATGGCCAGTAGCCTTGTCGAGGCCTCTCACCACCGCGCGCTGCGCTGCAGCTGGCGCCGCCGCTGCTAGAAACATGGCCGCAGCCAGCAGAACTCGTTTCATGGCCGCGTTCACTCCTTCTCGCCCGGCGTCCAGGCTTGGTAGTCGCTGGTGGCGGCTGCGCGCGCTCCACCCCGCGCCAGCGAGCCCTTCGGTCGGTAGGCGCGCACGGTGCCGGTCATGTTCGGCTGATGGGGTCGCTCCCAGGAATGGCGTTTCAATGGCGAGACCGTGGGCGGATCGTCGACCGTATGGTGCATCCAGCCATGCCAGTCGGACGGCACGCAGGAGCCCTCCGCCAGGCCTTTATAAATCACGTAGCGGCGCTTACGCCCTTCCAGGCTGGGGCGGCGCTCCTCGTAATAACGATTGCCCTGCTCGTCCTCGCCCACGAACGCTCCTCGACGGTTGATGTCGAACAGCGCCCCAAGGGTCGCGCCGTTCCACCAGGTAAAGATGCGCTTGAGCATGGGCGGTTTTTTGTCTCCGCGACGCCGGATTGGAGGCGGCAGGCGTCGGCGGGGCGCACTATGGCCAAGCCCCGGGCGCTCGTCCAGTCCAGCTGCGCAACAATATCTTGGGATATCCTTTGTTGGTTACCCACCACATATTGATTTCGAACCCCAATCAACGCATATTCCGCGCTTCCAATGGAGGCGTCCGATGGCCCATGATTTCGACCCGCACTTGCGTGATCGCGCCGGTGCTCCAGAAAGCTGGACCGAAACCATGGTCCAGGCCGCGCTCGAAGCCGGCCTGGGACCCGACATTTCCGCATCGTTGCGCCGGATCGCGACCCGGTTGGCGGAATGGGCGGGCGACAAGGCGCTGAAATCGCCGCTGCTGACAGCGCTCCGCTCCGGCGCAGCCTCGCTTGACCCGCCCCTGCTGCGGGCGGCCCTCAAGGATGAGCGCGCGGCCGCCGCGTCCATCACCCTTATCCGCTGGCCGACCGACGCCCGCGAGGAGTTGAGCGCAACGCGCCGGGTCCAGGACTTATTGAGCGCCGGTGCCCGTGTCGGCATTGCCGGCGCGCCGACGCAGGCAGCACTCGACGCGCTCAACGCCGCTGCGCGGCTTGCCGACCCGATCGGGATGGACGGGCCGGCTGTGCTGGTGCGCCCCAGTCCGGAAACTGCTGGCGCGATGATCGCTGAGGAAACTGCACGCGGACGCGCTGGCGCGGCCTTGGTCGCCGGCGCACGAACGCTCGATGCGGCGATTGCCGATCTCGCGATCGAGGCGGTGCGCAACGGCATGGATTCCGCACACGGCGGAGTTCAGCGCAAGATGGCCGCCGCGCGCTTGGCGGGCGCGCCTGATTCCGACATCGCCGCCGCGCTCGCCGGCGCGGTGTCGCGCAGCGCCTATTCGGCCGCACTCGATGCTGGCGCCGATCCGACGCGCGCGCGCATCGCCATCGCCGCGCCGGAAGCAAGCGTACATGCCCTAACTCTTTTTTCGGAGAGCGCCTGCGATCCCACCGGCGCTTTTGGCGCCGAGGAAGAAACCGCCGCGATCGCCGCCAGCATCGATCTGCGGCGCTTCCACACCGAGAGCGGATTTGACGAAGCCGCTTTCACCGCCCTCGTAGCGTTCCTGACCGATATGCTTGGCCGCGCGTGCGGCGTCGACAAGCAAGTGGTGCTGAGGCTGGAGGGCCTCGCGGGGTTGTTGATGCGTCTTGGCCTTGCTTACGACAGCGAGGGTGGCCGCGAACGCACTGCCAGCGTCGCGGCTTTGGCGCAAACGGCGACCACGGGAACGATCGCCTTCGCCCATGACAGCGCGAGCGCGCGCCGCTTCGGGTTGGACGCTTCAGGATTGGCGCCCGCATCAGGCGCTGCGATCTACGGCGTGCGCGAGGATGGCGGGTTTGGCCGCTTGCTCAGCGAGGACGCGCAGATCGGCCTCGCCGCGCTCGGATATGATTGCGATGACATCGCCCGATTGCGCACCCATGTCGCCGGACGACGCACGTTGAAGACTGCGCCCGGGGTCAATCTCGAGCGGCTGGCGAAGCTTGGCTTCACTGAAACAGCGCTCGACGCTGTCGAAGAAGCCGCGCTCGACGCCTTCAATCTCCGCGCCGCCGTGCACCCGTTGGTGATCGGTTCCGAGTTTTGCGAACAGGTGCTTAAACTGCCCGCCGATGTAGCGGCCGGAAAGCGCGGCGATCTGCTGCTCACGCTCGGCTTCAGCGAAGCGGAAATCGAAGCAGCGGAAGCCTATTGCATGGGGGCCGCGGGCCTTGCCCATGCGCCCGGCCTCGCCGACGAACATCAAAGCATCTTTCACGGCGAACGCGATATCTCAGCCGAAGCGCGCATCGCCATGGCGTGCGCCGTTTCGCCCCACGCCCGCACCGCCCTCGATATCGCCACGACCGATCCGAGCCGCCGCGCAGCTTTGGGCGAGACAGCGCGCCGCGCTGGCGTGCGCTTGCTGCGTTTACGCACCGAACTCCCCCCGCTCGCGCCGCTCGTGTTCGACGAAACGCCTGAGGCGCGCGCGCTCGAGCCGACGGAAACTGCTCCCGTACAGGCCGCGCCCGCTCAGGTGGAACGCCGACGGCTGCCGGAGCGCCGCAAGGGCTACATCCAGAAGTCGACGGTGGGCGGCCACAAAGTGTATTTGCACACTGGCGAATATGACGACGGCGCGCTCGGCGAAATTTTCATCGACCTGCACAAGGAAGGCGCGGCGTTCCGCTCGCTGATGAACAATTTCGCCATCTCGATCTCGATCGGCCTGCAATATGGCGTGCCGCTAGAAGAATATTGCGACGCCTTCCTGTTTACGCGCTTTGAGCCCGCCGGCGAAGTGAAGGGCAACGACACCATCCGCCACGCCACCTCGATCCTGGACTACATTTTCCGCGAGCTCGCTGTCAGCTATCTCGGCCGCGGCGACTTGGCTCAGATCGATCCCTTCGATGCGCGCGGTGACGGGCTTTCGAAGAAAGCGCAAGACGCCGAAAGCGCGGTGCGGCTGATCTCGCGCGGTTTCGCACGCGGGGCGTCGCCGGACAATCTGGTGATGCTGCGCCCCAATCCGTCGGTCACAAGTCTGCGCGACCGGCGTGAGCCGTTGGCGCAAGCGCGCACCGCCAGCGGGCCGCGCTATCGTAGCGAACCGTGCGGCGCCTGCGGGCATTTCACTGTAGGGGACACCGGCGTGTGCGCAGCCTGCGGCGCCAAGGGCGAAGCCAGCGGGGGATAGAGTGCTTTCAATCCGACCGGAACACAGGCTCTAACGCTTCCCGGCCAAGCCCGGATGAAATCCGGGCGCTGAGCCGGGACCCATGTTTTGTGCCAAAGCCGAGCGTTGGACTCCGCCACGCCGATGGGCCCCGGGTTCGATGCTTCGCATCGCCCCGGGGAGCGTGGGTCTGGGAAGCGCTCTAGTATGCCTTGTCTCAACCCGCCCTAATGGCGCATAAACTGCGTTTCTGGGCGCATTCCTCTGGAGTTGCGCCAACATGAAACGCGCTGCGCTGTTCGCATGCCTTCTCGCGCTATGCACGCCCGCCTCGGCTCAACCGCCTGGCGAAACCGGCGGCCCGCTCGTGTCCCAAAGCGAGCGCGACGCCATCGCTGCACGCGTACGCGAGGGCGCTGCTTGTCCGGGCTGCGACCTATTCCAAGCCGAACTCGCCTATCACGATATAAGCGCACGGGATTTTTCAGGCTCGCGCCTGCGCCAGGCTGAATTGTCGCTGGTCACCGCCGACCGCGCTCGCTTCCGACGCGCCAATTTGTCCATCGCCAATATGTTCGGCGGGCGGTTTTCGAGCGCTGATTTCACCGAGGCGAACCTCGAACGGGCGATTGGCGTTGGCGCTTATTTCGGCGGCGCGCGCTTTGACGGCGCCGTGCTAGCCGGCGCTAACCTATCCGGCGCGGAAATGGCTGAAGCAACGGGGTTGAGCCAAGCGCAGCTTGATAGCGCGTGCGGCGATGCGGCCACGACGTTGCCGGCAGGGTTGTCGATCCCTCGCTGCGTCTCCGCCCGCTGATCTCTGGTTAGGCAGGCACCACGGTCTCAGTCTGTTCACTCGTAGTTCCGGGGAGGTATGCGGCGCGAAGTTGGCGCGCCAAATCTGCGGGCTTCTGGAACGACTGCCCTCCGTTCTCTAAGTTGCTTAGAAAAGTAGGGAGCGGAATCGACTCTCGCCGATAATACCGACTCCTAATCCCCAGTGTGTACGCCATCGCCGCTTCACACAACGCGCCGGACGAAAACCTGGCGGGCCAAATCAGGACGAACTCCCTCGCCGTGCGCAACAAATCTCGCGACACTGCAACGTCGTAGGTCTTGTTGTCGTCGGTATTCGACTTGGCCCCGGCGAAAAACACCTCGTACCCGGCAGCACGATATTCGGTGACAAAATCGTTGACCACCCCGATCAAAACACCGCGCATTTCTCGTAGGTGCTTTCGGTCACCCGATAATCTCATAGCGCCCCTGGTTAACAAGCCAGCGTCACTTACCGCCAGGTTCTCCCAGGCCTCGGTGTTCAACGGAAACGACACGAAGAGATCAAGCTCGCGAGCGTTCCTTCGCACCTTCGCAAGCGCCTCAACCATCAGCTTGTGAAAGTCGCCATCAACTATCGATCCATTTGTTTCTTGCGAGCCATGCCTGGACTTCAGAAAAGCAAGAATTGTGTTGCAGAGCGTGGAGCCCAAAGATGGATTTTCGGCCCGCTCATGAACAATGGTATTCAAGGGCGCCTGCAGGTCCTCTGGCCTTAGACCTGAATGATACACGGGGATAAGGAGTTTGTCGCTGAACCACGCGGCGCCGTACTCAAAGAGTATCCATTGTTTGTGGATTGACTTTGGGCCAAGTAGAAAAACGACGGCGTCGGCGCTCGATAGGTTGTGTCTTAGCTGTTGTTGCCAGTCCTCACCTGGCCGTTGCCGCCAGCTATAGGCCGAGACAGTCACCCCTCTAAAATGGGCCTGAAGTGTGTCCGCTAGGAAATGCGCAACCTCTTTCTCTTCGTCAATGTAACTGATGAAAATGACCGGCATTTGCCTCTCCCACGCTGATCATACGCCTACTCCGCCACCCTTATATGCAGCTCCTTCAGCTGCTTGGCCGTCACTTCTCCCGGCGCGTTCATCATCAGATCCTGCGCCTGCTGATTGAACGGAAACACGATCACTTCGCGGATGTTGTCGACGCCCGCCAGCAGCATGACGATGCGATCCACGCCCGGGGCCGAGCCTCCGTGCGGGGGCGCGCCGAAGCGGAAGGCGTTGAGCATGCCGCCGAACTTTTCCTCCACCACGTCGCGGCCATAACCGGCGATCTCGAACGCCTTGATCATGATTTCGGGCTTGTGGTTGCGGATCGCGCCGGAAGAAAGCTCCACGCCGTTGCAGACGATGTCGTACTGGAAGGCGGTGATGTTTTCGATGGTGGTGCGGTCGTTCGGATCGAGTTGCAGGAATCGCTCGTGGTCGAAATTCGGCATCGAGAACGGATTGTGGGAGAAATCGATCTTCTTCTCTTCCTCGCTCCATTCGTACATCGGAAAATCGACAATCCAGCAGAACGCGAACTGATCTTTGTCGGCCAGTTTCAATTCATCAGCGACCTTGTTGCGGGCGAGGCCGGCAAATTTGTAGAACACGGAGGGGTCGCCAGCGACGAAGAAGGCGGCGTCGCCGACCTTCAAGCCAAGCTGATCGCGCAACGCGCTTGCCTTCTCTACGCCGATATTCTTGGCGATGGGGCCAGCGCCACCCTCCTCACCATCGCGCCAGAAGATGTACCCCAAACCCGGCTGACCTTCGCTCTGCGCCCATGAATTCATCTTGTCGCAAAATGCCCGCGAGCCGCCCGTTGGTGCAGGCACAGCCCAGACGGCGTTGCCGGGCTTCTCCAATATTTTCGCAAACAGCCCAAAACCGCCGCCGCGGAAGTGTTCGCTCACGTCGGCAAGAACCAGCGGATTGCGCAGATCAGGTTTATCGGAGCCGTACTTGGCGATGCTCTCCGCATACGGAATGCGCGGGAACGAACCCGCTTTGGTCACGCGCTTGCCGGCGCCGAATTCCTCGAACACGCCGGCCAGCACCGGCTCGATCGCGTTGAACACGTCCTCTTGCGTGACGAAGCTCATCTCGAAATCGAGCTGATAGAATTCGCCCGGCGAACGATCCGCGCGGGCGTCCTCGTCGCGAAAGCACGGCGCGATCTGGAAGTATTTGTCGAAGCCCGCGACCATCAGCAATTGCTTGAATTGCTGCGGGGCCTGCGGCAGCGCGTAGAATTTGCCGGGATGCAGCCGCGACGGCACCAGAAAGTCGCGCGCGCCTTCGGGGCTGGATGCGGTGAGAATCGGGGTTTGAAACTCGGTGAAGCCCTGATCGATCATGCGCCGGCGCAAGCTGGCGATCACTTGGCTTCGCAGCAGGATGGAACGGTGTAGCTTCTCGCGGCGCAAATCCAAGAAGCGATACTTGAGGCGGATGTCTTCGGGATAGTCCGGCTCGCCGAACACCGGCAGCGGCAGCTCCTCCGCGGCGCCAAGCACCTCCGCGGCGTCGACGCGCACTTCGATCCCGCCGGTCGCCAGTTCGGCGTTCACGGTCTCCTTCGAACGCTCGACCACGCGCCCATCGACGCGCACCACGCTTTCGGCGCGCAGCCGCTCGAACAGGGGAAACGCCGGCGAATCCGGGTTCGCCACCAATTGGACGATGCCATAATGGTCGCGCAGATCGACAAACAGCACCCCGCCCAGGTCGCGTTTCCTGTGCACCCAGCCGGAGAGACGCGCGGTTTTGCCGGAATCGGCGGGGCGAAGCTGGCCGCAAGTGTGGGTGCGGTAGGCGTGCATTTTACGGCTCCAGACAGAAGCGCGGGGTAGCGCACGGGCGCGCCACATTTGTCAAGGCGCCGGCGCCAACGCCCATTGCGGCATTCGTCTCATGGTGGCGTCAACACCCCGCTTGGGTGAGCCTCGCGAATGGAAACGCCAGCCGCGCCTCCGAGAACGACCACGTGCGACAAGCCGATGAAGAGACCGTGCTCAACGATTCCGGCGACAGCCCCAAGGGCGCCCGCAAGCGCGTCCGGATCGCCGATCGCCTTGGCATAGGCGTCCAGGATGTAATTGCCGCCATCGGTGATGACGGGTTCGTTCGACTTGCCGGCGGTGCGTAGTTGCACGTCGGTTCCCGCGCACTTGCCCTTTGCGAGCGCATCGCGCACGCGCTCGGCGGTGAGGTTAAAGCCAAAGCGCGTCACCTCTATCGGCAAAGGAAAAGCGCCCAGGCGCTCCACCCATTTGCTTTCGTCGGCGATCACCACCATGCGCGTGGAAGCAGCCGCCACGATCTTCTCGCGCAATAGCGCCCCGCCGCCGCCTTTGATCAAACGAAACTGCGGATCGATCTCGTCGGCGCCGTCAACGTCGACATCGATGCGGCTGACCTGCGAGATGTCGATCAGCGGCACGCCACTCTGCTCGGCCAAATTGCGCGTGGCCTCCGAGGTCGGCACGCCTTTGACCTTCAGCCCATCGCGCACCCGCTCACCCAGCGCGCGCACGAAGTGCGCAGACGTGGAGCCAGTGCCGAGGCCGACGATCATGCCGTCCTCGATGTAACGCAGCGCGGCGATGGCGGCGTTTTGCTTGGCTAGGTCGGGGTTCATGCGCGTATGTTCCAAGTGCTGCGGAGGCTTGAAGCGCGAACTGGCCTCTTGGACCGCCGGCGTCCTCGCCGGCGAACGTTGGCCATGCAAACAGGCATGATCTTTGACGTGGTCGGCGCAGGCCGGCGGGGACGCCGGCGGTCCAAGAGAGCAACCTCGCTCATTCCTTCGCCTTCCGCTTCTTCTCGCGAAACGCCTTCGCCCAGCCCTCAATCACGTGCTGCCTACCGCGTGCGACCGCTAGCGCGTCGTCGGGCACGTCCTTGGTGATCACCGAGCCCGAACCGGTATAGGCGCGATCGCCGACTTTCACCGGCGCCACTAAAGCCGTGTCGGAACCGATGAAGGCGTCTTCGCCAATGGTCGTGCGATACTTGTCGAAACCGTCATAATTGCAGGTAATTGTGCCGCAGCCGAGATTGGCGCGCGCGCCAATATCGGAATCGCCGACATAGGTGAGGTGGCTCGATTGCGCCTTCTCGCCGAAGGTCGAATTTTTTATCTCGACAAAATTGCCGATCTTCACGCGCGCCCCCAATTTCGTTCCCGGCCGCAGCCGCGCGAACGGCCCGACGCTCGCGCCTTCGCCAATCTCCGCGCCTTCGATGTGGCAAAACGCTTTGATGCGCGCGCCCTTGGCGATGCTCACGTCCGGACCGAAATAGACATGCGGTTCTATCGTCACGTCGTTGGCGATCTGGGTGTCGTACGCGAAATAGACGCTGCCCGGATCGGTCAAGGTGACGCCGGCCCCCATCGCCGCCGTCCGCGCGCGCGCCTGGAACGCGCCCTCCGCTGCAGCAAGTTCGGCGCGCGAGTTCACGCCCATGGCGTCGGCCTCATCGCCGACCAGCACATGGGTTGCGAACCCAGAAGAGCGCGCGATTCCCACCACGTCAGTGAGATAATACTCGCCCTTGGCGTTCTCGTTTTTGACCATCGAGAGCAGTTGGAACAGCACGCGCGCATCGGCGCAGAGCACGCCAGAATTGCACAGCCGCACCGCGCGCTCGGAATCGGTTGCATCCTTGTGCTCGACAATGCGTTCAAGCGCGCCGTCGCCGCTCACGATGAAGCGCCCGTAGCCTGCCGGATCGCGCGCCTCGAAACCGAGCGCGATGAGCCCGCCCTTGACCGCGCGCAGCGCAAACATCGCCTCGATCCGCTCTGGCGGAACGAACGGCGCATCGCCGTAGAGAATGACAATATCACCATCGAAGCCCGCGAGTGCGGCCTCCGCGGCGCGCACGGCGTGGGCGGTCCCGAGAGGGGGATCCTGGATTGCGATCGATCCCGGCCCCAGCACTTTCTCGACGTGAGCGCCCACCGCGGGCGCATGCGCCCCCGCCACCACGACCACACGCTCCGCGCCCACCGCTCGCGCCGCCGCGATCGTCCAATCCAGCATGGCTCTACCGCCGACTGGGTGCAGCACCTTGGGCAGGTCGGATTTCATCCGCGTGCCCTGCCCCGCCGCTAGAACGATCGCGGCTCTTGCCCGGTTCATCTGCGTTACCCTGGTTGTGCGAATCCTGCCGCGGTCTTAGCCCAAAGACCGGACCGGCGCGCGTCTGAATATAGGGAAAATCATGTCCAGCGGCGAACTCGCCGACGCCACCATCGTCTTCGATCTCGACGGCACCTTGGTCGACACCGCCCCTGACCTGGTGCGCGCGCTCAACGAGACTCTCGACCTCGACGGGTTGCCGCATATGAAGCTCGAGACCGTGCGCGCGCTGGTCGGGCGCGGCGCGCGCACCCTGATCGAGCGCGCCGCAGCGCTTTCAGGCGTGACGTTTTCGGGCGAACGTCTGGATAAGCTGACGGCGCAATTCATCGATTTTTACCGCGCCGACATCGCCCGCGGCTCGAAACCCTTCCCGGGCGTCGCTGAAGCGCTGAAAGCGCTGATGGGATTGGGGGCAAAAGTTGCAGTGTGCACCAACAAGCGCACGGATTTGTCTGTCCAATTGCTGGAGGCGCTAGAGATGGCGCAGTATTTTTCCGCGATTGTCGGCGCTGACGCCGTCGCCGACAGGAAGCCCCATCCAGATCACTACCGCGCCGCCGTCTCGCGCGCGGGAGGCGTGCCGCGCCGTTCGCTCATGGTGGGAGACACCATCGCCGATGTCGCCGCCGCACGCGCGGCCGGCGCGCCCTGCATCGTTGTGGCTTTCGGCTACAGCGACGTCGCCGCCGAGAGCCTCGGCGCCGACGTGCTGTTAAGACATTTCTCTGATTTAACGCCGATCTGCCGCCGCCTGCTGGCGGCGCGCCCCTGAGCTTTCAGCGCTTACGCGACGCCCGCCATGCCGCGCAAATTAGGGCGCGGGCGATCCGAACTCTCCTCGCGCCGCGTGGGGAAACCATTGACCATGTCGCTGCGCACATCGGTGCGCGCCGAACGCATCGCCGCGACGAACCCGGCCTCGATCAACTTCACGTCGACCGTATACCCGCGCTCGCGCCAATATTCTTCAATCCGCTGCTTCAAGCGCCTGGCGCCGTCGACATTGCAGAAATCGTAATCCATATCTCTCCACCTCGAGCATCGGTCCGACGAGTGAGCTCACCACTCTCCGTCCCAGCAACGCGGAAGATCGCTCCGCGCCATGCGTCAGCCCCCTGACCACTCGCAGGCCAAACTTCCACGCCAAGCACGGCGAGCTTGTGGCAGCGGCGCGACAGGTCTTCCCAATTTGCCAAGCATCCAAATCGAATGGAGCGAAGGAAGTCGCGGGTTCACGCCCAGAATGCGTTTACCGTCAACGGCTTGGCGCTCGTGAGGGGAAGCGGGGCGAGGCAGCTATGCAAATTCGCAACCTGACCTTGCGAACCGGGGGAAGGTCCGGCGCTTGGCCTACACCGCGGGGGCGACAGTGGAGGCCTCGCCCGGAATCGAACCGGGGTGCACGGATTTGCAGTCCGCTGCGTAACCACTCCGCCACGAGGCCTAAGCTCCGCCGTTTAGCGCAGGCTTCCGGCAAGGTCCAGGCGCCGGGCAGCGACTTGCCCGGGCGGAGTTTGTCGCGAGGCGGAACAAGGTGTGGGCGCATCGTACGATTTGCAGATGGCCGGCATTGAACTAAACTGCCCGTGACGCGCGCGCCGCCAAGCGGCCATCGGGGCGCTCCCCGCCGCGCCGTTCTCCAAGTTTGAATCAGGAGTCGCACATGTCGTGGCGCAGGCACGCGCCCACTTCCTCCTTTGGGAGAAAGAGGGGTGAGGTGAGGGTGGAGCGCGAATCGTGGGGGGTAGGCGCGCGCCCAAGCGCGGCCGGAGGCCGCGCGCTCCAACCTGCACACACGGGCGCTGCCCGCTCGCCCCGTGCACGGATTGCTCAATGCTGATCCACGCCGCCCTGCTTTTCGTTGTCCTCATCACCTCCTCCATATCCGGCGTGTTTGGCATGGCCGGCGGGCTCATGCTGATGGGCGCATTGGCGCTGGTGTTGCCGGTGTCGGCGGCGATGGTGACGCATGGGGCGGTGCAGATCGTTTCCAATGGCTGGCGCGGATGGCTGCACCGTCGGCACATCAGCTGGCGCGTTGTCGGCTTTTATGCGCTGGGCTCGGCAATCGCTGGCGGCGCGCTGGCGTTGGTTGCCTATGCGCCGAGCAAGGCCTGGGTGTATCTGCTGCTTGGCCTGGTTCCCGCGCTCGCCTGGCTGCCCAAGGACACGCTGCGCCTCGACGCCGCGCGCGTGCCGCATGCTTTCGCCTGCGGGCTGGGCGTCACTGGCCTCAATGTCGCCGCCGGGGTTGCGGGGCCCCTGCTCGACATCTTCTTCATCCGCACCGAACTCACACGCCACCAGATCGTGGCGACCAAGGCGGCGACACAAGTGCTCTCGCACCTCGCCAAGATCGCCTTCTATGGCGCGCCGTTCTTACTTGCCTCCGAAACGATCGGCCTGCCGCCGCTCTGGTTCTTCCTCGCCGCCGCTCCACTGGCGATGCTTGGCGGGGAAATCGGCGCGCGGGTGCTTGAGGCGATGAGCGACAAGAGCTTCCTCAAATGGACGCGCGGAATCGTGACCGCGCTGGGTGCACTCTATCTAGTGCAGGCGGCGATGTTGTTCTTGAACGGCAATGTCTAGCGAAAATTGAGACTCCGTTAACCGCCGCGCCTATCCCATGGGCCGCTAGAGATTCGAGGCGGCAAATAATGCCTATCTTCACTCACGTGCTTTTGTACGTCGCCTACGCGATGATCTCGCTGGCGGTCGGGCTTGCGCTTAACCAGGTCGGCGCCCAGGATGCGGGTTCTGCGTTCATGGGCGGGCTTTCGCTGTTCACGGCATGCGCAGTGACCCATGCCGGCATCGCCGCAAGCGCCGCGGCGGGGCGCGTCGGCGGGGCCGAGAAACGCATCAAGCATGAAGTCGAACGCGTCCGCGGCGCTCAGCGCGAAACCGCTGCTGGGCTCGAAGCCATGCAGACAAGGCTGGATGAAATCGAAGCGCAGATCGCTTATGGCGCGCCCGCGCACCGCCAAATCGAGGCGCAACCCGCCGGCGCGCCGCTGGAGCTCAAACTGATCGACCAGATCGTCGACAAATTGGGCGCGGCGATGGACGCGCGCCTCGGCGCCATTCAGGCCGCCGGCAACATCACCCCGATCAAACCAGGCGCTGCGCGCGGCCCGATGGACATGGTGCGCGAGGCGCTGCTCGAAAATCGTATCGAACTGCACCTGCAGCCGATCGTCCAATTGCCGCAGCGCAAGACTGCTTATTACGAGGGCTTCACCCGACTCAAGGATTCAAGCGGACGGCTGATCATGCCGCAGGAATTCATGCCCGCCGCCGAACAAGCGGGCCTCATGTCGACCATCGACAATGTGCTGCTCTTCCGCTGCGTGCAGATCGTGCGCAAATTGATGAAGCAGGATCGGCGCATCGGCATCTTCTGCAACCTCTCGCCGACTGCTCTGGCCGACGAGACGTTCTTCCCGCAATTCCTGGATTTTATGCGCGAGAACCGCGACCTGGCGGGAAGTATGATCTTCGAAATCTCGCAGGCCTCCTATCAGAGCCGCAACTCCACCGAGGCGCGGGCGATGGCCAAACTGGTCGATCTCGGCTTCCGCTTCTCGATCGACAAAGTCACCGACGCTGAAATAGACCTGCCCGATCTCGAGCGCGCCGGCGTGCGTTATGTAAAAATTCCCGCGAGGATCATCAGCGAACAAATCGTGCAGCGCGGCGTTCGCCCCCGCTCAGCCATCACCCGCGAAATCGCCGCTTCCGACATCGCCGCGGTATTCCAGCGCTACGGCATCGATTTGATCGCCGAGCGTATCGAACAGGAGACCACAGTCCCCGAATTGCTCGACCTCGACATCCCGTTCGGCCAGGGGCACCTGTTCGGCGCGCCGCGCGCAATCAAGGAAAGCCTGATGGAGGAGATTACGCCCGCGCGAGAGCTCTTCATCAAGCAAAACGGCCGCATCGCCTGATCTGGGGATTGGGGATTAGGGGATTGGGGAGAGGGGATGGGTCGCAATGACTTGCCCTTCCTATTCCCCACCCCCTATTCCCTAATCCCCAAGATGACCCGCATCATCGCCATCACCGGCGGCTCCGGCGCCGGCAAGTCAACGCTGGCGCGTGCGCTGGCGGCAAAACTCGATGCAATTTTGATAGCGGAGGACGATTATTACCGCTGCCGCAGCTCTTACCCGAATTTCGACGCCGCGACCCACAATTTCGACGCTCCCGAGGCCAAGGAACACGATTTGTTGTGCGCTCACCTTGCCCTCGCGCGCGAGGGCGTCGGCTTCGAGAAGCCGCTCTACGACCTCGCCGAACATCAACGGTTGAATGAAACCGAACGCGTTGCGCCCGGCGCAGCGCTTATAGTCGAAGGCATCCATCTGCTGACTGCGCCGGCCTTGCGCGCGCTGTTTGATCTCAAGGTATTTGTCGCCGCCGATGAAGCGCTGCGGCTGGGACGGCGCATGATCCGCGATGTGGAAACGCGCGGCCGCTCGGCGCAATCGGTGCTGGCGCAATTCTTCGCCAACGTGCGCCCGATGCATGAGCGCCATGTCGAACCACAGCGCGCGCATGCCGATCTGGTGCTAACCTCGCCGGCAGACGCCGATCGAACGCACGTTGAATCCGACGTCGAGCGCATCTTGGCGGCGTTGCGCTGATGCGGACGATAAACTCGCTCGAAGAAATCGCGGACGATTACGACGCGGTGTTTTGCGATGTGTGGGGCGTCATCCACAATGGGCGAGACGTATTTCCCAATGCCGCCGCGGCACTGCAGCTTTTCCGCGCTCTTGGCAAGCGCGTCGTGCTGGTGACCAACGTGCCGAAGCCGCGCGGGCCGATCCCCGGGCAACTCGACCGCTTGGGATTTCCGCGCGACGCATGGGACGCAATCGTCACCTCTGGCGATGCGATCCGGGCCGAACTGGCCGCGCGCGCGCCGGGTCCCATGTGCAAGATCGGTCCCGCGCACGATGCCCCGTTGTGGGAGGGACTTGGGCTGCGCCAGTCGGGGCTCGCTGAAGCGAACTTTGTCGCCATCTCCGGCCTCAATCGCGACGATGAAACCCCGGAGGTCTATTCCGACATCCTTCGTCAGGCGCGGGAACGCGATCTCGATCTCTTATGCGCCAATCCTGATATCGTCGTCCGCGTTGGCGAGCGGCTGATCTGGTGCGCCGGCGCCTTGGCCCGCGACTATGAGCAATTAGGTGGGCGGACAGTGATGGCGGGCAAGCCCTACCCGCCGATCTATCATTTGGCGCGCAAAGAACTGATCGCTCTCGGCTTGCAAGCCGACGCGCGCGTGCTCTGCATCGGCGATGGGATCGGCACCGACGTCAAAGGCGCGGCAGCCCAGGGGCTGGACTGCCTGTTTGTCGCCTCGGGCATGCACGGCGAGGGACTATGGTCCGACGGCGCGCTGGATTGCGCGAAGGTTGCGACTGCGCTGGCGGCCGAGGGTGTGCATGCGACCTATGTAATGTCGGAGTTGAGGTAGCGGCAGTGGCGAGGCCCACACCTTTGTCATGTACAATTCCGTCATTCCGGACGCGCGGAGCGCGATCCGGAACCCAGGGGCAACAAGCTCGGCTGCGGCCCTGGGTTCCGGGTTCGCCCTGCGGGCGCCCCGGAATGACGGATGGATGTGTCCGTGAGGCGGTGGAGTCTTAAAACGTCTCCACCCCAAGATCCCTGAATTCCTCGCCGATGTGGCGATCGAAATCACGGGCCAGGTTCATGTCTTCGCGGCCGCCATCGTCGCCAGCGCGGCGGCGTGCTATTCCGCGCCCGAATAGCGCAGTCGGGTTGCCCGCCTCCACCGCTAGAGCCGCATCGTAACTCTGGCGTGCGCCTTCCCATTCCTGCGCACGCAATTGCAGCAGGCCACGGCACATCTGCGCGCGCACATCGCGTGGATCGGCCACGGCTGCGGCGTCAGCGTCGGCGCGGGCGGCGGCGGCGTCGCCATCCTTCATGAGCACGCGCGCCCAGCAACGACCGGCGAGCGCCGGAGTAAATTGCGGGTTGATCGCAAGCGCTGCATCGAAATCGGCAAGTGCGCCTGCGTAATCGCTCTGCCCTTGCTTGACCCGTCCGCGGGCGGCGAACGCCTCGGCGAAGCGCGAATTGCCCTGGATCGCAGCGTCGTAGGCCGCGAGAGCGCCCGCTGCATCGTGGCGTTGAGCTAGGATGTCGCCCTTCAGATAATGGGCGATGTCGCCGAACTCACCGCTCGCGATCAAGCGGTCGACCAGCGGTTCGGCGGCGTCGAGTTGACCGGAGGCGATCAGGATGGCGGCGCGACCGCGCACAGCGCGGAGATTTTCCGGATCGGCCTCGAGCGCAGCCTGGAAGTCGCGCAGCGCCGCAGTGACATCGCCTGCCTCTTCGCTGGCGCCGCCGCGATTGGAAAGAGCAATGGAGCGATTGGCGACGTCCAGCTTGCCGGAATCGAGCAATTCCGTGCATGCGGTGACCTTTGCCTCAGCCTCGGCGGTCGCGCTGCCGCAGACGCTGCGCTGCTCCGCTAGAGGATCCGGTTGCGAACACGCCGCGGCGGCAAGCGTGACCGAAGCTAAAATCCAAGCACGATGTCTCATCCCCGCTCCCCGTTTGTCCGCCTGGACCTGGGCGCGCCGCGCGCCCTATGGTGCGCCTAATTAGCAGGGAGCAGCGTTTTGGCCAATCTGTTCGATCTTACCGGCAAGACCGCCATCATTACCGGTTCCTCCAAAGGCATCGGCAAAGCAATAGCCCACAGGTTTGCCGAGCATGGCGCCAATGTCGTGGTCTCGTCACGCAAGAGCGATGCCTGCGCCGCCGCGGTGGATGAAATCAACGCCGCGGTGAAGCGCACGGCGGCCATCGCCATCCCCGCCAATATCGCCTCGAAGGAAGCGCTCCAGCATCTTGCCGACGAAACCCGCCGCGCTTTCGGCCAGATCGATATCCTAGTCTGCAACGCCGCCAGCAATCCCTATTTCGGGCCAATGGAGAATATTGCCGACGAGCAATTCACCAAGATCCTCCACAACAACATCATTTCCAATCATTGGCTGATCACCATGTGCGCGCCGGAGATGCGCGCGCGCAAGGACGGCGCGATTGTCATTGTGTCTTCAATCGGAGGCTTGCGTGCATCCCCGGTATTGGGCGCCTACAACATCTCCAAGGCCGCCGACATGCAGCTGGCGCGGAATTTGGCGTTGGAATTCGGCGCAGACAACGTCCGCGTCAACACCATCGCGCCCGGTCTGGTGCAGACCGATTTCGCCAAGGCGCTCTGGGACAATCCGGATATTCTGAAAACCTACACCGCGCGTTCGTGCCTCAAGCGCATCGGCCAGCCCGACGAAATCGCGGGCATGGCGGTGTTTTTGGCGTCTCCCGCCGGCGGCTTTACCACGGGACAGACGTTTGTGATCGACGGCGGACAAACCGCGGTCTGATCAGAACGCGCCGATGACAGGCTCTAATTTCTGCTTGAGCGCGGCGGCGTCGAACGGCTTCACAATCGCAGCGGCGGCTCGCGCGCGCACTTCCGCGGCTTCGGAATCGTCATTGGTGATCATGACAAAGGGAGGTTGCCGCGTGCGCCCCTCAGCGCGAATGCGCGCCAGCAAATCCATCCCTGACATCGGCGACATCCTGGCGTCCGATATCACCAAGGCATAATCCTTGGCGCGCAGCTTGGTCAGCGCCGCATTGGCGTCGGAGGCTTCGTCGATATTGCTGAAGCCCAATTGCCGCAATAGATTGCGCACGATGCGCACCATGGTGTTGTAGTCATCGACGATGAGAATCGGCATGGTCATCGAAACTGGCATCGTCGGCTCCCGCCACCAGGCGCTGCGAAAATGACACGCCGCCGGACCGAGGGTGCATCGATCCGGCGGCGTGGTCTTTCCGGCTTTTCTTGCGCCGTGTTGAACTTAGACATAAACCAAGATGCGGAAATATTCGGTAAAACAAGACTTAAGCATGTGTGAACGGAAGCATGAGCCGCCGCGGCCCTGGCTAAGGGGTATTGAGAATTCACGCGATGTCGGCGCAGCAGTGCGCGGCGCCGCCGTTGGGCCATGCCGATGAAGCGCGGCGTCATCGTTGCGCTTGGCAATTTTGACGGGGTGCATCTGGGGCATCGTGCGGTGATCGAAGCCGCGCGCGCGGCTAGCCTGAACAGCGGCACTGGTTTTGCGGCCGCGGTGTTCGAGCCGCATCCTCGGCGCTTCTTCAATCCCGCCGCACCGCCGTTTCGGTTGCAGACGCCTGCGCAGCGCGCGCGCGCCTTGCGCGCGATGGGGGCCGGAGACGTCATCGTCATCAAGTTCGACGCATCGCTTGCAGCGCTGAGCGGACGCGCCTTCGCCGAACAAGTGTTGGTTAACCAGATCGGCGTGGCGCACATTTGCGTCGGCGCTGACTTTCGCTTCGGCGAACGACGTTTGAGCGATGTCGGCGAACTTGCTCGGCACGGCGTCGAACTTGGATTCAACGTGACGGCCGTAGCGCCGGTCGAGTCAGAAGGCGTCAAATATTCCTCCTCTGCAATTCGCGCCGCCATTGCCGCGGGCGAGGTCGGGCGAGCCGCCACGATGCTTTCGCGGCCTTGGGCGGTGGAGGGCGAGGTCAAGCATGGTTTCGCGCGCGGCCGCGGCCTCGGGTTCCCTACCGCAAATCTCACTCTCGGCGATTATGTGCGGCCGAAACTGGGAATTTACGCGGTGCGCGTTTCGGTCGACGGCCGGATGCATGGGGGCGTGGCGAGCGTCGGCGTCAACCCGACAATGGGCGCATTGCCAGAGCCAGTGCTAGAGGTGCATTTCTTCGACTTTGACCGTGACATCTACGGGGAGACGATCGAAGTCTCGTTCGTCGCCTTTTTGCGCGACGAAGCTAAGTTCGCCGATATCGAAGCGCTCAAAGCGCAAATGACGATCGACTGCCGCGAGGCGCGAGAAAAGCTCGTTAACGCCTAGCGCGAAAAAACTCGCGCAAGAGCGCAGCGCTTTCTTCAGCCAGTACTCCCTCGCTCAATTGTGGTTTCCAGTGACAGGTCGCGTGTTCGAACACGCGCGCGCCATGCGCCACGCCCCCGCCCTTTGGGTCGCTGGCGCCATAGACGAGGCGCGCGATCCTGGCTTGGGAGATCGCACCTGCGCACATGGCGCAGGGTTCAAGCGTAACGAAGAGCGTTAGTCCCGGCTTGAGCCTGTAATTGCCGAGCGCAGCGGCGGCCTTCCGCAGCGCTACGATTTCGGCGTGAGCGGTCGGATCGGCCGCGCTGATCGGCGCATTGGCGCCTTCCGCAACGATGCTCCCGTCCTCATCTACAATGACGCAGCCGATCGGGGCCTCCCCAGCAGCAGCGGCGGCGTGCGCCAAATCCAAGGCTTGGCGCATATGGATGTCATCGCTCATGGTTGACCAAACGGGACTATGGACCCTTGCGTCCGTCGTCGGCATTGTGCGGCCTTCGACAGGCTCAGGCTGACGCAGATTGGCGTCACGCTGAGCCCGTCGAAGCGCGACGCCAAGCGCCGTTCTTGCGATCCACCCCGATAGATCATCCAATCCATGCCTTCCCCACCTCCTCCGTCCGGCCCCGAGGGCGAGCGCATCGCCAAATTCCTGGCGCGCGCCGGCGTTTGCTCGCGTCGGGACGCCGAGCGATTGATCGGGGAAGGCCGGGTAAAGCTCAACGGCAAAGTGCTGGATACGCCCGCGATCAAGGTCAACCCGGGCGACCGGGTGAGCGTGGACGGACGCTCCATAGGCGCTGCCGAGCCGACGCGCCTGTGGCGCTACCATAAACCCTCAGGCCTGGTGACCACCCACCGTGACCCCGCAGGGCGGCCAACGGTGTTTGACCATCTGCCCTCCGGCCTGCCCCGGGTGATCTCGGTCGGGCGGCTCGACCTCAATTCCGAGGGTCTTTTGCTGCTCACCAACGACGGTGCGCTGGCGCGGCGGCTGGAGCTGCCGGCAAGCGGGCTCATCCGGCGCTACCGGGCGCGCGCCTATGGCCGCATTGATCAGGGCGAACTGGACGCGCTGAAAGATGGGATCACCATCGACGGCATGCGCTATGGCCCGATCGAAGCCACGCTCGAGCGCGGCCAGGGGGCGAATTGCTGGATCCATGTCGCTATCGCCGAAGGCAAAAACCGCGAAGTGCGCCGCGTGTTGGAGGCGATCGGGCTCAAGGTGAACCGGCTTATCCGCGTCGCCTATGGGCCGTTCAATCTCGGCACGCTAGGGCCGGGCGAGGTGGAGGAAATCCCTTCAAAGCTGCTGCAGCAGCAGCTCGGCAAAGGTCACTGAACCAATTGAACCAACGGCGCGGCGTGACAGGCGCCGCCGCCGCCGAGCCAGGATGGAATCGCCATGATCGCGCCATCGGACAGGCAAGTCGCATCATGCCAGACCATGCGTATGCCGGCGAAAATGATGATGACGATCCCGACAACCGCGATCCATTGGAAGCGCTCGATCACGCGCGCGATCACCGAAGCGGCGACCCCCATCAGCACCACCGAGAGCACCAGCCCGAAGGCCATGATGTAGGGATGGTGCATAGCCACGCCCGCCACGGCGAGCACGTTGTCGAGCGACATGGAGACATCGGCGATAACGATGGTGAGCAGCGCACTGCCGAACGTGACCGGCGCCTTGCCGCCGGAAGCGATGGATTCCGCCGCATGCTCGCCTGCCACAGGGTCGAGCACCGTGACCGGGCGGTGCGCCTTCAGGTCAGCCCACATCCGCCACGCCACCCAGAACAAGAGCAGCCCGCCGACCAGCATGAGACCGGGAATGTTCTGAAACCCCAGGATCGCCAATAGCGAGAACGCGATCCGCAGCACCAACGCCAGCAGCACGCCCCAGAAAATCGCCTGCCGCTGTTGCAGCCTGGGCAACGCCGAGGCGGCCAACCCGACAGCGATGGCGTTGTCCCCGGCCAGGGCCAGATCGATCAGGATGACTTGGAACAGCGCCGATAATTCTGAGATATTGAAATCCACGCGGCTCTGCCCCCCAATAGCGGCGCCCTTGTTCACGGGACGCTCGCGCCGGTCAAGGTCCCCGCGACGGGCGCTTGCGGCCTGGCGACATATGGCGCTCGCCGCCGGTTTTGAAAGAGAGCGATATGCGGATTGTCGGCGGCAAGTTCAGGGGCCGCGCCATCGCTGCCCCGGCCGGGCGCGACACCCGCCCCACCAGCGACCGCGCGCGCGAGGCCTTGTTCAACATCCTCGCCCACGCGCCCTGGTCGCCGGGATTGGAGGGCCGGCGCGTGCTCGATCTTTTCGCCGGCTCGGGCGCGCTGGGCTTCGAGGCGCTCTCGCGCGGGGCGTCCTTTACGCTGTTCGTGGAGACCGACGCCGCCGCACGCGGGGCGCTGCGCGACAACATCGAAGCGCTCGGCCTGTTCGGCGAGACCCGCATCCACCGCCGCGACGCCACAGACCTCGGCCACAAGCCGGCCGGCCTGGGCGAGGCGTTCGATCTCGTGTTTCTGGATCCGCCCTATCGCAAGGGGCTGGGCGAAGCCGCTCTGTCCAAGCTGGCGACCGGAGGCTGGATCGGCGCCGGCGCGCTCATCGTGTTCGAATGCGCCGCGGAAGAGACCCCGCAAACGCCTGGCTATGTTGTGCTGGACGAGCGCGAATACGGCGCCGCGAAAATGCTGTTTCTACGGCAAGGATGAAGATCGCTCCTCTCCCTCCTGTGGGTGGGGAGAGCATGGGGTGAGGGTGGAGCGCTCGTATTTGTGAACTTGCGCACGCGGCGCGGCTGGATCGCGTACAACACGCCCGCGCCGCCCCCTCACCCTGCCCGAGAAAGCCAATCCGCAATGGCGCGATCTATTCGACGATTTCCTGCTGCCGCAGCATTTACGCCGCCACGACGATCCGTGGCATGAGCAATGAAGCACCGTCATTCCGGGGCATCGCGCAGCGATGAACCCGGAACCCAGGAGCCAACGCTTTGCTGTTTGCTGCTGCGTGTTTGAAAGCGAAAGCTGTTGCGAGATATGCGCTCTACGATCCCCTGGGTTCCGGATCGCGCTTCGCGCGTCCGGAATGAGGATTGCTCGCCCTTCGTGTGAAAGCGGGAGCGCGGCGCCTCCGGCGACGCATGCGCGGCCGGAGGCCGCGCTCCAACACGCGCAAGCGGCGCGGCTGGCTCGCGTACAACACCCACCGCCAGCGCTTCCCCCTCACCCTGCCCTCTCCCCCCTCTCGGGGGGCGAGGGTTCCAGCGCCGCTCGTGCTCCTCTCCCTCCTTTGGGAGGGAGAGGCGGGGTGAGGGTGGAGCGCTGGTATTTGTACACACGACGATCCGTGGCATGAGCAATGAAGCACCGTCATTCCGGGGCATCGCGCAGCGATGCACCCGGAACCCAGGGGCCGCCGCTTTGCTGTTTGCTGCTGCGTGGTTGAGAGAAAGCTGTCGCGCGGCCTGCACTCGACGCTCCCTGGGTTCCGGGCTCGCACTTCGTGCGCCCCGGAATGACGGCGGAGGGAGGAA
>CADEEA010000038.1:9016-31890 GCA_902826245.1 uncultured Alphaproteobacteria bacterium | reverse complement strand
CCCCTCGCGGGGAGGGGGAGGCGCTCAAACCACAACGCACACACTGCTGATCGATGGTGGATTTGAGGTTCATGGAATTCCGTTAGCTGACTCAAAATCTAATTCCGTCATTCCGGGGCTCGCGTAGCGAGAACCCGGAACCCAGGGGATCGTAGAGCGCTTCGTTTGCCCCTGGGTTCCGGATCGCGCTCCGCGCGTCCGGAATGACGAAAAGAGACTTGTGCTTCATCGGGAACTGAACATCTCGAACACGCCCGCTTTGTACCAATCGTGCATGATCCACAACACTGCAAACATGAAGAGAGGAACGGCCAACCATATAGATTGAACAAGCAGATAGTCGGACTGGTTGATATAGCCGCTCCCGCCGCCCCTTAATGCGATCTCCCAGATCTCGCCCGTGGCGGGGTTCGGCCATCTTGGCGCATCGCGCATCATCTCATTGAAGTACTCCGCAGACGGTCGCCGCGACTGGTAGGCCGCGAACAAGGCCACAATCCCGTAGGGAATGGCCGCAATGGCGAACCGGGCGATCTTCATCCCGCACCAATAACCTCGCGCCCAATCAAAAACCGCCGCACTTCGCTCGTCCCTGCGCCGATATCGTAGAGCTTAGCGTCGCGCGCGAAGCGCTCCACTGGAAAGTCCTTCGTATACCCCGCCCCGCCCAGCGCCTGGATCGCTTCAAGCGACACACGCACCGCTGACTCGGAAGCATACAAAATCGCCCCCGCTGCATCGTGGCGCGTGGTTTTGCCGGCGTCGCAGGCGCGCGCCACGGCGTAGACGTATGCCCGCGCTGAACTCAGCGCCACTACCATGTCGGCCACCTTGCCCTGCATCAGCTGGAACGAGCCGATTGGTTTGCCGAATTGTTTGCGCTCGCGCACGTAGGGCAGCACGACATCGAGGCAAGCTTGCATAATGCCGAGCGGCCCGGCCGCGAGCACGGCGCGCTCGTAGTCGAGGCCGCTCATCAGCACGGCGACGCCGCGATTGAGGCCGCCCATGACGTTCTCTTCCGGCACTTCGCAATCTTCGAACACCAGTTCGCCCGTGTCGGAGCCACGCATGCCCATTTTTTCGAGCTTCTGGCCGACGCTGAATCCCTTCATGCCGCGTTCGATCAGGAACGCCGTGATGCCGCCCGAGCCCGCGCCCGGCTCAGTCTTGGCGTACACAACTAGAGTGTTCGCTTCTGGCGCATTCGTGATCCAGAACTTTGTGCCGTTGAGCACGTAGCGATCGCCGCGCTTGTCCGCGCGCAATTTCATGCCGACCACGTCCGAGCCCGCGCCGGCTTCGCTCATGGCGAGCGAGCCGACATGTTCACCGCTGATGAGTTTCGGCAGGTATTTGCGCTTCTGCTCCGGCGTGGCCCAGCGGCGAATCTGATTCACGCAAAGATTGGAGTGCGCCCCATAGCTCAGGCCAACTGAGGCGGAAGCCCGGCTCACCTCCTCCATGGCGACGACATGTTCGAGGTAGCCTAGCCCCAGGCCGCCATCCTCTTCCGCCACCGTGATCCCATGCAGCCCCAACGCACCCATCTCAGGCCAGAGTTCGCGCGGGAATTTATTGTTGGCGTCGATCTCGGCCGCCATCGGCGCGATGCGACCCTCGGCGAATTTGCGCGTGGTTTCGCGGATGGCGTCGGCGGTTTCTCCGAGGGCGAAGTCGAGGTCAGGGGAAGTGCTCATGAATCGCCCATCAACAACCCACCCATCCCCGGATTGGCGCTTGCGCCAAGTCCGGGGCCCATGAACTCGATCGGTTCGTGATTATGGGCCCCGGACTCGCCGCTGGAGCGGCGCTCCCGGGATGGGTGGCAAAACGGTTGGCGCGTTTGTTACCCCATTCGCGCAACTCGCGAAATCGGCATGCGATAAAGAGGGTTAACCTTGCCTCGCCGCATTGTGGAGCGGGGCCATTTTCGTTACGCTATCGGAAGGGTCGTAACGTGTGGTCAGGGTAAAATGGCGCCTCCAGCTCGTCCGGTTTGGACCGGCCAGATCAGGCTCGCCTTGGTGGCGCTGCCGGTGAAACTCTATTCGGCTTTGGATTCGCGCGAGAAAATCGCGTTCAACCAGATCCACGAGCCGTCCAAGCAGCGCATCAAATATGAAAAGGTCGTGCCGGGCATCGGCCCGGTGGACAAAGACGAGATCGTCAAGGGCTACGAGGTCCAGAAGGGCCGCTACGTGCTGTTCTCGGACGAGGAATTCGAGGCGTTGAAGATCGATTCCAAGAAGACGCTGGACATGATCCAGTTCGCGCCCGCCGACACCATCGACCCCATCTATTTCGACAAGCCCTATTACGCCCTGCCCGACGGCAAGCTGGCAGACGAGCCATACCGGGTGGTGCGCGATGCGCTGCGCCGCACCGGCACAATCGGGTTGGGGCAAATCACCATGCGCGGGCGCTCCTATATCGCGGCGGTGAAGCCTTACGAGGACGGCATTCTGGTCGAGACCGTGCATTATTCCGAGGAGCTGCGCGCGGCGAAGGGCTTCTTCGACGAAATCCCCGCGGGCAAATCCGAACCCGATCTGGTCGACCTCGCCGAAGAGCTGATCAAGCGCAAGCTTGCCCCCTTCGATGCGAGCAAGTTCGAGGACGAATATTCCCAGGCGCTGGAGCGGCTGATCAAGAAGAAGATCGAACGCGAAGGCGAGACAGTGCTGGAAGACCAGGAATCGGCGACGCCGGATTATGGCGGCAATGTCGTATCGCTGGTCGATGCGCTGAAGAAGTCGCTGGCAAAGAAGCAAGCGGCTGCGGAACCGGAAGCGCCGCCCAAGCGCGTGAAAGCGGCGGCGGAGAAAGTCAAAGCGCCGCCGAAAGCCTCCGCCAAGCCAGCGGCCAAGCGTGCGAAGAAATAACACTCTCCCAATGGCGCGTGACACCCCCGCCCCTGGGGGCGGGGGCAGGGGGAGGGGGCGTGCAGGAGGAACCGCAAACGGCGCCGCTGGCTGTGCCTCCTGCACGCCCCCCCTCCCTACCCTCCCCCCGTTGGGGGGAGGGGCGCGCACATTCCGTGGCGCGTGAGCCATGGCCCGCGAAACTCTCACCGACTACGTCAAGAAGCGCGATTTCGCGCGCACCAGCGAACCTGCCGGCGGCACGCTCAAATCCGCGGGCGGCATGTTTGTTGTACAGAAGCACGCCGCCAGCCGTCTGCACTACGATTTCCGGCTCGAACACGACGGCGTGTTAATGAGCTGGGCAGTGCCGCAAGGCCCGAGCCTCGATCCCAATATCAAACGCCTCGCGGTTCGCACCGAGAACCATCCGCTCGAGTATGGCAGCTTCGAGGGCACGATCCCGAAGGGCGAGTACGGCGCTGGCGCGGTGATCATCTGGGACACCGGCAAGGTGCGCTGGCTCAAGCGGCCGGAAGAGACGTTGCCCATAGGCAAGCTCGAATTCATCCTCGCGGGGGAGCGGCTGAAGGGCGAGTTCCATATGGTCCGCATGAAGCCGCGCGAGGGCGAGCGCGGCGACAATTGGCTGCTGATGAAATCGCGCGACGCACATGCATCGAGCGAAGACATCGTCGCGCGCGCGTTGACGAGCGTGAACACCGGCCGCACGGTTGAGGATCTGAAAGCCACCGGCGGACGGGTGTGGAGCAAGGGCAGTGAGCGCGCGGCAATGCCTGCCGCCGCGCCGAAATGGGAGTTCGTCACCCCTGCTCTGTGCACGCCGGTTGAGCTGCCGCCCGATGGCGACAAGTGGCTGCACGAGATCAAGTATGACGGCTATCGCCTGCAAGCAGCGGTGAGCGGCGCTGCGGTCAGGCTCTACACCCGCACCGGGCTTGACTGGACCGTGCGTTTCGCCCGCATCGCCGAAGCGCTGGCGGCGCTGAATTTGAGAGACACGCTGATCGACGGCGAAGTCGCGGTCGCTGACGCCAGCGGACGCACGGATTTTGGCGCGCTGCAGCGTTCGCTGGAGAATGGCGAAGCGAAGGGCGTTTCCTATTTTGCCTTCGACCTCCTGGCCGATGGCAAGGACGACATCCGCAAACTGCCGCTCAGCGAGCGCAAGGCGCGGCTGACGAAATTGCTCAAGGCGGCGCGCGCGCCGATCCAGCTTTCGCCGGTGATCGAAGGCCACGGGCCAAAAGTGTTCGAAGCGTTTCGCGACAAGGGCCTTGAAGGCGTCGTCTCCAAGCGAGCGGATTCCCCCTATCGTTCCGGACGCGCCAATATCTGGCTCAAGGCGAAGTGCGTAAACGAACGAGAATTCGTTATCGTCGGCTATCAACCCTCACCGCGACGCGCCTTCGCGTCGCTGCTGCTGGCCGAACAGGTGGGCGGCAGGCTCACTTATCGCGGCAATGTCGGCACCGGTTTCACTGACAAGACGCTGAAGTCGCTCTCGGAGCGGATGGCCACGCTCGCGCGCGCCAAGCCGGCGCTGAGCGTTCCTCCGGAAGCGGCGCGCGGGGCGAAGTGGATCGAGCCAAAACTGGTCGCGCAAGTGCGCTACGCCGACCTCACCAGCGACAGCATGGTGCGCCACGCGGTCTTCCTGGGCCTGCGCGGCGATAAGCCCGCGGAGGAAGTGCGCATCGAGAGCGAACGCCCGGCGTTGAAGTCGCGGGTGCGGCTGACCAACCCGGACCGCGTGCTGTTCCCCGATGCGCAGGTGACCAAGGCGGAGTACGCCGCCTATCTCGAAGCTGTCGCTGCGCGCATGGGAGCGCATGCCTTTGGGCGGCCGGTCAGCCTGGTGCGCGCGCCGGATGGCGCCGGCGCACAGGCGTTTTTCCAGAAACACGCCATGGCCGGCGCGCCGAAGGAGATCGAGACCATTGAGACAACCGAATCCGACGGCGAGCGGGTGAATTATCTCACGCTTCCCAACGCCGACGCGCTCGTTGCCTGCGCGCAGATGTCGGGGCTGGAAATCCACCTCTGGGGCGCGCGCAACGAGACCCAGGACAAACCCGATCGCCTCGTCTTCGACCTCGACCCCGACGAAGGCCTCGACTTCGCGCACGTCCGCCGCGCCGCGTTCGACATCAAGGCGCTGCTCGATTCTGCGGGCCTGCCCTCGTTCGCTCTGCTCACAGGCGGCAAGGGCATCCACATAGTGCTCAACCTGAAACGGCGCCATTCCTGGGAGGAAGTGAAGAGCTTCGCCGCCGACTTCGCAGGCCAGGTCGCCACCCTCGACTCCAAGCGCTTCGTCGCCACCATGAGCAAAGCCAAGCGCAAGGGAAAAATCTTCATCGACCATTTCCGCAACCATCGCGGCGCCACCGCGATTGCGCCGTATTCTACACGGGCGCGCGGGACCGCACCGGTCGCCGCTCCCGTGAGCTGGGCGGAGTTGCGTTCTATCGCCTCCGCCTCCGCATTCAAACTGCGCGACATGGAAGCGCGCCTGCGCGAACCCGATCCCTGGTCGGTGTACGCCGACAGCACAGTGAGCTTGAGCAAAGCCGCGCGTGCGAAGCTTGGATTGGTTTGAGTGTGGCGCGGACGCAACCATCCGCCCCGACCGCATACGCGGGCGCCTGTGTCGCGCTCCAACCTTGCGCCCTTGCCCGACCCCGCTTAAGCCCGCGCCATGGACGCTTTGATCGAAACGCTGACGCTCGAACAGATTGAGGTGAACCTCTTTCTCGGCCGCTCGCCCGCGGAAGGGCGCAGCCGCATCTTCGGCGGGCAGGTGGTAGGCCAGGCGCTTGTCGCCGCCTATCGCACGGTTGAGGGCCGCACCTGCCATTCGCTGCAGAGCTATTTCATCCGCCCCGGCGACCCCTCACGCCCCGTCCTCTACCAGGTCGAGCACTCGCGCGATGGCAGGAGTTTCACCACTAGACGCGTCATCGCCATCCAGAACGGCGAACAGATTTTCAACATGGCCTGCTCGTTCCATGTTGCTGAAAGCGGCTTCGACCACCAGACCCCCTTACCTCCCGCGCTATCGCCGGATGAAACCCTGAGCGCTTTGCAGGAGAATGCGGCGTTCATGAAACATGCGGAGCGCTGGTGGAAGGACTCGCCGATTGAGTTCCGTCCGATCGACCCGAACGATGAGGCCAATCCGGTGGTGAAGCCTGCGGCGCAGTTGGTCTGGCTGCGCGCGCGCCAGGATGTCGGCGACGACGCCATGATGAATCAAGCGCTGCTCGCATACGCTTCCGACTATTCCTTGCTCGGCACGGCACTGCGTCCGCATGGGGTCACATGGGGTGAAAAACTCCAGACCGCGAGCCTCGACCATATCATCTGGTTCCATCGCGCGGTGAACTTTTCGCGCTGGCATCTCTACGTTCAAGACAGTCCCTCCGCGTCCGGCGCACGCGGCTTCAACCGCGGCGCGCTCTATCGGGAAGACGGCGTTCTGGTAGCATCCGCTGCGCAGGAAGGGCTCATGCGCTGGATCGGGTGAACCGACCGTCCACCAGGCAAATGGTGCTCAGGAAGCGAAAGGCGGCCGCGGACAGCCCTTGACTCCCGAGCACCCGCACTCACGTACTCTAGCATGCTCGACCTGAAGCCGCCCGCGCCTGCGCCACACGCCAAGACAGCGCCGACGAAGGGCTGGCGGAACTATTATCGCGTGTACCGCGTGCTCCATCTCGGTCGCTTCGGCACGGTTTTCCCCGGTATCCATGGCGGCCCGTCGGTTTTCCCCTCGCAGGACCTCGCCGAAGGCTATGCGCGCGGGTTTCTTCAGATGCTCAATCCGCCTGGGCGCTTCTACATGGACCATGTCGCCGCCTTCCCGGAGGGCGAGGCGGCGAATTGAGGCGCTCTACTGCGTTTGCGGCAGCGACTTGATGTACGCCGCAACGGCGCGCGCATCGTCTTCATCCATGCGGAATTGCGGCATGGGCGGGCGCGCCATCGAACCATCCGGGCGAACACCGGTTTGCAAGAATGCGATGAATTGCTCATCGCTGTATCCGGCAGGCCCCCCCGCTAGCGGAGGCGCCACTGCGCCCCACGGCATCTCAACCGTTGGCGCAAAGCCTAACGACGCGCCTTGCAGCGCCCGGGTCATGTCCGGCCCGTTTGGCGTCATCGGCGTATGGCAATCGTTGCAGCCGACTAGACCGGTGACGAGATATTGTCCGCGGGCGACGATCTCTTCTGCGGTAGGCGCAGACGGAGCCACCGGTTGCGCGCACGCGACGAGAACAAGCAGCATAAAGCCCGAAATGAAGCGTCCCATGTAATCTCCCGTTTTTTTAAGACGGTAGCGGATTGCCTGGGGGCACGCAGCAAAAAATTATCCCGGTGGGACCGCGCCAGCGCGACGCGCCATACCGCGTCGTCATGCGCAAATATCCGGGGCGCAGGCGCGCCTGCTCTTGCTATACGCGGACCCCCTGCACGTCACTCGCTGCGAGACTGACCGCGTCAGCCGGCCGGCGCTGAGAATTTCTGCACCAGACCGCGCAGTCCTTGCAGCACCGCCATGCGCGCCGCCTTGTCGCCGGCGAGCTCGGGGCGGCGCAGCGCCCGCATCGCCTCCACATGCACCATGACTGCGGCGCGAGGCGGTTGCGCACCTTCGTGCGCCGCGAGCAAGCTGCAGAGCGAGTGCGCTACTGCGCTGAGCTCGCCGAGCCCGAAGCCGCCTGCCTCCGCGAAGACTTCATTCGATAGCCTGTACATTTTCTCGCCACGCCCGGCCTCGGCGCCGCCGGCAAGGACCTGCAAGGACGCGATCTTTTCGTCGGTGGCGCCGAGGCAATCCTCGCGGATGGATTCGAGCCCCTGCTTGGCGCGGGCAAGCGCCTGTTCGGCGGTCACGCCGCCTGGCTGATCCAGCATCTTCTTGAGTTTGGAGTCGGGCTCGAATTTTCGTACAACGACGCTCATAACATCACCCGCTGCGGCTTGATCATCATATCAATCTCATTCTGTGACATGTTGGGCTCATCGGCGGTCCCCAACGGAGATTTGAGATCGCTATTGCGGCGCCCGTCGCTGCCGACCGGCGGACCTTCGAATTTGAAGCGCCGGTCGGGCCCGACATAGGCGCCGACCTCTACAAACGGCCGCTTATCGCGCGACACGAACATGATCCGCTGCAACAGCACGTTTGGCGTTATCGGCTTAGCCACGAAATAATTCGCGCCGGTATCCCGCGCCTTGGCGACGTCAGACGCGCGGGCGTGGCCGCTGACCAGGATCACCGGAATGAAGGCGTTCGGCGAACCATTGGTGGAGTGCCGCAGATCACGCACCAGCGCATAGCCGTCGCCGTCGGCCAGGTTCGGGTCGATCACAATGAGGTCGAAGCTCTTGCTTTTCAGCAAGCGTTCGGTCTCTGCGACGCCCTGCGCACGATGGACTTCGGCCGCGCCAAAGCCTTTCATGATTTGCACCAGCATATCCAGGGAATGCTGGCTGCCGTCGACGAGCAGAACGCTCGCCTTCGAAAGATTTATGCGCGCGTTGGGATCGACGCCGCTCATCTCACAATATCTCCCAACCGTCGTCCGAGAGATTGGCGTCGATGAAGCCTCCCGCGAGTCGAGCTCGCACGTCGCCGAGCGTGATGCGCGCTAACGCCGATTGCGTGGCGACCTCGCTTCCATCCTGCACCTGGCGAGCTGTCTCGGCGACGAAGTCACGCAGAGCTGCGATGTGCTGCAAAACAGCGTCGAGTTGCTGCAGCTCGGCGACCACCGCGCCGTCGATCGAGGAGCGCACAGCGATGGCGCAGATCGCGCCCTCCACACGAAGCCCGAGCGTGCGCGCGCGTTCCAGTTCGTCGGCGAGCAACGTAAACACATCCCGCACGGGCGTGAGGGCCTCCGCCGGCTGAGGCTGGGGAGAGCGTGCCGGCGCCATGCTCAGAACAGCTCGATGGAGCCCGCCGCAGACGGGGCTTGCGGGGCCGCGGGCCGAATGCGTTCTGCACTGAGCGCTTCCGGACTGGAGGCCTCGAGCAGCATCTGCGCGGCGCGGCCGTTCTGCGGCCAGAACCGCACGCGGCGCGCGCGGTCGCCGCCCATGCTTTGGCCAACGCAGGGTATGTTCTCGAGCTTCAGAAACTTCAACGCGAATTCGGCGTTCTTGGCCCCGATGTCGGACAGATTGTGTATCACGTGCGCGCCGCCGAACAGCTTGCCCTGCAATCGCGAGCGTATTGCGCCTTGCTGCAGCAGGCCGTTCACCAGCAATTCCATAGAGTTCACGCCGTATTTCATGGAATCGCTGGAGTGCTCGTCGCCCGGCAGCAGGAAGTGGTTCATGCCCCCCACGCCGGCCATGGGATCCCAGAGGCAGGTGGCGACGCAGGAGCCCAGAATTGTCGTCAGCACCACGCCGGGCTCAGTCACCACCGCATACTCGCCTTGCACGACGTGCATGACCCGCTCCCTTGCGGGCGCGGGCGTTGCCGGGCGCGGGGATGCAGCGGCCATCATGTCAGTTGGCCGAACACTTCCTGTATCTTCGCGCGCAGGGAGGCCGGCGAGAACGGCTTGGTGATATAATTGTTAACGCCGAATTGCATCGCGCGTTGAACCAGTTCCTTGTCGGCGCGCCCGGTCAGCATGATGAAGGCCGCCTTCTTGGTCGCCTCATGCGCGCGCACAGCGCGCAGGAAGCCCAGCCCGTCGAGCTTGGGCATGTTGAAATCCGAGATCACAAGGTGCGGCATGCGCGTCAACATTGACTTAAAACCTTCTTCGCCGTCGCCGGCGTCCTCGATTTCGCGGAAGCCGATCTCCTGCAAGGCGGAGCGGATAAGCGCCCGCATGGTCAATTGATCGTCAACGACAAGAACTTTGATGTCTGCAGCTGCCGGCATTAGGCTGCCCCCCTCATCTCAAATTCGCACAATTCGAGCGCCGCGGCGCCCATGTTGGACAACGAGACCTGACGCTCGACGCCGCCAAGCTCCAGCGCCGCCTTCGGCATTCCATAGACGATGCAACTCGACTCATCCTGACCCAGCGTCCTGGCGCCGGCGTCACGCATCGCTTTCAGACCGCGTGCGCCATCGCGTCCCATCCCGGTAAGGATGACGCCCACCGCGCGTGAGCGACATGTTTCCGCGACAGAGTTGAACAGAACGTCAACCGAGGGGGAATGGCCGCTCACTAACGGCCCCTCCGTCAACTTGCAGCGCAACTGGCCGGCGCCGCGAACCTCCAAATGCCTGGCGCCGCCGGGAGCTAGGTAGATATGTCCGGGCGAAAGCAGTGCGCCGTCGCTCGCCTCTTGCACCTTCGGCGCACACAGCCGATCGAGGCGCGCTGCGAAGCTGGCGGTGAAGGTCGGCGGCATGTGCTGGGTAATGACGGTCGCGGGACAATTCTCCGGGAAGTGCTGCAGCATCGTGATCAACGCTTCGACGCCGCCGGTGGATGAGCCTATAGCAAGCACCTTGCTGCTCGGCCGGTAATTCGTTCTGCGCTGGCCCTGCTGCGTGCGCTCTCCAAGCGGGCGCATGCGCGCGCGCGCGGCGGCTTTCACCTTCTCGGCGAGCCCGTCGAAGTCCGGTTTGCCCACGCAATCGAAGGCGCCCAGTTCGAGCGCCTCGATCGAGATCGCGGCGCCCGCCTGCGTCAGCGTCGACACCATGATCACCGGCATCGGCCGCAACCGCATGATCTTCTCGAGAAATTCGATGCCGTTCATCTTTGGCATTTCAACATCGAGCGTGATCACATCAGGATTAAGCGCCTTGATCGCCTCACGCGCCTCGATGGGGTCGCCGGCCTCGCCGACAACCTCGATGCCTGAATCCTGAGTGAGCACCTTCGTAATGATGCTGCGTATAGTGGGCGAATCATCGACCACCACGACCCGCACTTTGTTCATGGCCTGCCCCCCATCCGATAGATCGTCAGTCCGTCGCTGACGTAGCCATCGACGTCGCAGCGCTCCGAGTGGCCGATATAGAGCCGACCCTCTGGCGCTAGCATGGTCTTGAAGCGGTTCCACAGGAACACCTGGGTCGCTTCTTCGAAATAGATCACGACGTTGCGGCAGAAAATCACATCGAACTTGCCTTTCATCGGCCAGTCGCCGATCAGATTGAGTTCGTTGAAGGTGATCAGCGCGCGCGCTTCGGCGCCGACGGACCACATCTTCTCGCCGTTTGTCTGTTCAGGCTTGAGCCAACGGTCGCGGAGTTTCGGCGGGATGGTCGAGACCGATTCGTCCCGATAGATTCCGACCCGCGCCTTCTTGACGATATTGGGATCGATATCGGTCGCGAGTATTCGCACATCGTGACGGCCGGCTTCGGGAAACTTGTCCAGCAAGGTCAGAGCGATGGAATACGGCTCTTCTCCGCTTGAGCACGCCGCTGACCAAATCCGGACCCGCCCCCCGCTCTGCGCTGTTTGAATGAGGCGCGGCATTAGCTTGTCACGCAAATGATCGAAATGGTGCGGCTCGCGAAAGAATCGCGTGACGTTGGTCGTCAGCGCGGCCAGCATCTCGTTGCGTTCGCCGAGCCCTTCGGCGGTTTCGATGTAAGCGCAATATTCGTCGAAATCGGCCAGGCCAAGTTTGCGGACTCTTTTGGCAAGGCGCGAATAGACCAAGGTCGCCTTGGCCTCGTTCAGCACGATGCCGCTCTGCGCGCGCAAGAACGTCGCGATCTGCTCGAAATTTCGCGCCGTGAACGCGAATTCGCCTTCGATCATCGGCTCGGAACGTTTGCGGAGGGGGGATGCAGCGCTCAAGCGGCCTCCGCCGCTTGTTCGGGCAGGATGTCGTCGAGCGCGATCCAGGAGATCATTCGCCCCTCGTTGGCGATGATGCCGCGCACGAAGCGATTCACCGTTTCGCAGCCCACGTTCGGCGTCGGCTGCACTGCGCTGCCTTCGGCCGCCAGGATTTCCGACACCGCATCGACCAATAGGCCGACCAAGCGACTACCGATATGAACCACGATGATGACGCTGCGAGCGCTGGGCTCGACGTGGCCTAGTCCAAGCCGCGCCTTCAGATCGAGAATCGGCAGCACCGCGCCGCGCAGATTGATGACGCCGCGCACATAAGGCGGGGAGTGCGGCAGCGGCGTCGCCGGGGTCCAGCCGCGTATCTCGCGCACCGCCATAATGTCGAGGCAGAATTCCTGCTCGTCGATGCAGAAGGAGATGAGTTCACGTGTGTCGTTCACCGGATCACCTGGGGTCATGGGTTAACTCGCTTTCGCCAGCGGCGCGGCGTCGCGCCGATCGCTGAACATTTTTTCAACAACCGCATCGACGTCGAGAATAAGAGCGACGCGCCCGTCGCCGAGAATGGTGGCCGCAGCCACACCCTCGACGCGCTGGAAATTCGCTTCCAGGCTTTTGATTACTACTTGGCGCTGGCCCTGGATTTCGTCTGCGACCAAAGCAGCGCGGCCGCCGACTTCGCTTTCAACCAGCAACACCACGCCCTGGGTCGGGTCGATCGGCTCGGATCGTTGACCCAGCGCTACGCCGATATCGATCAACGGCACGTGGGAGCCGCGCACGGCAAGCACCGCGCCCCTCGGCCCAAGCCGACGCACTTCCTCAGGTTTCGGCCGCAACGTCTCGATGATCGTGGTCAACGGCGCGACCAGAGTCTGCTCGCCGACGCTGACGACCATGCCGTCCAGAACTGCCAGCGTGAGCGGCAAGGAGAGCGTGAACGTCGATCCTTTTCCCGGAATAGAAGAAATTGTGATCCGCCCGCCAAGCGCCTGAATCGAACGCTTCACTACGTCCATTCCGACGCCGCGGCCCGATAGATTGGAGATCGTCGTGGCCGTGGAGAATCCTGGGAGAAAGATGAGATTGTCGATTTCCTCGTCGGTCAGGCTCGCATCGGGCGCGATGAGACCTTTCTTCACCGCGATTTCGCGAACCTTGGGCCGGTTGATGCCCTTGCCGTCATCGGACACCTCGATGACGATGCGCCCCGAGCGGTGCAGCGCCGCTAGACGCACGGTGCCTTCTTCCTGCTTCCCAGACGCGACGCGTTCTTCGGTTGATTCCAGGCCGTGATCGATGGCGTTGCGCAGCATGTGGGTGATCGGGTCGGAGAGCCGCTCGATCACGGTTTTGTCGACCTCTGTGCCCTCGCCTTCCATGACCAAGCGCACCTGCTTTCCGGTGGCGCCTGCGGCCTCACGCACGAGGCGCGGCATGCGCTGGAACACGGACTTCACCGGCTGCGCACGGATGGCCATGACGCTGTCTTGGATTTCGCGGGTGAGTTGCTCCAATTCGTCGAGGCCCATGGCGATGGTCGAGGAGCGCGCCGCGCCGCTCTCCATGACGCGCTGTTGCAGCATGGCTTGGTTGATCACCAGCTCGCCAACCAGATCGATCATACGATCCACGCGCTCGAGATCGACACGGATGGTTGCGCCCGCGCCCGCGGGCGCCGGAACGTTTTTGCTTGCGCCTTTGTCGGCTGCTGGCGTGGCGGCCGCGGCGGGTTTCTCAGCGCCGCCCTCCAGCGCCTCCCGCTCTGCTGTTGGCGTGCGCACGGAATTGAGTAAGGCGTCTATGTCGATCGGCGCGGCTGGGGTGGCGGCCGGCGGCTCCACGACATTGGCGCCGCTCAACGTCAATTCGATCGGGCAATCGTCACCCACAAAGTCGAAGATGTCGCGAATGGCGACTTCCGGCGTCTCCGCCGGCAATTCGACCGTCCAGGTGCAGTACGATTCTTCCGGATCCAGCCCTTCGAGATTGGGCAACCACGAAGTATCGAGCGTGGTGGCGGTTGGCCCAAGGCGCGAGAGTTCGCGCAAAAATAACAACGCGTCGTGGCCCTTGGCGTACATCGCCTTGGTCGGGCGCATGACCAGGCGCCAGCCTGCAGAAGCGGCGGCAGGTTCATCGTCGCCGAACTTAAGCGGCTTGAAACCCCACTCGTCCCCGCCATCTTCATCGTGAGCGGGAGACGCGGGAGTTGCGCTCGTACGCGGCGCACCGCCTTCGGGCGCAACCAGGGCGGCGAGCTCGTCGGCCATCGCGTGCCCACGGGCTTCGTCGACTGTCCCCTCGCCCTTGGCCGCAGCAACGTGATCGGCCAGCACGTCCGCGGCGCGGAGCATGAGCTTCACAACTTCTGGATCGGGGTCGAGCTTGCCAGAGCGCATGGCGTCGAGCGTGGTCTCGAACACGTGCGCGAAGCCGACCATCGCCTGGAAGCCGAATGCGCCAGCGCCGCCCTTAACCGAGTGCACCGCGCGGAACACGGCGTTGATGGTATCGCTATCGGCCTCGCCCGCTTCGAGAGAGAGCAGGCCCTCCTCCAGGCTTGCGAGCAGCTCATCGCATTCCTGGAAATAGGTCTGCTTGATTGCGTCCATCGGATCCATGTGCGGTTCCTTACGCCGATACGCGGCGGACGACGTCGAGGAGAGTATCGGCTTGGAACGGTTTCACGATCCAACCGGTAGCGCCGGCATTGCGAGCGCGTTGCTTTTTCTCCGGGCTGCTTTCAGTCGAGAGCACCAGGATCGGCGTCGCGCGATAGCGCGGGTCCTGACGCACGCCTTCGATCACGCCATAGCCATCCATGCGCGGCATGTTGATGTCGGTGATGATGACGTCCGGCGTCGAGCGCGCGAGCGCCTCCAACCCCTCGACGCCGTCTTCGGCCTGCACGACGTTGAAGCCGGCGCCTTGCAGCACCATGAGCAGCATTTCCCGCATCATGCGCGAGTCGTCGATGGTGAGGATTGTCTTGCTCACGGAGCGTCTCCTAGCGAGGCGATGTCATCGGCCCCCAACAGCCGCGCCCCATCTGCAAAGGCCGGCGACGGATTCACGATATGAAAGTCAACGCCGTCGACACGCCATTGGTTGCGAGCAGCGATCAACACTTGCAGGCAGAGCCCGCCCAAGCGCTCGACTTCGCCGCCATCCAGCGCGAGTTTCTGACCGCGCCGCTCCATGAGCTGCGTGCGCAGCGTTGTTGCAGCGGCGAGATCAAGGACTTGAGGCAGTTTCATCGCCACGTCTCCTGGCTCAGAATTCCTGCCAATCGTCGTCACCAGACTTCAGAGCGGCGCTGCCGGCGGAAGCGAACTGCGCCACGCGCTGCTTTTGTTGCTGGATCGGCTGTCCCGTCGATTTGTGTGTCTTGACGGGGCCTTTGGCGTGGGCGCCAGGGGCCTGCAACGCCGCACCCGTCTGGAAGCGACCGACCAGGCTCATGAGTTCGTCGGCCTCTTGCGTCAGCGAGTGGCTGGCGGCGGTGGATTCCTCCACCATCGCAGCGTTTTGCTGCGTGACCTGATCCATCTGGTTGATGGCCGTGTTCACTTCGGCAAGCGCTGTCGCCTGTTCCTGCGCGGAGGCGGCAATCTCCGACACAAGCCCGCTGATCTCGTTGACCTTCACAACGATGCCTTGCAGCGCCTTGCCGGCGTCGCCAACCAGCTCAACGCCGGTTTCGACGTGCTGCGAACTTGCCGAGATGAGGCCCTTGATCTCCTTGGCGGCTTCCGACGAACGTTGCGCCAGCGCCCGCACTTCGGAGGCGACCACCGCAAAGCCCCTGCCCGCATCGCCCGCACGCGCGGCCTCGACACCGGCATTGAGCGCCAGCAGGTTAGTCTGGAAGGCGATCTCGTCGATGACGCCGATAATCTGGGAAATCTGCTTCGAGGATTTCTCGATCTCGGCCATGGCCGCGACCGTTTCGCTGACAACCTTACCGGAAGCTTCCGCATCGGAGCGTGTGGTCGCAACCAAGCTATTGGTCTGCTTGGAGCCTTCGGCAGTCTTGCGCACGGTGGCGGTGATTTCATCAAGCGCGGCTGCGGTTTCTTCGAGGCTGGCCGCTTGCTGTTCGGTGCGCCTGGAGAGGTCGTCGGAGGCCTGGCTGATTTCGCCGGCGCCGGTGCGAATACCGCCGGCATTGACGACGATTGTCTTCATCGCCTCCTGCAGCTTGCCCATCGCTTCGTTGAAATCGGTGCGAAGCTTCTCGTATTCGCCGGGGAACGGTTGGCTGATTCGCGCGGTGAGATCGCCATCGGCCAAGTGGCCGAGGCCTTCCGCGAGACCGCGAACCACGCGAGACTGCTCTTCGGCGCGCGCGGTGCGCTCGGCCTCGGCCGCCTTGCGGTCGTTCTCGATCTTGGTCACGTCGCTGGCGAACTTCACCACCTTGAACGGCTTGCCGTTGCCGTCGATGATCGGGTTATAGGTGGCTTCGATCCACACTTCCCGGCCGCCTTTGCCTAGACGCAGATATTTGCCGGAGTCGAATTCGCCGCGGTTGAGCTTCTCCCAGAACGCCTTGTACTCGGGGCTGCGCGCGTAGTCGGGCGGCGCAAACATCGAGTGGTGTTTGCCTTTGATCTCCTCGAGCGTGTAGCCGAGGGTCTGGCAGAAATTGGCGTTGGCGTTGGTGATCGTGCCGTCGAGATTGAACTCGATGATTGCCTGCGCTCGTCCCAGCGCCTGCAGCATGCCGGCATTGAGGCGCGTTTCGGTCACGTTATCCCATTGCAGCACGTTGCCGACATATTTGCGCTGAGCGTCAAACACCGCGCTCACATTCAGCGCGAACTTGAGGTCGCCGACACTGATGTCCGTGCGGTAGGGAAGCCGCGACGGGTCGGACAGCATCTGCCGCTGGTGCGCCGGGTTCTTGTGGAACATGTCGATGCAGGCGCCGATGATCCGGCTTGGGTCGAAGGTCGGCCAGATCTTCCGGAAGGCGTCCGCGTTGTCGGTCAACAGCTTCTTGGTCGACTCGTTGATGAAAGTGACTTTGAAGTCGCGGTCGATCATCATCATCGCCACCGAGGAGCCCTCGAAAGCCGCGCTCTTGAAAGTGGCTTCCCGGGCAAGATTCTCTTGCGCCGTGATGTCGGTGGCGAACTTCACCACCTTGGCGACCTTACCTGTCTTGTCGGCGATTGGATTGTAGGATGCTTGTATCCAAACTTCTTTGCCGCCCTTGCCAATCCGAAGGAACTTATCGGCAACGTACTCGCCGCGATTCAGCTTGTCCCAGAACGCACGGTAATCGGGGCTGCGCGCATAGTCCGGGGGCGCGAACATCGAGTGGTGCTGGCCGACGATCTCATTGGCTGTGTAGCCCATGGTGCTAAGGAAATTCTCGTTTGCCGTCAGGATTGTGCCATCCGGCTTGAACTCGATAACCGCCTGCACCCGCGAGATCGCGTTCACCAAGCCTTCTGAGCCAAGCTGCGCTTCTTCGAGTCGCCGCGCATCGGTTTCCGTGCGTTTGAGCAAACCGTCGCGCAACACGTCCAAAGTCGTGGCGATCTTGCCGGTTTCGTGGCCATCGCCGGTGAACGGCACTTCTACCTTGAAGTCGCCCTCGCGCAAGCGATCCATGGTATCCGTGAGCGCGCGGAAGCGACCGACGAGACCCTTCGACACCAGGAACGCCAACGCTCCGGCGACGGCAAGGAACAGCGCCACCAGCGCCAATTGCATGGTCAGTTCGGATTGCTTGTTCGCGATCCGCGTGTCCAACAAGCGCGACAATTCCGTCGCCGTCGCGCGCCAAGTCGTGTCGGTGGACGAAGCGAACGCTGCTTGGGCGGCGTCCAGTTCTGTTCCAGGCGCTGCGGCGCGGGCCGCTGCTATCAGCTCGGCCGCCGCGGTCGTGATGGTCGACACCGATTCCGACAGCGCCTGACGGGTTTCGCCGGAGGCGTTGTTGGCGATCGCCGCTTCCATCGAGCCGGCGGCCGCAGCTGCGGCGGCTTCAAGCCGGTTGGCGGCGACGGTCAGCAATATGTCGCGGTCGGCGCTGGTTGTCGCGACCACACGTTCCAGTTCGAGCGCAGCACTCAGCAGGGCTGGAATTTTCACGGTCGCCGCGTCCATGGCGTAGAAACTGTCGAGATCGGGGTCGAGCGTCAGGTTGGAGCCGTCCGCGACCGCCGTGATCAGCGCGAGGCCGGCTGTAATGCGCTCAGCATCGGTGTTGGCCGCTTGGAACGCAGAGGCCGCTGCCGTCGCGTTGAACTGACTGGCGCCGGTTTGATCGACGCCGCCGCCAGAGCGGATCGAGTCCCAAACGCTGTTGAGATAGGCGGCGCCCGCCTCTTCCTTCTTGGAGAAGTCGATCTGGCTGGTAGCGTTGCCCACCAACAGCGATGTCACCACCGCCGAGGAAGCGACAAACAGACCCGACACCAGCGCCAAGCGCGTGCCGATGGACATCTTGCTGTTGATTTTGTCGAACATGGAAATCGCCGCTCCGCCCCTAAATGCTCAGCGGCGCGCCCAGCAGGCGCCCGCACGAAAGCTCGGAGGCTCAGCGTTAATGTGAGTATCGTTAATTTCAGGTTTCGAATGCTGGGGCTTCAAAGGCGATACGGCAGTGTTTTGTTAACCACACGAACATGGCCGCACGGGGAACTCAACGCTTCGGTGACTTAATGCGCCATCAGCAGCGGCACGTTGGCGGTCCGCAGCAATTCGCGCGTAGCGCCGCCGAACACCAGTTCGCGCAGGCGCGAGTGCGCATAGCCGCCCATGACGACCAGGTCCGCTTGTAGCGCGTTCGCTTCCTCCAAGATCGCCGCTGACGCTGAGCGCCCCATGGAATCCACGTTGCGCACTTCCGCCTTCAACCCACGGCGGCTCAAATGTGCAGCGATATTGGCGCCGGGTTGATCGCCATGGCCGAACATTTTGGGTTTTGCGTCCACCGTCACCACAATGATCGCGGCAGAATTGCCCAATAGCGCGCGCGCCTCCGACACCGCGCGGGTGGCTTCGCGGCTGGCGTCCCACGCCACCACTACGCGCTGGCCGATGCTTCCACCTTTCCATTTCGGCGGCGCAATCAACGCCGGGCGCCCAGAATGGAACAACACGCCTTCGACAATCTCTTCGCGCAGTTCCGCGCCGGGGCCGTCAAACGGCCGCGTCATCACCGCGACATCGGCGTAGCGCGCATGAACGGCAGCGACCCGCCCAAGATCGCGTGAGAGCGCCTCGGCGTTGCGTAATTCGTAGCTCAGTTCCGACTGCTTCAGCCGCGCTTCGACGCGCTTGCGTTCGGCCTCGGCATCCTGACGGGCGCGGCCAAGCAGCTCAGCCCAAACGCCGGCCACCACAGTCGGCTCATAAGCCAGCGGTTCGTCGGGGAGCGGCGTTAGAAAGGCGGCCGCGAGGTGCGCGGACCCTGCCCCACCGCACTGGCGGGCCAGCGCTTCGCCGAGCGCCAAGGCGGGTTCGTCGGCTTCCGCATCGGCGACGATAACGAGAATGTCCTTCCAAGCCATGGGCAGAACCTCGATTCCGTCTCTCATTGTACGCCTCGCGCTCGCAGCTGACCACAATTCTTAACGCGACCGCTTGCGGCGGCGTTGAGGCTGCGCAAAGTCATGCCGCTGAAAGTTTGATGAGCACCTGCAACCAAGTTTGTGCGACACAAGTCCACCCATTCCCGGATTCGCCGCAGGCGAAGTCCGGGACCCATACGCTCAACCGCCTGAGTTCATGGGTCCCGGGCTCGCCGCTTGCGCGCCGCCCCGGGAATGGGTGTGAGTTACGCTTCAAAGACGGCGAGTAAGAGGCTCCCATGAATATCCGTTCAGACGCCTACATCGACGGCAAGTGGCGCGACGCGACATCGAGGTTCGATGTTCTTAACCCCGCGACCCAGGAAGTGATCGCGCGCGCGCCCGACCTTGGCGCGGGCGAAACCGAGGAAGCGGTCGCCGCCGCGCATCGCGCATGGCCGGCCTGGGCCGCCAAAACCGCCAAAGAGCGAGCGCAGGTCTTGCGCGCCTGGTACGATCTGATGATGGCCGATCTTGATCGGCTGGCGCTTCTGATCACGCTCGAAGGCGGCAAGCCGCTGGCGGAGGCCAAGGGCGAAGCGGCTTACGGCGCAAGCTTCGCGGAATGGTTTGGCGAGGAAGCCAAGCGCGCCTACGGCCGCACTATTCCGACCACGACTAACGCGCGCCGCTACATAACCATCAAGCAAGCGGTGGGCGTCTGCGCCGCGATCACGCCGTGGAATTTCCCGATGGCGATGATTACGCGCAAGGCCGCGCCGGCTCTGGCGGCGGGCTGCTCTATCGTCTTGAAGCCGCCGTCGCAGACGCCGCTAACCGCGCTCGCGCTTGCAGAATTGGCCGAACGCGCAGGCGTGCCCGCGGGCGTGTTCAACGTTGTAACCACTCAGCAGCACACCGCTGAAGTGGGCCGCGTGCTGTGCGAGAGCCCGCTAGTGCGGAAATTCTCGTTCACAGGCTCGACCGGGATAGGCAAGAAGCTGGGCGCGGCGTGCGTGGGCTCGACCGTGAAGCGCATCTCGCTCGAACTCGGCGGCAACGCGCCGCTGATCGTGTTCGCCGATGCGGATTTGGACAAAGCCGCGAAAGGCGCGATCGCCTCGAAATTCCGCAATGCCGGGCAGACTTGCGTCTGCGCGAACCGCATTTTTGTGGAGGACGCCATCTACGAAGCGTTCTCAAAGAAGCTCGCCGACGCAGTGGCGAAGCTCAAGGTCGGCGACGGACAGGCGGAAGGAACTGAAATCGGCCCGCTGATCGACGCAAACGCGATCGCCAAGGTCGAAGCGATGGTGGCCGAGGCCATCGCCGCCGGCGCCACACCGCTCACCGGCGGCCAGAAGCACGCCGCCGGCGCGCAATTCTACACGCCCACTGTGCTCACCAACGTCACGCGCGACATGCGCGTCAACACCGAGGAAATCTTCGGACCGGTCGCGCCATTGGTCCGGTTCCAGTCGGAAGACGAAGCCATCGCCATAGCCAACGACACCGAATACGGCCTCGCCGGCTATTTCTTTTCGCGCGACGTCAACCGCTGCTGGCGCGTAGCGGAGAAGCTCGAATACGGCATGGTCTCGATCAACGAAGGCGTGTTCTCCAACGAAGTGATCCCGTTCGGCGGGATGAAAGAAAGTGGGTTGGGCCGTGAGGGCGGGGTTGAGGGGCTGGAGGAATATCTGGAGACGAAGTTTATGAATTTTGGGGGATTCTAACGTGGAGCATCGTGGTTGGGAGCGCGGGGCTCCGCCCCGCATGCGCGGCCGGAGCCGCGCGCTCCAACCTACAAGCGCCCGCGCCTGGTGAGACCGCGCTTTGGGCTTCGTCTACATCCTCGGCAGCGTGAGCGGCGCCGACCGGCGCACTTATGTCGGCTGGAGCGTCGATATCGAGGCGCGCCTGGCTCTGCACAATGCCGGCCTCGGCGCGCGCTCCACGCGCGGGCGCGCCTGGGTGCTGCTCTACGCCGAACGCTATCCGACGCGGCGCGAAGCCATGAGCCGCGAATGGGCGCTCAAACGCGACCGCCGCTTTCGGGCAATGCTGGCGAAGTTGCTCTAGGCCGGCTATTGTCAAACGATGCCGCACACTTGGTCACAGCAAAGATTCCCGTCATTCCGGACGCGCGCAGCGCGATCCGGAACCCAGGGGCCACAGCCGCGCTTGTTGCCCCTGGGTTCCGGGTTCGCACGATGTGCGCCCCGGAATGACGAACAATGAGCATGAACGAAAGCATGCCCCACCAATCCCTCCCCGCTTGGCTTTACACCGATCAAAGCTTCTTCGAGGCCGAGCGCGAGAAAGTGTTCCGCCCTGCGTGGCACATCGTCGGCCACCTCAACGACGCGCCCAATCCCGGCGATTACATCACGCTCGACATCATGGGCGAACGCGTCGTCTCCGTGCGCGGCGAGGACGGGGTCGTGCGCTCGTTCCACAATGTCTGCCGCCACCGCGCCGGCAAGATCGCGCAAGAGGCGCGCGGGTCGTGCGGGCATCGGCTGGTGTGCCCCTACCATGCCTGGAGCTACAAACTCGACGGCAAGTTTGCGGGCGCGCCGAAATGGCAGGGCTTTGAGGGGCTGAAGGCCAAGGACGTGAGCCTCCACCCAGTGGAGCAGGAAATCTTCATGGGCTTCATCTTCGTGCGCTTTGAGCCCGGCTTGCCGAGCGTGGCGGAGATGATGGCGCCATATGCGGAAGAACTTGCGCCGTTCGAGCTGGAAAAGCTCGTCCCGAATGGCCGCGTCACGCTGCGGCCGCGTCCGGTGAACTGGAAGAACGTGGGCGACAATTATTCCGACGGCATGCACATCCCGGTGGCGCATCCAGGGCTCACGCGGCTGTTTGCGGGCACCTACAAAATCCAGGCGCGCGAGTGGGTGGACAAGATGTCGGGATTGGTCACCGACACGCCCTCCTCCAATTGGTCGGAGCGCGCCTACCAGAAGCTGCTAGACGGCTTCACTGACATCCCGAGCGAGCGGCGCAGGCTCTGGGTCTATTACAAGCTCTGGCCGAACATCGCTTTCGACATCTACCCCGACCAGGTCGATTTCATGCAATTCATACCGGTGTCGGCCACCGAAACGCTGATCCGCGAAATCGCCTACGTGCACCCCAATTCAAGCCGTGAGATGAAAGCCGCGCGCTTCCTCAACTGGCGCATCAACCGCCAAGTGAACGCCGAAGACACCGCTTTGATCAACGCCGTGCAGGAAGGGATGAACTCCTCCAGCTACACAACCGGCCCACTGGCGCCGAGCGAAGAATGCCTGATTTCATTTTGCAACCGTATGCGCGGACTGTTCCCGGAAGCGAGCCTCGAGCGCGCGCCTCGTCTTGGAACGCCGGCGTCCTCGCCGGCATAGGTGGTTGCTCAGCGCGCGGTGGCGCCCCTTGAGGCGCCGTCGCCGGCGGGACGCCGGCGGTCCAAGATCATGCCGGCCAAAACCCCGGCCGCGCCGGCATCGCCAGCGCCAAATCGTCGGCCGCAATCTCGAATGAGGAGCAGCAGCGCGCGCAAAAAGCGATGTCGCCAGCAATGGTGCGGAAGTTGGAGCGCCGACGCTGCAGCGGCGTCTGGCAGGTGGGGCAGGGTTCGCCGATTTGCTTTTCGTGCATGATCGCCTCCCGCC
>CADEEA010000038.1:0-8916 GCA_902826245.1 uncultured Alphaproteobacteria bacterium | reverse complement strand
TTCCCCCATGTCCCGCCGTTGCGAGCTGTCCGGCGTCAACCGCCAAATCGGACACAAGGTCAGCCATTCCAATATCAAGACCAAGCGCGAGTTTCAGCCGAACCTGGTCGATGTCACCCTGTCCAGCGACGCCCTGGGCAAAGCCTACAAGCTGCGCATCACCGCCGCGACCCTGCGCTCGGTCGATCATCGGGGGGGCTTGGACGCCTATCTGCTGAAGGCCAGCGAAGACGAACTTTCCACGCGCGCCGCCAAAATCCGCCGCGACTTGAAGAAGAAGCTCAGCGCAACCGCTGCGGCGGCCTGAGCTTCAGAGCGCGTCCAGCGGCAGCTTTAGGTAGCGGATCCCATTCGCCTCTGGCGCGGGAAGTTCGCCTGCGCGGATGTTGACCTGGATTGACGGCAGGATCAGCGCGGGCTTTCCGAGCGTCTTGTCGCGCGCCTGACGCTGGGCCACGAATCCCTCTTCCGTCACGCCGTCATGAATATGAATATTGCCCGCGCGCTGGGCCGCGACATTTGTCTCCCAGACATAGGCGTCACGCCCGGGACCTTTATAATCGTGGCACAGAAACAGCCGCGTCTCCGGCGGCAATGCCAATAAGCGCTTGATCGAGTGGTAGAGCGCGCGCGCATCGCCTCCAGGGAAATCAGTCCGCGCCGTTCCGTAATCGGGCATGAACATGGTGTCGCCAACGAACACCGCGTCCCCCACCAGATAGGAGACGCAAGCCGGCGTGTGGCCGGGCGTGTGCATCACCTTGATCTCGAGTTCGCCGAGGGCCAGCGCGTCGCCGTCTTTCACCAGCCTGTCGAACTGGCTGCCATCCTCGGCCAAGTCGGGCAGATTGTAGACGCGCTTGAACACGCGCTGGGTGGCAGTAATGCCGGCGCCGATTACGGTTTTCGCGCCGGTCGCGTGCTTCAGGAATGGCGCCGCCGAGATGTGATCGGCGTGAGCGTGAGTCTCCAGAATCCAATCTATCGTCAGATGTTCCGAGGCCGCGGCATCAAGGATCGCCTGCGCGGACGCAGTTCCCGTGCTGCCGGATTTCGGCTCGAAGTCGAGAACGCTGTCGATGATCGCAGCGCGGCGGCTGGCCTCGTCCCACACGAGATAGCTCGCGGTGAAGGTGGGTTCGTCGAAAAAGGCGCGGATGCGTGGGGGTGCAGTCATTGGATAGCTCCAGGGCTTGCTTTTATATTAGATATCTCTACTTTAGTTTCAACTGATATTTTAGATGACCAACCTCGACCCCGACGCCTTCGCCGCGAAAGCCCAAGAGGCCGCCGCATTATTGCGAGCGCTCGCGCATGGCGCCCGGCTCATGGTGCTGTGCCAGCTGAGCGCGGGCGAGGTCTCGGCCGGCGCATTGCAGGAAGGCAGCGGGCTTTCGCAATCGGCCATGTCGCAACACCTGGCTCGGTTGCGCGAGGAGGGCTTGGTTGCGACCCGGCGCGATGGCCTGACCATCCATTACCGCCTGGCCAACAAAAACGTCGCGCGCGTGCTCGAAACGCTCGTCCAAATCTATTGCCCGCCCAAAACCACACGGAGAAAGAAGTGACAAAAACAATCGCAGCGATCAACGCTACGGACTTGCATCGACTAATGAACGAGGGGCAGGCGCTGCTGATCGACATCCGCGAGCCCGACGAACACGCGCGCGAACATATTGTCGGGGCAAGGCTTGCGCCGCTCACGTCGCTGCAGACGAAGGATTTCGCCGATGGCCGAGCAAAAATCGCCGTCTTCCATTGCCGCTCCGGCAATCGCACGCAAGTCAATGCCGACAAACTGCAGGCGTGCGGCTTTGCGCAAACCTATTGCCTCGAGGGCGGCATCGAAGCCTGGAAGGCGGCAGGCTTGCCCGTCCGCAGCAATTCAAAAGCGCCGCTCGAGATTATGCGTCAGGTGCAGATCGCGGCGGGATCGCTCATTCTCGCAGGAGCAGGGCTCGGCGCGACGGCGCATCCCGCCTTCTACGGCCTTGCGGCCTTTGTCGGCGCCGGGCTCCTCTTCGCGGGCGCAACAGGCTGGTGCGGGATGGCGATGCTGCTAAAGGCGATGCCTTGGAACAAGTCCCCGGGCCTATGATGGCGCCCAGCGATGTACTTTCGCTTCTCAGCGGCGCCGCTGTTGGATTGGTGCTGGCGCTGATTGGCGGCGGCGGCTCGATTCTGGCGACGCCTGCGCTTCTCTATGTGGTGGGCGTAACCAATCCACACGTCGCCATTGGAACGGGCGCGCTCGCCGTGTCAGTCAATGCGTTCATAAATCTCATCATCCATTCCAGACGTGGAAATGTGAACTGGCCTTGCGCGCTTGCCTTCGCCGGCGCCGGCATTGTCGGCGCGGCAATCGGTGCGGCTTTGGGGAAATTGACTGATGCGCAAATTCTACTGCCATTGTTTGCGCTGGTTATGATCGCGGCTGGCGTGCGGATGCTGAAGGCGCCCACCAAGATCGGGGGCAGCGATGTCGCGCTTTCGATCAGCAACGCTCCGCGTATCGCCGGCGCAGGCCTGGCGGTGGGCGCGCTTTCCGGCTTTTTCGGAATTGGTGGCGGCTTCCTGATCGTCCCCGGCCTGATGGCGGCCTCGGGCATGGCGATACTGCACGCCGTGGGCTCTTCCCTTGTCTCGGTGGGCGCATTCGGGGCGACCACGGCCGCCTCATACGCCTACGATAGGCTCGTGGACTGGCGCGTGGCGGGGCTATTTGTAGCTGGCGGGATTGTCGGCGGGCTGGTTGGCGCTTCGCTTTCGTCGCGCCTGGCTACCCACAAGAACGCACTACAACGCGTGTTCGCGGGGGTCGTGTTCACTACCGCAATCTACATGCTGTGGCGTAGCTTCGGCCCTTGACGTCTACTCGGGACCCACGACCAGATCGAACGCCATCAATAACGTGCGCTGCCGGGAGCTGAAATTGTCGTCGGACAAAATGTAAAGACGCGTCGAACCGTCCGGCATCAAGGTAGCTGCGATTGCTTCGAAATTGTCGAGCGCCATCGGCGGCGCTAGGCGTGCGAGTTCCTCTGCCTCGATAATCCCGCCAGCCAACGCATCCTCGCGAAAGCGTGTGATCCGCGCGCGCGGTCCGACCACTGGAGCAAAGAAACGCTCGAGCGCAACCAGATCGCTGTTGGGCAAGCGATCGAGGCTGGTGAGCGAAAAACCAAGCGCCGGCCGATAGCGCACCTGCGAGGCAATTTCTTCACCCGTCTGCGGCGACGAGCGCCAAAGCGGCGTATCGCCCGCGCCTCCGCCTTCGGCGCCCACGAGCAAATCTCCGTCCGCAAGCGTCGTCATCGCCTCCAACCCGACATTCGACGGTAGGGCGCGCACGCCGGCAAGCGGCGGCCCCGGCGTCGCCGCGCCGAACGGGCCATCACGGTTCATGTCATAGAGAAAAATCGCTTGGCGCTGTTCGAACGCCACCGCAAAGCGGCCGTCCTGCAGCTGCGCCAGCGCCTCGGAATCCCCCTCCTCCTTGGAGCCGAAAGCGGCGCCGCTCCCATCACGCATCAGCGCTGTGCGCATGCCATTTAGGCCAACCAGCGCGCCTGTATCGTCAAGTACGAGTTGCGCGTCGAACCAAGCGCCGTTGTCGGAGACCGCAATCAGGCGCCCATCCTCAAGCACCTCCATACCCGACAAGCCGCCGAAAGCTGGATCCGTTGAACGAAGCTCCAGGCCGCCCCGGAAACGCAGCGCTCCGGCTTGCTCAGCGCCAAACTCTACCGGGACCGCCTCTACCGCGACGGCGCGCCATTGCTCGGCGATCGGCGCCAGGGCTGCCAGCGGAGAACAGGCGCCAAGGAGCCACGCCAGGGCGAAAACTCTCATGCCCGCGCCATGGCCCGCGCTTCGCGCGGCGAACGCGGCGCGCGTTTGGCTTCCGGCGCCTTTTCATCAAACAATTCGGCGAGCTTGTCGGTCATCGCTCCGCCCAATTGCTCGGCGTCGGTAATGGTGACTGCGCGCTGATAATAACGGGTCACGTCATGGCCGATGCCGATGGCGATGAGTTCAACGGGGGATTGAGACTCGATCCAATGGATCACCGCGCGCAAATGGCGCTCAAGGTAATTGCCAGGATTGGCAGAAAGCGTGGAATCGTCGACCGGCGCGCCGTCGGAAATCACCATCAGGATGCGGCGCTGCTCGGCGCGCGGCAGCAAACGCTCGTGCGCCCACATCAGCGCTTCGCCGTCGATGTTTTCCTTCAGCAAACCCTCTCGCATCATCAGGCCCAGGTTCTTGCGCGCGCGCCGCCAGGGCGCGTCGGCGGATTTGTACACGACATGGCGCAAATCGTTGAGCCGCCCCGGCTGTTGCGGACGCCCGGCCGCTAGCCAATCCTCCTTCGCGCGCCCGCCTTTCCAGGCGCGGGTGGTGAAACCTAGAATCTCAACCTTGACGCCACAGCGCTCGAGGGTGCGCGCAAGAATATCGGCGCAGAGCGCCGCCACCATGATCGGACGACCGCGCATGGAGCCGGAATTGTCCAGCAGCAGAGACACCACCGTGTCCTTGAACGGCATGTCCTCTTCCTGCTTGAACGACAGCGCCGAGAGCGGATCGACGATGACGCGCGTGAGCCGCGCGGTGTCAAGCACGCCTTCCTCCAGATCGAAGTTCCAGGCGCGGTTTTGCTTAGCCAGCAGGCGCCGCTGCAACCGGTTCGCCAGCCGCCCGACCACGCTCTGCAACGGCTTCAGCTGCTGATCGAGATAGGAACGAAGGCGCGTGAGCTCTTCGCCGTCGCACAAATCTTCGGCGGCGATCTGTTCGTCGTGGGCCCGGGTGAAAACTTTGTAGCCGGCATTGGGATCGTCGGGCGCGTTGCGATCCTTCGGGCGCATCGGGCGGTCGCCGGGATCGTCCTGTTCGGTCTCCTCGCGATCCTCAGATTCAGATTCGCTATCGACGGTCATGGTCGCATCCGACTCGATGTCGGAATCCATCATCTCCATCTCTGGCGGCGCCTGCTGTTCCTGCTCTTCCTCGCCTTCGGCATTTTCGGCCTGCGGCGGCGGTTCGTTTTCACCGCTCTCGCTCTTTTCGTCCTTGCTTTCCTCGGCCCCGAGCTCATCGCCGATGCCGAGTTCGCTCAGCACGTCGCGCATTTGCAACGCGAATTGGCGCTGATCGTCGGCGACAGCTGGCAATTTGTCCAAGGCGGCGCCTGCTTCGCGCTCAATCTCGGCGCGCCAGGCATCGACCATGGCTTTCGCGTTCGCGGGCGGGGCAGCGCCGGTGAGCCGCTCACGCACCATAAGCGCAACGGCTTCCGCCATCGGCGCCTGCGCACGCGTTTGCATGCGCGCGGCGCCTTTGCGCTCCAGCGTGTCGGTCAGCGCCGAGGTAAGATTGGCCGCGACGCCCTTCATGGCGTTGGCGCCCAGCGCTTGCACGCGCATCTCCTCGACGGCGTCGAACACCGCCCGCGCATCGGCGCCATGCGGCCGCAGCCGCGCATGCTCTCCCTCGTCATGGTGCGCGAGCCGCAACGCGAGCGCATCCGCCTGCCCGCGGATGCGCTCGGCCTCCGGGTCGGAAATCACTCGCGGCGGATGCGGCAGCACGATCTTGCCGGCGGAAAGACGCGGTCCTTCGGCGCCGAACGTAACCTCAAGCTCGTCCTCGCGCCCGGCGAGCGCGCGCGTCGCTTGGGCCAGCGAACGCTTGAAAGTCTCTGCGGGGGTTTCGCGTTGGGACACTGGGGGATTGGCGCTTTCTTGACTTAGCTAACCCGCTTAGCTAACCTCGGGCAATGATCAAAGTGAAGATTCACGAGGCCAAGACCAATCTCTCCAAACTCATCGCCAAAGTCGAGGCGGGCGAGGAGGTTGTGATCTGCCGGGGGGAGGAAGAAGTCGTGCGCTTGGTCGTGGTCAAGCCTGCCAGCGAAAACACCGGCTCGGTTCGCCCAGGCCGTGGTTCGTGGAAGGGTCATATCAACTTCACGCCAGATTGGGATGCGCCTGTCGAAGCCCAGTGGCTTGGACTGGGTCCCGATGGCGATTTCAAGTGAGGCTGTTGCTCGATACGAGCGCCTTGCTTTGGTGGCTGGAAGACTCAGACACGCTATCTGAAAACGCGCGCCGCGAAATAGATCGCCTGGGCAACACGATCTTCGTCTCCAGCATCAGTCTCTATGAAGTCGCGCTCAAGGTTCACATCGGCAAGCTAACTCTGCCAGGCCGCACACCCAGCGATGTGCCCGGCACCATCGATGCCGCCAAGTTCGTTAGACTCAGCGTGACCATGGAGCACGGCCTCATCGCCGGACAGCTACCACTCGTTCACAAAGATCCATGGGACCGTCTGTTGGCCGCGCAGGCTATCGTGGAAGACATCGCCGTGGTTTCAGATGATGAAGCCTTCGACGTGCTTGGCGCGGAACGCTTGTGGTGAAACGGGGTTCGCGCAATCATGCCGCGCGAGCCATCGATCCAAGTCTCACAAATCTCCGAACAAGCGGAACACGGGGCGAGTTGCAGACCAAGCGCGTCATCCATCGCGATCCATGGGACCGCCTGCTCGCGGCGCAGGCAATTGTGGAGAACATGGCGATCTTGAGCAGCGATGAAAAACTAAGCGCGCTGGGGGCGAAGCGGGTTTGGTGACGGCGTTTAGTATGGCTTGCGCACGTCCTTCACGCCGGGGAAGTGCTTGGTGTTCAGCGTGACCAGCGGCAGGCGCGCGACCAGGGCGGTGGCGGCGATAAGGGCGTCGAGGCGGCCCATGCCATGCGGCGCCTTTCCGTACCGGCGATAGAGTTCTCCGGCTCGCCAGGCGGTGGCGGCGTCCACCTGCACAACGATGAGCGACGCCAACATCGCTTGAACAAGGTCATTGTCGTCGGACCGGTCAACGCCGACGCTCAGCTCGAACACTGTGATTGCGGATATGGAGAGCGGCCGAGCCGCGTGCGCCTTGAGCCACGCCAGCGCCGGCGCATGCTGCCGCTGCGCGTCCACCAGGAGGGAAGTGTCCAGGAGCAAGGCGCGGCGCTACTTGCCGCGCCGTCTCCGACGCGCGTGGCGCTCGGCTCTTTCTGCAAACTCCGCTTCGAACTGCGCGCGCCGTTTCGCGAACGCGGCGGGCGTCATGGAATCGCCCTTGGCGGGCCCCAAGCGCATCACGACATCGTAGAGCGAGGGCTTGTTTTTTGGGTCGGCAAGTCCCTTGTCGACCAACTCGCGGATGAGATCGGAACGAGTGACGCCGAGCGCGCCGGCCCGGGCGTCAAGCGCCGCGATCTGGGCAGCTTCAAGGTAGATTTGCGTGCGCTGGAGTGACATACATCGTTGTATACATCGTCAAGGCGAAACAGTCAAAGCGCCGAGGCGCTGGCGCCTTCTTTCCACAGTTGGACCAATCTAGCGCGGCACGCCAAAACTCGGCCCACCGAACCACGCTTGCCATGCGAGCACGACGAGCCAGTGCAAGGCGACCGCCGTCCAGATCGAGTCCGAACGCCAACGCAGTATCGCGCCCGCCAGGCCCAGCAGCGCAGCCAAGGCCAAGAAGTCAGGGCGCAGGAATGTCGCGGCGGAGCTTGGCAGGAAAAATGTTTCAATCACATGCCAGAGCGTGAAAGCGAGCGTTGAGAGGGCGATCGGCAGCATCGGCTTCGCGCCCTCCTCGCGCCCGGGAATAGACGCCGCGCGAAACACAAGCTCCTCGCCCAGCGCCGGGATAAAGAATGCACGCAAGGCGATGATGGCGATTTCGTCGGCGCTTCGCGGCGCGAAGTGTGCGAGGCCGGATGCTGATGCGACAAAGCCCGCAAGAATGGCGAATAAGGCCGCCGCAATCGCGAGCTCGGCGAAATCGCGCGGGCGCGGCGCTACTTTGCAGGCGCGCCAGGTGCGTTGGATTACTCGCTGAATCAGCGGATCATTCCCGGGACCCGCGAGCCACCGCCGCTCTCAATGCGGTCACGTAAGGGTCATCTGCTCCGGAAACGTGAGCAATTGGCGGAGCATCTATTGTGAAGGGCGTCGACTGTCCGACTGCCACAGTGACGGACAATCCGCCATCGTCCTCATTGTTGTACAAAGCTCCGAATTCGTGTCGGAAATACACGCGCCCGGTCCGGTCACGCAGCACGAGATAGTACGCCCCTAATTCAAGCAGCACTCGAGGCTGGCAGGTATCGAGGCCCTCTGCAGGTTGAGGTACGGGCAAGGCATTCATGTGCGATATCCCCGGCGCACTCAAGAGCGATTCAGATACCCATGGTTGCGATGCCCACCACCTCGCGCCGGGTTCATCCGCCTCCTCTGCTGCATAAGCCGTAATCCTGATCGGATCGCCCGCATAGCGATGGTCGAATATGTCGCGCCCCTTCAACGATTCAACGACATCGAACAAGTACAAATAGACTTGTCGATAGCGCGCCCTCGGAACCCCAATATCTCGCTCATCCGGCCATCGACCAACCCGTTGAAAATACTCAACCCGGTTATCAATGCGCGAAAGCAAATGGCGCTCCCGCACTCTTACTAGCTGTATTGTGTCCGCTTTAGCGGCAATCTGCGTCGCCAAATCGCCCCCAACGTAACGCCCGTTGTCCGGCCACCTTGCAGGTGAGCACGCCCGAGCTTCATCAGGGGTGACGCTTGACGCAACTAGTAACGCAATCAGGACTACAGCCCGCCGCACCTAAGCCACCTTCACCCGCGTAGCCGCCTCCGGCAAATCCGCCCCGAACGCGCGCTGGAAGAATTCCGCCACTGTGGGCCGTTCCAGTTCATCGCATTTGTTCAGGAACGTCATCCGGAACGCCAGGCCCACATCGCCGAAAATCTCCGTGTTCTGGGCCCAGGTGATCACGGTGCGCGGGCTCATGACGGTGGAGATGTCGCCGTTCATGAAGGCGTTGCGGGTCATGTCGGC
>CADEEA010000037.1 GCA_902826245.1 uncultured Alphaproteobacteria bacterium | reverse complement strand
CAGAGTGGCGAGTGTCGGCGCAATGCCGCGCGATCCGGTTTGGGCCCACGCGGGAAACAGAGCTTGAGCGCTTGCAAGCCCAGCGCCGCTGGCGATTGCTTTCAATAATGTCCGGCGCTGTAGCGACACGATGATCTCCTTGCCGAGGCGGGATGGTTCTGCACCTTCCCATCGCTGGAAGGTCAAGCCCCGGTGGGGTCATCTCGAATACGCATGAGGTCAGCCAATCCCTCATGTCCGCCCGATACTAGGCGCAAGCTGTTCAGTGAGTTCCTAACACCTCTGCGAGGGCGCGCTTGGCACGGTAGATGCGCACCTCGACCGCTTTGGCGGTAATCCCCAGTGCTTCGCCGATCTCCCGATAGGCCATCTCTTCGGTGAGCGAGAGAAGCAATGGCTCCTTAAGGCCCGGAGGAAGCGCGGCGATGGCGCTGTCCAAGCGGGCCAACTCGTCTTCGTGATCGCTCCCAGTGGGGATTGGTTGTGCAATCTCCAAGCCCGGACGATTGATGTCCTCAGCCCTATAGAAGAACTGACGCACGGCGCGGCGACGCCGCCAGTCGCGGCATTTGTTAATGGCGATACGCTTCAGCCAAACTCCAAATGGGCGCCGGCCATCATAGCGGGCGAGCGCGTGCCACGCCGCTACAAAAGCTTCTTGCACCAGGTCATATGCCTCGCTGGCGTCGCCGACATAGCCTCGTACGAAGCGATAGAGGCCGTCCTTGTGTCGGCGCATGAGTTGCGTGAACGCGCGTTGATCCCCAGCCAGAACGCCCGCCACGAGCGCGGCGTCGTCGCGCTCGTCTGGGCTGGTCATTGCTGTTCTGGCGTGAGCGCATCCACAACGGTCGTATCGAAGATTGCTTGCTGCTCGGGTGTCAGAACTTCGCGCATTGCGAAGACATGTTGGATCGTTTCTGACTGAAGCTCGCCCATCGCGTGGTGGAAGCGCTCTACGGCTGCAGTCACGCGCGGCCCGTAGCCGTGCTCTTCACGGATCGCCGCTGCGAGCTCCGCATTAGCCGCTTGCATTTCAATCTCTAAAGCGCGCCGGCGCGTGGCGAACCCAGACTCGATGATTTCGATGCTCGCGGTCTGGTCCGCTGTGAGACTAAGCCGTTCGTGGACAACCTCATGCAGGCCGGGGCGGCCTTGATGCAGGGCGTGCATGCCGGTTAGGCCTACCCAGACGCCGCCAACGCCCGCGAGAAAGGCCACGAGCGCAGTGGCGGCGAGCCCCCGCCAGGAAAGCTTCACTGGCCACCTTCAAGCAGGGTCGAAGGGGCGTAGGCCGAGTGCGTCGCGAACGGGGAGACTTCCGGCTCCGCGGTTGCGCTCGCTGCTCCGCCAGCGATGACCCCGATGGTCATTACCGAAGCAACCAGAGCCGCGCGAAAGCCAAGAACGCCGGACGCCGAGGTGTGTTCTTCGACGCTGAGCCGCGCCCACACCTGCGGCTCGATCTGACTTAGATCGGCGCCAACATCGCGTCCTGACCAAGCCGTCAGCATTTTATCGAGATCGGACATGAACTCCTCGGGGGCTACGCCTCGCAGCACAATTACGCGCCTTCTTTTGATTTCCCTCAAGGTTCCCCGCGCGACGAGGGATTTCTTCGGTGGTTGCGTATCTTTGCTGATTGCAGCGCAAAGCTGCCCAGGAGAATCACAATGCGTGCTGGAATGATAGCGACGCTTTTGTCGGCGGCGGCTCTCGGTGGTTGCGCCACGGCCCAGGGCGCGCAGCACCAGACCATGAGCCATGAAGAGATGATGCGGCATTGCCAAATGATGGAGCAGCATCAGGCTGAGGGCGGTCACGACCCCGCAGAGCATGATCCCGCTCAACATGGCGGCATGAGCCACGAAGAAATGATGCGGCACTGTGCGGAGATGCGTGGGCAACAGACCGGCGAAGAGCCACCCGCCTCTCACCCTCACTGACATGCGTTAGCGGCGCTTTGTGGGGCGTACCGTCGTCCTTCGCGGCGCCGCCAGGTCGTCCAGAATTGGACAGTCTGATCGCTCGTCTCCGTGACAGTGCTGCGCCAGTCCACGAAGTGTCTTCATCACCGCACGCATTTCACGGATACGGCGCTCAAGGTCGGCGATATGGGCTTCGGCAAGACGCTTCACTTCGCGTGACGGCCGCTTCTTATCGCTCCAAAGGGCGAGCAGCGTCGAAACTTCTTCAAGCGAAAAACCCAGGTTACGTGTGCGGCGGACGAACTGAAGGACCGCTACTTCTTGATCGCCGTAGTCGCGATAGCCGTTTGTTCGCCGAGCTGCAGAAGGCAGCAATCCGACGCTTTCATAGTAGCGGATCATCTTCGCCGAGACGCCCGACCGCTCTGAAGCTTCACCTATGTTCATAAGAACGGGCCCGATTCTTTTCTGTTGACCTTCCCATTGTGGGAAGGTGCAGGGTGAAGTTCAAGAAGAAGCCATGCCGTACGCTCATCACACCGAGGCCAGAGTTAATGTTTCCGCCCCACCGGCGGACGTGTTCGCTTTCTTGGACGACCAAGAAGCGCTCGGCGCGCACATGACTAAGGGCTCCGCGATGATGGCCGGCGGGCGAATGATCTACGAACTCGATGAGGGTAGGGGTCGCGCTGTCGGCTCCATCATACGCATGCGCGGCGAGATGTTAGGGCTGACGCTTCGCGTCGAAGAGGTTGTTACGGAGCGCGTGCCGCCCAAGCGCAAAGTCCTTGAAACGCGCGGCGATCAAAACATGTTGGTGATCAAGGCTTATCGCTTGGGCTTTGAGATCGATGCTGCGGGCGATGGAACCGCCGTTTGCGTCTTTATCGACTACGACTTGCCGCCTGGGTTTCTCGCGATCTTCGCGAAACTTCCAGCCTACTTCTACGCTCGCTGGTGCGTCACGGGAATGGCTGACGCGGCCGTGGAGCGGTTTCACGCAACCTAGAAGAACTAGAGCAAACGATGCACGAGCACGACACCCACCACGCGGCGACGGCGAATCCAACGCTGCGAGATCCTGTCTGTGGCATGGAGGTCAGCGCCGACACGCCACATCGGCTCACCCATAAAGGGGAAGAGGTGCTGTTCTGCAGCGCCCACTGCATGGCGAAGTTCGCGGCGACGCCGGAGAAGTATGTGAAGGTGGAAGACGCGCCGTCTTGTTGCTCAGCGCACAAGTCTGGCGACGAGCACGGCGCCGGCCATTCGCACAGCCACCAAGCGACTCCCGCTCCGGTCGATGCGCCAAAGGGCGTGAAGTGGACATGCCCGATGCACCCGGAGATCGTGCGCGACGGCCCTGGCTCATGCCCGATCTGCGGCATGGCTTTGGAGCCGATGACGCCGACCGCCGACAGCGGCCCAAATCCTGAACTGCTCGACATGACCAGGCGGTTCTGGGTTGGCGCTGCGCTCGCGGCGCCGGTGCTGGCGTTGGAAATGGGAAGGCATTTGTTCGGCGTTGATCAGGTCGTGCCACCGACATGGAATCCTTGGATTCAGTTTGTGTTGGCGACGCCTGTGGTGATGTGGGCGGGGTTTCCGTTTTTCGAACGCGCGTATCAATCGTTGAAGACGCGCAACCTCAACATGTTCACACTCATCGCGTTGGGCACTGGCGTAGCTTGGACCTACAGCCTTGTGGCGTTGCTCGCGCCTGCGCTTTTCCCGCCTGAATTCCGCGATTCCCACGGTTTGGTCTCTGTCTACTTTGAGGCGGCCGCCGTCATCACGGTGCTGGTCTTGCTTGGCCAGGTGTTGGAGTTGCGGGCGCGCGAGCAAACGGGGGGCGCAATTCGAGCTCTGCTCGACCTCGCGCCGAAGACCGCGCGCCGCGTTAAGGACGGCGCTGAGGAAGAGGTTGCGATTGACCAGATTGTTGTCGGTGATCGCCTGCGCGTGCGGCCGGGCGAGAAGATTCCGGTGGATGCTATCGTTCGAGACGGACGTTCGACGATCGATGAATCGATGGTCACCGGCGAATCCATGCCCGTTACCCGCGAAGCCGGGGCGCGGGTGATTGGCGGCACTCTGAATCAGACCGGCGCATTGGTGATCGAAGCCGATCGCGTCGGCGGCGATACAATGCTCTCTCGCATCGTCCACATGGTGGCTGATGCGCAGCGGTCGCGTGCACCGATCCAACGGCTCGCGGACAAAGTGTCGGGTTGGTTCGTGCCCGCCGTTATCGGTGTCGCGGTAGTAGCGCTCATTGCATGGTGGGCGTTTGGGCCGTCGCCTGCCTTTTCATACGGATTGATTGCGGCAGTCTCTGTTTTGATCATCGCGTGTCCATGTGCGCTCGGTCTGGCGACGCCAATGTCGATCATGGCGGGTGTCGGGCGTGGCGCGCGTGCGGGCGTGCTTATCAAGAATGCCGAGGCGCTTGAACGCTTCGAGAAGGTGGACACGCTCGTTCTGGATAAGACCGGCACGTTGACTGAAGGCAAACCCGCAGTGATCGCGATCCAAACGGCGCGCGATCAAACTGACGCCGAAGTCCTGCGCCTCGCCGCGAGCTTAGAGAACCAAAGCGAACATCCGTTGGCGCAGGCGATCGTCGCAGCCGCAAAGGAGCGTGGTCTGACGCTTGCTGAGGCTACTGATTTCGATTCTCCAACCGGGAAGGGCGTTGTTGGCGTCGTGGAAGGGCGCAAGGTGGCGCTGGGCGCAGAAAAATACCTGGCCGAGTTGAACGTGGACACCGCCGGTCTGCGCTCGAAGGCGGAAGAGTTGCGACGCGAAGGCGCGACGGCGATCTTCTTGAGCGTTGATGGTGTCGCTGCGGCGGTCTTCGGCATCGCTGACCGTATCAAGGCGACAACGCCAGACGCCCTCGCTGCTCTCAAAGCACAAGGCATTCGGCTGGTGATGCTGACCGGTGACAATCGCACCACGGCGGAGGCGGTGGGGCGTACGCTCGGCATCGACACGGTGGAGGCGGAAGTTCTCCCCGAGGACAAGTCTCGCATCGTGGCGCGGTTGAAGGGCGAAGGTCGGATCGTGGCGATGGCTGGAGACGGCGTGAATGACGCGCCCGCCCTTGCTGCAGCCGATGTTGGCATTGCGATGGGCTCTGGAACTGACGTCGCCATCGAAAGCGCTGGTGTGACGCTGCTTCATGGCGATCTCACTGGCATCGTGCGCGCTCGCGCGATTTCGAAAGCGACCATGAACAACATCCGCCAGAACCTGTTCTTCGCCTTCGCCTACAACGTGGCCGGCGTGCCCATCGCCGCCGGCGTGCTCTATCCAATTACCGGCGATCTCCTGTCGCCGATGATCGCGGCGGCGGCGATGGCGTTGTCCTCGGTTTCGGTGATTGCGAACTCCCTGCGTCTGAACTCGGTCAGGGTCTGACGCCGGTTGTGGGTGGGGAGGGCGGTCTCTTGTGGCCGCCCTCCCATATTGCCTGGGCGTTTTGGCGATAAGATCGCGCGATGGATACGGGTGGCGACCGGCCAAATTGCGTACTGGGAAGGCGGCAGCCTTGGTGCGATTGACTGGTTCCGGCGCGTTCCGGACCCTCGCGCTTGAGCGCGAGGGCGCCTGCTTGAAGGCGCGATCTCACCTAAGACGCCGCTCGTGTATTTTGAGCTGGTGCTTTAAGCACGCAGCGTATCTCACATCGCAGAGTTCCAGAGACTTCCGATGACTGACGCTCCAATGGCGCCCGCGCCTGACCGGCTCGCAGCCGCAGCGCTCAACCGCGAATGTTTTTGCGTGACCTTGAATCAAGTCGCGCTGAGCGAGGCCCTACGCAATGCATCCGGCGACGCTGCCTTCGCAGACCTCATCGCCCAACGGCCCCACCTCTATTCGCACGCTCCGGTGTTTCTGCCCAAGAGCGACGCAGGCGCGATGCAAGCGATCGTCGCTGCGCTTGAAGCAGCGGCGCAGCTTTCCGGATATCAGGCCGCCGCTATGGCTTGGGCGCCGGAGACCGCTGCGCGTGACTTTGGCCCGCGCGGCGTATTCATGGGTTACGATTTCCACCTTGGCGATGATGGCCCCAAGCTCATTGAGATCAACACTAATGCGGGCGGCGCCTTCTTCAACGCGTTCCTGGCCGGCGCCCAGATCGCCTGTTGCGCCGAAGTCGAGCGTGCGCTTGCAAGGGAAGCGCTTGCCGCCTTCGAACCCTCGGTCGCCGCGATGTTCGAAGCGGAGTGGCGCACCCAACGGCGCAGTGAACAATTGCGGACCATCGCCATCGTCGATGACGCGCCGGAACAACAATATCTCTATCCCGAGTTCATCCTCGCCAAAACGCTGCTGGAGCGTCACGGCTACGAGGCTCTCATCGTCGATGCGCGTGAGCTTCGCTATGAACGCGGCGTCCTTCAAGCCGCGGGTCGCGGAATCGACTTGGTCTACAATCGCCTGGTCGACTTCGCGCTCGCCGCGCCGGAGCATGCGGCGCTTCGGGCAGCCTATCTCGATGGCGCCGTCGTGCTCACGCCCAATCCGCGCAACCACGCGCTCCACGCCGACAAGCGCAACCTGACGCTGCTTTCCGATCAAGCGGTGCTGCGTGAATGGGGCCTCGCTGAGGACCACGCACGGGTCCTCAGCGGTGTGCCGCGCGCGAAGCGCATCACCGAGGCAAATGCCTCGGAGCTTTGGTCAGAGCGCAAGCGCTATTTCTTCAAGCCCGCGGGCGGCCACGGCGGCAAAGCGGTTTATCGAGGCGACAAGCTGACCAAGGGGGCATGGGCGGCGATTCTGAGCGGCGACTACATTGCTCAGGAGTTTGCCCCGCCCAGTGAGCGTACGATTCTGGTCGGCGGCGAGCGCGTGCAGCGAAAGCTCGATGTGCGTCTCTATACCTATGCTGGCGAAGTATTGCTCGCGGTCGCTCGTCTGTATCAGGGCCAGACCACGAATTTCCGCACGCCGGGCGGCGGTTTCGCGCCGGTGTTTTTCGTCTGAACGCGGTGCGGCGTGGCGCCTCGTCGGCCAATCTAGATGGTTGAACGTAGGAATCGACCGGACGGTGCAGGCACGAACGTGTCTATCGACCGATGGCGCAATGTGGATATTGAATCCGAGCCCTGAACGATCGGGCGCCTTGTCTTCGGCAGAATGCTGAAGCCGCTCCGGTCGGGAGCGGGTCGTGCGAATTATAGGTGCGATTGCATTCGGCGCATTGATTGGTTTGAGCGGCCTCGTCCTCTCAACCCAAATCGTCGCCGCAATCTTCGCCTATCAGCCCGCGCTTGGGCGTCCGCCCATTCATATTCAGGCGACGCCGTTCTACTGGCCGTGGTCGATTTTCACTTGGTCACGTGTTGCGCGCGATACCTATCCGCGGCCTTTTGCGATCGCTGACTTCATCCTGCTCTGCAGCGCCGCCGGGGCGGTGATTGTCGTCGCTGTTATTCTCCATCCAAATGCACCGCGCGTGCGCCGGCATGGCGGCGACGGTTGGGCCAGTTTCAATGACGCGCGCGAGGCCGGCGTGCTCGCATCGTCGGGTGCGGTTCTCGGAAAACTCGATGGCGAGATTCTCGCCTATGACGGTCCGGGCCATCTCCTCCTCGTCGGCGCGTCGCGGTCAGGCAAGGGCAGGGGTCATGTCGTGCCCACGCTGCTTGCCTGGCCGCACTCGGCGCTGGTGCTCGACGTCAAGGGCGAGCTTGCCTCCGGCGACGCGCGCCACGACTTCCCGGGCGCCGCGGGGTTCCGCGAAACATTGGGCGCCGTGCTCCGCTTCGCGCCGACGCGCGCCGACAGCGCGCGTTTTAATCCGCTGTTCGAAGTGCGGAAGGGCCCGAATGAGGTGCGCGACGTGCAGAACGTCGTCGAGATCGTTGTCGATCCCGCCGGCGACGGCCGCCACGAGGATTTCTGGGACCGTAGCGCCAAGCAGATTCTAGTCGGGCTCATTCTCCACGTGCTCTACGTTGAGCCCGATCACCGCAAGACCCTCGCCGTGGTCCGCGACAAGCTGCGCGATCTCGATGCGCATGCGCAGACGATGCGCATCGTGCTGCATCGCCGCAACCCGGAGACTGGCGCGCCGGAAATTCACCCGGAAGTGCTGCACGCGGCGGAATCCTATCTCGCGGGCGAAGAACGGATGCGCTCGGGCATCAAGGCGACCGCGGAATCGTTCTTCGGCATCTTCGCCGATCCACTGATCGCCGCGAACACCTCGGCCTCTGACTTCCGCGTCGGCGACCTCATGTGCGACGCCAAGCCCGTCACGCTCTTTCTGCAGCCGCCACCCTCCGACGCTACCAGGCTGATGCCGCTGATGCGATTGGTGCTCAATCAGATCGCACGTTCGCTGATGGAAGATCAGGTCGCCGACGCTTCGGGGCGGCCGAAGCTGCATCAGCTCTTGATGTTGCTGGACGAGTTTCCGCAGCTTGGCCGGCTTCCGTTTTTCGAAACCGCGATGGGCGCCTTCGCGGGCTATGGCTTGAAAGCCTATCTCGTCTGCCAAAGCCTCAATCATGTGACGCGCGCCTACGGCCGCGACAGCGTGATCGTCGATAACTGTCATATCATCACATCGTTCGCGGCAGCTGATCTCGAAACAGCGAAGACCATCGCGTCGATGGCGGGTGAACGCTGGGAGGTGATCGAGAGCCAAAGCATAAACCGCCCGCGCGCCTTGATCGCGCCGCGTGGCACGACCTCGTTCCGCGAAGAACGGCGTCCGCTTCTGCTCCCCGGCGACGTGCGGCAATTGCCCAGTGACGAACAACTCATTTTCGTGGCGGGCGCAAAGCCCATCCGCTGCAAGAAGCTGAAGTTCGATGCCGAGCCGATCTTTCAGAGCCGGCTATTGCCCGCGGCGTTCGCGCGCTCGCAACTTACGACGACCCACGATTGGCAAGGCGTCAAACCGCTTGGGCAGCTGGTGAAGGGCGCCAAGGGTTCGGTGAAAGTCGCGCCCGTGCTCGCGAATGCCGTGAACGGGCAAGGCGATCTCTTCCCCGATCTCAAAATATCTGAGCAGGCGGCCGCAGGGCTGCGCGGTCGTGCACGCGACCCAGACGTTCGCGGCACCGGGATCTGAGGCGCGCATGACCGGATCAGCCACCAGCGTCTATTTGCCAAGCGACCTCCGCTCAAAAGTGCAGCGCGCGGCCGATGCGCAAGGCCGTTCCGCATCCAGCATTATCGTCGAGGCTGTGCGTGTAAAGCTCGCGCGCGGCGAAGACGGCGCCGATCCGGTCACGCTTCGGCATATCGCCCGCCTGGAAGCGCGCATCGACAAGGCGGTGCGCGACGGCATGCTGATGAAAGAGACGCTGCTGCTGTTCGTGCGGGTCTGGCTTGAGCACAACCCGCCCATCGACGAGCACATTGCCGACAGCGCCGCCTCCAGCGCCGCGGCGCGGTTCGAACGTTTCCTCGATCTGGTCGCCGCCAGTATAGATTCGGGCCAATCGCTCGCACACTTCGAACCGCACCGCGTTCAGTCTGCCGAAGCGGAGAGGATTTCCGCATGAGCGGCGCCATCGATCTTGGCGCTGTCCGCCGCCGCTCGGCGCTGGAGCGCGCGCTCGGGCCCGCGATCGCCGATGCGCTTGCGCGCGGCGATGTCGTCGAGGCGATGATCAATGCCGACGGCAAGCTTTGGCTCGACGTCGTCGGGCAGGGGATGGCGGAGACGACCATCACGCTCAGCGCGGCGGATCGTGAAGCCGCGATCCGCTTGCTTGCGCACGAGGCAGGCGAAACGGTGGGCGTTGATCGGCCGATGCTCTCGACCATCCTTCCGGGCTCCTCGGCCCGGGTGCAAGCGGTGCTGCCGCCGCTCTCAGCCGCACCCTTGTTGGCGATCCGCAAACGGCCGCAGCACCTCTTCACGCTCGCCGATTACGTTCGCGATGGTGTCGCCAGCGAGGCGCAGGCGTCCGTCTTGCGGGACGCGGTCGCAGGCCGGCGCAACATTGTCGTCGCCGGCGGCACCGGCTCGGGCAAAACCACTTTGCTCAATGCGCTGCTTGCGGAGCCCAGCTTCCGCGACGCGCGCGCCATCATTCTGGAAGATACGAGCGAGTTGCAGTGTTCGAGCCCGAACGCGGTGCAGCTGCTGACGCGACGCGCGCCGCCGGCCGTCACCATGCGCGACCTCGTGCAGATGACATTACGCTTGCGGCCCGACCGCATCGTCGTCGGCGAGGTGCGCGACGCCGCAGCGCTCGAAGTGCTGAAGGCGTGGAATACGGGCCATCCAGGCGGGCTCTTGAGCGTTCACGCCAATTCCGCCGCCGATGCTCTGACGCGCCTTGAGGATCTCTGCGCGGAAACCATGGCCGCGCCCTCAGCCCGCATGATCGCCAGCGCCATCGATCTCATCGTCTTCATCGCGCGCACGCAAAGCGGGCGCGCCATCACCGACATCGTTGAAGTCAAAGGGGTGGAAGGAGGGAGCTATGTCACGCACAGCATTGAGTAGGCGCGTCTCGCCGATGTTTTTGGTTTTGATTCTGGCGATCTTCGCTGGCGACGCGGTCGCCGCGGGGTCGGGCATGCCCTGGGAAGGACCGCTCGAACAAATCGTCGATTCCATCACCGGCCCCGTCGCGCGGGCGGCCGCCGTGATCGCCATCGTCATCGCCGGCGTCACCGTCATCTTCTCTGAAGGCGGGGGCGGCGTGCGCAAGCTCGCCTTCGTCGGCCTGGGCATCGCCGTGATGTTCGCGGCGGTCAGCTTCTTCCTCGACTTCTTCGGCTTCGCCGGCGGAGCGATGCTGTGAGCGCCGATCTGCCTGACGATTATGTGACGCCGCTGCGGACTAGTCTCACGCGTCCCATTCTGTTGGGCGGCGTGCCGCGCGCCTTCGCCATTCTCAATGCGACCTTGGGCGCGGCGATCGGCTTTGGTCTGCAGCAGCCTTTGATCGGCTTGCCGCTTTGGATCGTTGCGCATGGCGGCGCCGCTTGGGCCGCCGCGCGCGATCCCTGGTTTCTCGAAACGTGGCCGCGGCATCTCGCCAAGCCTCTCTTCTTCGATGCGTGACGCCCCATGATGTATCTTCGCCCCTATCGCAATCTGAGCGCACGATTGAGCGACTTCCTGCCTTGGGCCGCTTTGATTGGCCCCGGTGTGGTCCTCAACAAGGATGGCGCCTTTCAGCGCACTTTGTCTTTCCGTGGTCCGGACCTCGACTCATCGACGCCGTCCGAATTGATGGGCGCAAGCGCGCGCCTCAACAATGCGCTCCGCCGCTTCGGGTCTGGCTGGTGTCTTCATGTCGAAGCGCGCCGTGGGCCCGCGCCGGGCTACCCCGATGCGCAATGGTCGAATGGCCTCGCCTGGCTCATCGATGAAGAGCGCCGCGCCGTCTTCGAAAGCGCGGGCGCGCGCTTCGAGAGCCGCTATTTCGTGACGCTGACCTGGCTGCCGCCGGCTGAGCGCCAGGGGAGGCTTGAATCGTACCTGTTTGAAGGCGCCGCAGTAAAAGCAAACGCCGAGGCCGTTGATTACAACGCTCACCTTGAGCGCTTCCTCCGTGAAAGCGACCAGCTCTGTGCATTGTTCGAGGCGACCTTGCCGGAAGCGCGTTGGCTGGGCGATGAAGAGACGCTCAGCTATCTGCACGATTGCATTTCAGATCGCACCCATCGCGTCCAAGTCCCGGCCACGCCCTTTCATCTCGACGCGCTCTTGACCGATGCGCCTTTGGTGGGGGGCCTGTCGCCCAGGCTCGGCCGCAATCATTTGCGCGTCATCTCGGTGCGCAGCTTCGTCACCCACACTGAGCCCGGACTTCTCGATGCGCTTAATCGCCTCGCCATCTCCTATCGCTGGATCACGCGCTTCATGCCGCTCGATCGCGAGGAGGGGCGGCGCGAACTGGAGAAGATTCGCAAGCGCTGGTTCTCCAAACGCAAAGGGCTGATGACATTGCTGCGCGAGGCGCTCTTCCGCGAGGAGGCGTTGCTCGTCGACAATGATGCGGCCAATCAAGCCGAAGATTGCGACCACGCGCTGCAGGACCTCGGCGCCGACGCAGTCTCGGCCGGATACGCCACGCTTACCATTGTCGTGGCCGAGCCTGACGAAGCCGTCGCCGAAGAAGGCGTGCGCCAGATCCAGCAGGTCGCCGATGGTCTGGGCTTCGTCACCGAAGTGGAAAGCGTGAATGCGGTTGAGGCTTGGCTCGGCGGGCTGCCTGGTCAGGCTTATGCGGACGTGCGGCGGCCCATTCTTCTCTCGCCCAGCTTGGCCCATCTTCTCCCCCTGAGCGCCGTCTGGGCCGGGCCGCCGCACAACACGCATCTGGATGCGCCGCCCTTGATGCTGACGGCGACCGATGGCGCAACGCCCTTCCGCCTCAATCTCCATGTCGGCGATGTTGGTCACACGATGATCGTCGGCCCGACCGGCGCCGGCAAGTCGGTGCTGCTCGCGACCTTGGCCGCGCAATTCTTGCGCTATGCGCATGGCGAAGCGGAACGCGCGCAAGTCTATCTGTTCGACAAGGGAAGATCGTGCCGAGCGACGGTGCTGGGCCTCAATGGCGACTTCTTCGATCTCGGCGAGGAGAACGCGCTTGGCCTTCAACCTCTCGCCGCCATCGACACCGATGAAGAGCGCGCTTGGGCGCTGGACTGGCTGGCCGATTGCATCGCCGCGGCCAATGTGCCGGTGACGCCGGACGTGAAGGCCGAACTCTGGCGTGCGCTCGGCGTGCTGGCGAGCCGCGATCCGCGTGACCGGACCATCACTTTGTTTGCCGCCTTGGTGCAGGATGCGAACGCGCGTGGCGCGCTGATGCCGTTCACGCATGCGGGCCCTCACGGCCGGCTCCTGGACGCCGATCAATCCACACTCGGCTACGGCGCCGTGCAAGCCTTCGAGATGGACGATCTGTTGCGGCGTCCCATAGCTGCGCGCGCCGTATTGGCCGTTCTCTTCCGCGCGCTTGAGCGCCGCTTCGATGGCCGCCCGACTTTGCTTCTGCTCGACGAGGCGTGGCTCTTCTTGAAGGACAGCGCCTTCGCCGCGCAGATTCAAGATTGGCTGAAAACGCTGCGCAAGAAGAACGTCGCCGTGGTGTTCGCCAGCCAAGAGCTTGCGGACGTCGAGGCAAGCCCCATCGCCTCGACCATCATCGAGGCGTGCGCCACACGCATCTTCCTGCCGAACGATCGCGCGCGTGAACCACGATCACGCGGTTTCTACGAGGCGCTCGGCTTGAACGCGCGCCAGATCGACTTGATCGCCAATGCTGTGCCGAAGCGCGATTATTATCTGGCGTCACGCGAAGGCGCGCGTCTGTTTGAACTGGGCCTCGGTCCAGCGACTTTGGCCTTCGTCGCGGCGTCCCGACCCGAAGATCAAACCCTGATGGATCGCATCGCAAGCGAGACACCGCGCGCGGCGTTCGCCGCGGCGTGGCTGGAAGCGCGCGGCGTGCCGGCGGCGGCGGAAGCGCTGCGCCGGTTTGAGCGCGCATCGGCGCCCGCGTCTGAGCAAGCTCTGGAAATCGACTACGCACTCATGGAGGCGAGTAAATGAAACGGCATCAGTTTTCACGGCGCGCCTGGCTTTTTGGCGCTGTCTCGATCGCGGTCTCCGCCACGTCACAGGCGCATGCGCAGATGACGGTTATTGATCCAACCAATCTTGCCCAAAACGTGGTGCAGGCGGCGCGCGCCTTGGAGCAGATCAACAACCAGATCCGCCAGATTGAGCAGCAAGCGCAAATGCTCGCGCGCTCGCCGCTGCAATTGTCGGGAGAGCTCGGCCAATCTCTAGCACAAGCGCGCGCGCTGTTCGATGCCGCGCGCGGCGTCGCCTTCGAGGCTGAAGAGGTCGGCGCCAGTCTGCGTGAGCTCTATCCTGAAACCTTCGAGGCGTTCGAGCTGGACGCCGTGCTGCAGCGTTCTGACACTTGGCTGGAGGCGAGCCGCGACAGTCTCGAACTGGCGATGCGGGCAGAAGCGGGCGCCGTCGCCTCGGTGCGCGATGCGCGCGGGCGCATTGACGCCGCACTCGGCGCCTCGGCCGGGGCCGAGGGCCAGACCGGCGCCGCGCAAGCCGGCAATCAATTGTTGGGCGTGACGGCGACCCAGCTTGCGGAAATCCAGACGCTGCTCGCCGCGCAAGGGCGGGCGCTCGCGACCGAGCGCATGGAGCGCATCGCCCGCGAACAGCGCGCGAGCGAGATCCGTCGCCGCGCTTTCCCGGCGGCGCGGCGCACCACCCAGCCTGCGCGCTCGGCCTTCTGAGAGAGCGATCATGGATCCGACCACGATCAATTCCTTTCTGGACCAATTCATCGCCGTCGCCGACGCCGGCTTCGGTTTGATCCAGGGCGATGTCGGCTATGTGCTGAATGCGCTGATCGTGATCTCGATCGCGCTGGCCGGCGCGCAATGGGCGTTGGCGCAGGAAGCGCCGATCGCGCCGTTCTTCCGCAAGGTGCTGTTCATCGGGCTGTTTGCGTTCTTGATCAACAATTGGAACGCGCTCGCGACCGCGATCAATCAATCGGGCGCGATGCTGGGCTTGAAGGCCGGCGGCGGCGGTCTCTCACTACCTGACCTCCACAATCCCGGGCGCATCGCCGAGATCGGCACTGAACTCTTTGGCAAAACCATCGAACTCGGCGAAGGCATGAACATCTTCACCGACTTTCTGACTTTGGCGACGATCCTCATCTCCGCGCTCGCAATCCTCGTCGCCTTCTTCGTCTTGGCGCTGCAGATCTTCGTCGCGCTGATCGCCTTCAAGCTCGGCTCGCTCGCGGCCTTCGTCGCCTTGCCGTGGGGGGTCTTCAACGGCACGTCTTGGGTGGCGGAGCGGCCGCTGGGTTGGGTCGTCGGGTCGGCCATCCGGCTCTTCGTGCTGGCCTTGATCGCAAGCGTCGCGATTAATTTCGTCGAGACTTTGCCAGCGACCTTCCGCCTCGAAGATGGCGGCGTGCTCAACGTGCTCTTGTTCGGGTTGACCATATTGGGTCTTGCCTGGTTCGGTCCGCAGCTCGCGTCGGAAGTCGTGCAGGGCCAGCCGCATCTGTCGGGCGCCGATGCGGTGCGCACCGGCTTGGGCGCCGGCGCGTACGCCGCCGGCGGCGCCATGCTGGCTGGCGGCGTCGTCGGCGCCGGCGTGCGCGCCGCCGCTGCTACACATCGTCTTGTCACCAGCGCCACACGCCGCAGCGGCGGCGCTCCGCGCGGCGGCGGCGGGGCAGGCGGCGCTGGCGCCGCAAGACCTGCGCCCGCCATCGATCATAGCCGCATGCAGCCGCCGCCGCGGCCAGCAGGGAGGACGTCATGAGTTTTCCGTTTCGAGCGCCCGCGCGCGCTTTGTCCGGCGAAGGCGCCGACACGCCCTACCGGCGGGCGCGTCAGGAATGGGACGCGCGCATGGGCTCGGCCGTGTTGTCGGCGCGCGCCTGGCGCGCCACAGCTTTCGCAGGATTGGCCGCTGCTGCGCTACTTGGCGCTGGGCTGACCGCGGTCGCATTGCAGAAGCGCACATTCGTGCACGTGGTCGAGGTCGCGCCGGAAGGCCAGGTGCTCAATGTGCGCGCCATCGACGGACGCTGGTCGCCGACTGAAGCGCAAATTGCCCATCATCTCAGCCGCTTCGTTCGCCTGGTCCGCAGTCTGCCGACTGATGGCGTGGTGCTGCGCGAAAATTGGCTGGAGGCTTACGCGTTTCTGACGCCGCAGGCGGCGGCGCACTTGAATGAACTCGCCCGTGAAGACGATCCGTTCCTCAGTCTCGGGCGGGTCGGGCGCACCGTGCATATCCGCTCCGTCATCGCCCGTTCCGATCGCTCTTGGGAAGTCAGTTGGATTGAGCGGGCGACCAACGCCACCGGCGCCGGCGATCCCGAACTCTACACTGGCGTCTTCACCGTGACGACGCGCGCGCCGCGCACATCGGAGGAGATCGCCGTCAATCCGCTTGGTCTCCTCATCAGCGACTTTTCATGGAGCCGCGAACGATGAACATGCGCTTTGCCTTCGTAGCTCTAGCTCTGCTAAGCGCGACGCCGGCCGCGCACGCGCAAGATCAGGCGGGCGTGGCTCAGTCTTCGGACCAATGTGTGCCGACGCGGCGCGTTCGCTGTCCGACCGCGGCCGAAATCCTCGCCGCCGCCAACGCCGCCGCCCGTCAGCGCGCCGATGACGCTGACTTTGCCGGCGCGCGCCACATCTATGCCTATGCCCCAGGCGCGATCTACGAACTCATCGCCAACACCAATTATGTGTCGGCCATTCTGCTGGAGCCCGGCGAGGCGGTGACCGCGATCGCCGCCGGCGACACCACGCGCTGGATGGTGACGGAGGCCGAAGCGGAAAGCGCCAGCGCCGCGCGTGCGGTGGTGCTGGTCAAGCCGATGGCGGCGGGGGTGCGGACCAACATCATCATCATCACCGACCGGCGCACCTATACGATTGAGGCGCGTGTCGGCACGAGTGAAGCCTATGCAGTCGAGATCGCGTGGTCCTACCCGGAGGCCGCCGCTGAGCACGCCGGCGCCGCGCAAGCCGACACCCTCAACTTCGCTTATCGCGTCCGCACCGTGCGCGGGCAAACGCCGGTCTGGTCGCCCGCACGCGTGTTTGATGACGGTGCGCGCACCTATGTCGAGTTCGCGCCGGGCGTCGCCGTGCGCGAGATGCCGCCGCTCTTCGTCATCACCGCCGAAGGCGCCGAATTGGCGAATTACCGCGTCGCTGGCCAGCGTCTCGTCGTGGATCGGCTGTTTGACCGCGCTGAACTCCGTATGGGCGTACGTGCGCCGGTGATCGTGCGCATCGAACGTCACGGCGCGCCAGCGGAGCGCCGCCGCGCCCGCAGGGGAGGCCGGCCATGACCGCCGCCGCCCAACCGGCGCCGGCGCCTGATGTGGTCGCCATCCGCGCACGCCCGCCGTCGCCGAAGCGTTTGTCGCGCAAAGTCCTGCTCGCCGGCGCGCTCAGCATGGGCGCCATTGTCGCCGTGGCGCTGATGCTTGGCTTGAGCGAGCGTCCCGACCGCGCCGGCGGCGCCGATCCGCAGGCCAACGCCGCGACGGCCGGACCGCCCGAAACCATCCGGCTCGCGCCGCCCGGCTATGATGCGTTGTCGATGGAGGGCGCGGCGTTCGATGACGGCGGCGCCGACGCGGACCCGCCCGAATTTCAACCACCGGCCGATGCAAGCTGGACCGGCGCGCCGACGCCGTCCGCGCCGCCAGCGGCGCCGCGCGCCGACCCCGAAGCGGACGCGCGCGCGTCCAGTATTCTGTTCGCCGCGTCAGGGCGCGCGACCGCAGCGGAAGGCGACGACACCCGTCTCGATGCGCCGCTCCGGCCGCCGCGTTCGCCTTATGAATTGATGGCTGGAAGCCTCATTCCGGCGGCGCTCGTCACCGAGCTCAATTCCGATCTTCCGGGCCGCGTGATCGCTCAGGTGACCGCGCCCGTCTACGATAGCGTTCGCGGCGAGCACCTGTTGATCCCGCAAGGCGCGCGGCTGATCGGCTCCTATGACAGCGAGACCGATTACGGCGACAGCCGGCTCGTGCTGATCTGGCAGCGTCTCATTCTGCCGAACGGCTGGAGCATGTCGCTCGACAATATGCAGGGAACCGATCCAACGGGCGCTGCCGGCCTGCGTGATCGCACTGACAATCACCTCGATCGTCTGGGCCTTGCCATCGGCTTGTCCGCCATCGTCAGCGTCATCGCCAACGAGTCCGAGGGTGAAGACGATCAAAGCTTAAGCCGCAGCGTCGGCGACGCCGCAGCCCAAGAGGCGGCGCGATCTGGCGGCCGCATCGTCGATCGCGACTTGTCGGTACGGCCAACACTGCGCGTCCGCGCTGGCGCCCCGGTGCGCGTGCTGGTGACGCGCGACATTCGTTTGCGACCGTACCGGCCGTGACGATGCTGCTCGAACATCCCGAAGATAAGCTGCCTGAAGATTTCGTCGATGCATTGCTCGACCGCCGCGAGGCCTCGGCCTATCTGGCAAAGATCGGAATCAAACGATCGCCCGCCACCTTGGCGAAGATCTATTCGACCCGAGATGACGGTCCGCCGTGCCGCCACCATGGACGCATCCCCGTCTATCCCAAGCGGCTCTTGCATCTATGGGGCATGGGCCAATTGAGTGTGCTCCGGCGGGGCTCGCGCGAGCGGCGCGCGCAAGAGGCGTTGGCCGGGCAGGGCGGATGCGTCGACGTTGCGCCGCAGGCTTGATAAAGTTCGCGGCAGAATCGGACGCAAAGCGGGACGTGAAACTTTGCCCTTACGGGTGTTCATCAGCAGCGTGCAGAGCGAGTTCGCCGAGGAGCGGCGCAATCTGCGTGACTTCATTCGCTCCGACGCGACGCTGTCGCGCTATTTCGATGTATTCCTGTTCGAGGATCAGCCGGCGCAGACGCGCAGCCCGACCGATCTCTATTTGGACGAGGTCGAGCGCTGCAATGTCTATGTTGGCTTGTTCGGCGTGCGTTATGGCTACGAGGATGCGGAGGGGGTTTCGCCGACCGAGCGCGAGTATGATCGCGCCGTGCAGCACCGCAAACACCGGCTCGTCTTTGTGCGCGAGACCGACGAGGAGCGTCATCCGAAGGAAGACAAGCTGATTGGCCGCGCCGAGGCCGCCGTGGTGCGCCGCCGCTTCGTCGGCTTTCCCGATCTCGCCGTATCGTTGCGCGTCAGTCTGATGAAGGTGCTCGAAGATGAGCGCATCCTGATCACCAAACCCTTCGATGCTGCGCCAACGCAGCTCACGCTTAAATTCATCGACGATCAGAAGGTCGAGGACTTCCGGGCGTTGGCCGATAGCAAGCGCGGCTTTCGCCTGGTGCGCGCCAAGAACACCAAGGATGCATTGACCCAGCTCAACCTGTTTGACGACAATAGACCCAATAACGCGGCTATTCTGCTGTTCTCTAGCAATCCAGAGCGCGTCGCGTCCGGCGCCGAGATCAAGTGCGCGCACTATGCCGGCGCCGTTCCAGCGCGGCCGGCGCTGTCGTTCAAGATCTTCAACGGCTCCCTGTTCGAACAGATCGATCTGGCGGTCGGGTTTGTGATGGATCGGCTTGGCACGTCGCTCGGCGCGCGGACAGAAGGCGCGGGCGCGCCGATTGCCCACGAGATACCGCGCGACGCCGTCAACGAGACGATCGTGAATGCGATCGCGCACCGCGATTACACTTCAGCCGCGGGCGTGCACGTGAACGTGTTTTCCGATCGCGTCGAGATTGCCAATCCTGGCGAGTTGCCGCGCGGCCTGACGCCCGAACATCTGCGTGAGATCCATTCCTCGATCCCGCGCAATCCGCTGCTGGCGAAAGCGTTCTTTCTCTCGGGCTATATGGATACTGGCGGCACCGGCACGTTGGAAATGATCCGCGTGTGCCGCGAAGCAGGCCTGCCCGAGCCCAGCTTCGCGCAGCGCGGCGATCAGTGGACGGTCACGCTTTGGCGCGACTGGCTGACAGAGGCCTATTTGAATGCGTTGTCGCTGAACGAGCGGCAGCGCAAGGCGATGAGCGCGATCAAGATGCGCGGCCGGCTGGACAATTCTTCCTACCAGGAGCTGACCGGCGCCTCGGAAGCGACGGCGTTGCGTGATTTGCGTGAACTCGCCAAGCACGGCGTCGTCGTACGCGTCGGCGGCGGGCGTACCGCGAGCTATGAGCGCGCCCGGGAAAAACCCGTCATAAACCCGTCAATCCCGTCACCGGCCGCCGCGGCGGAAACCCGTCATAAACCCGTCAAAGCCGTCACGCCGGCGAAGAAGGAGGCCAAGAGCGCGGCGAAAAAAGCCAAGAAATCATCAGACTGAAGGGCGCCTCGGGCCGCCATCCACAGCCCCCCACGGCGCGAGGATTGACCCCAGAACATAAAGTGAACATTATTCCCGCTCCGCAATGATGAGCGAGAGTGGGATGTCGCCAGATCAAGACAGCGAGGAGGCCGCCTTCGCCCTCGATGATGACGATGCGGTTGTCATGCTTGCGCCCTTCTACGACGCGCGCCCTGCGCGCCAGGCTTGGCGCGCCGATCCCGACTGCGCTCCGTTCGACAAACCGGTTTATGCGCGCGAACCGGAATCGATCCGCATCCTCATCGCGGTGCGTGACGAAAACGGCTGGGTCGCGATCCGCCGCGACGGAGAATTGCGCACGCTTGAAACGGTGGCCGCCTGGGCGCCGTTGTCGGCCGCGATCGCGTGAGACCACCCCGCGCGCGTGACCATCAACGCTGCGCCATCAGCCCCGTGTTCGATCCGCCGGAGGCGCATCCAAGGATGGAGAGGGACGCGCCCCGCGTCCCGATGCTCAAGAGCGGCCGCTGCGCGCAGCCCGCGTCCAGGGCCGCGCTAAGGCGCGGCTCGCGTCAGCCCTGGACGCGGGCGAGCACGGTGGCATCGAACGGGCGCTGATGCTTGCCGTCAACAACAATACGAGTTCACGCCGCTCATGGTCTGGTACAACGACAAAGACCGCGGCTGCCGGCTGGGCTCGTGCACCACGCTCGGCATCTTCATCTCCTGCACCAAGTGCAATCATTGCGCGCGTATCCGCTTGGACACGGCGCTGCGTCTTTGGGGCGAGCGCGCCTTCGCGCGCGACATCGCCCGCGATCTCCGCTGCAGCAGATGCGGCGCGCGCGCCGCGTCCACGCACACGATCTCGGATTCGCGGCCATCCTGGGTCATCAACGAAGATCCCGGCGGTGGCTTTGCGCTCGGGCCGAACTGGCCGATTGTCGATCCCCCGCCTGCGCCGGCCACACGCGCCGCCATCACACGGGGTTGGAAGTAGATGAAACGCGCATCGTGCGGCGTGGCATAGGCACGATCCCGCCCATCGACGTTTTCACGTTCTGATGGTTCGATAGCACGCAACAGAACTCCATCTGGAGCCAAGCATGCACGCGGGCCCACAGACCACGCCAACACTACGGCGCCGCCCGCGCCACGCCGCGCGCGCCACATGCGTCGCGTTGGCGGACATGCCGGCCTATCCGCCTGCGCTCGTTGACATGGTCGAGCGCACGATAAGGGAGCTGCCGCGCGGACGGCTCTGGTTCACCTACAAAGATATCAAGTTCTATTTCGGTATCTCGCGCGCGACCGTCGCGCGCCGTTTGCGCGAAGGCTTGGTGCCCGGCGTTTTGATGGAGGGCGACAGCGTCATCGAGGACGCACCCGTGCGCCGCTTCGATCTCGAACAATTGCGCTGGCTCTTGCTCGCGGTTCGCTTCCACAGCCGGCGCCGCCCCGGTGAGAGCCGGATATGACAAAGGCGCATGCACGCCGATGGCGCGCGGAGGCGCTCCTATTGATTCACCGCTTTTGACTGGCCGGCGCCGTCGCGGACGCGGCGGAGCCAAGCTGGAACGCGGTCCGTTGCGCCTGCGCGCTTGCGATCATCTTCTCCGCCAGTTCTGAAGCGGTGGCGGGCGTTTCGCCCGATACCCAAAGCCTGACGAGCGCGATCTGGTTCTCGGCAATGCGAATAGCATCGTTGCGGTCGAGGTCGGAGGCGCGCTGCTGAATGAGATCCGCGAGGGCGCGCATGAGCCGTGCGGAAAATGGTCCACTGAGCACGTCTGCGCCGCTGCGCCGCTGTTCCCAAAAGTGATCCAGCAGAGCAACAAGTCGCTCACGCCCTCCATTTCCCATTGTCGCGTTGGCGATGATCGAGAGCGGCCCGTTCATCGCTTCGAGCAGCAGCGAGTCGCGATCATCAAAGTGTTTGTAGAGCGTCGAACGCGCGACGCCCGCTTCGCGCAGGAGCTGCCCCACAGGCGGGCGGGCGCGGCGCGTGGACAAAACGAGCCGGTTGAAGGCGCTGATGATGGCGTCACGCGTCTGCGACGCAGGTCGATTGGTCGCCATCCTTGCCCTCGAACTTTCATGCACAGAAGTCCGTCGCGTCGCGCGGCCGGCGTTCCTATCCTCCGCCAAGGCTAAATGCGTGACGGGGGAATTGCCAGTGAGTGCGCTGAAAAGAGATGCCGGACTGGACGATCGTACGGCCGGCGCGGCCCTCGCTGGCGCAAGCGCGCTCTCCATAGTCGCGATGGCGCACCATCCGACCGGCTTTGGTCATTCGGTGCTCGCGCAGATCGTGCACGCAGCGATGATCGTGTTCGTGGTGCTGGCGTTCGCGGGCTACACGCGTCTTGCCGCGCGCCGGGGGCTGCAACGATTCGACATTCTGCTGGCCTTGGTCGTCTATGGCGCAGGCGCAATCGCAAACGTGCTTGCCGCCACGATCAATGGCTTCGTCGTCGGCGCCGTCGTTGCGAACGATGCGTCCGCTGACATCCTGCGTTTGTGCTGGGCGCTCAACCAAATGCTCGCCTATGGCGCAGTCTATGCGACCTCGATCGCGTTCTTGATCTGGGGTGCGGATTTGGTGCGGGAGCGGGGCTTGCGGCGGATTGTTGGATTGGTGGGGTTGGCGGCGGGGATTGCACCGGCATTGATGCTGCTGACGGGCGCGCTTGCGATGAACGTTGCCGGTGCGTTTGTCGTCTATGCGCTGCAAGCGGCGTTCGGCGTGCTGGTCGGCGCCGATCTCATCCGTACTGGCCGCGATCCGGCATCCCCGCCTGCGGGTGGATGAAGAGGATCCGCGTTACCCGCTGCGCCGGTGAAACAGATGATAGCGAAACGCCTGTGGCGCGCCACCGGGTGTGTTGTGAACCTCATCGCGGGTTGTGATGAGATCGAACGCGCCACCCAAAAGTGATCGAAGGCTGGCTTCGTCATGCTGAACGATGTCGAGCCCGCTGCATTTGGCGGGACCGCCGGGCGCGAAGCCGGCAATGACGGCCCAACCGTTCGGCTTCAGCGCCGCAGACACGGTGCGCGAATAAGCTTCTTGATCCGATCGCGCCGTGAGAAAATGCAAAACTGCGCGATCGTGCCAAAGATCGATCTTTATCTCCGGTCGCCAAGTGCGGACGTCACCCACGACCCAAGTAACGCGCTCGGCGTCGGCGCCGAGGCGCGTCCGCGTGTGAGCCAGTGCGCTCTCGGAAAGGTCGAGCAACGTCAGCGATAAACGTCCTTCGGCAAGAAGGTGATCCACGAGCGTTGAGGCGCCAGCGCCGACATCGACGATGCGCGCGTCTTTCGCCATCCCCGTGCGCCCGATCAAGTCCAATGACACTTGAGGGCGCGCCTGAAACCAACTCACGTCGGTTGGCGCCTTGGCGCGGTAGACGCCTTCCCAATGCGCGCTTCGATCTTCGTCAGCGTTCATGCCTGCCTCACATCTGTTGGTGATGTGGGTTTAACGCGGCGCCCTGGCAAGCGGGGGACGATGCATTGAACGGGGATTGGGCAACCTTTAGCATGGCCGTCATGTCCGAGACTTATGATGGCCGGTGTCTGTGCAGCGAAGTGCGTTTTCGCGCCGAGGGCGCGCCCAAATGGGTGCTGTGGTGCCATTGCGAGAGCTGCCGCCGGCATAGCGGTGCGCCTGCGTCCGTGTTCGTCTCGTTTGCTGATGATGCAGTGACAATGATCAGCGGCGAGATCGCGAAGTTCACGTCCTCCGCAGGCGTCGAGCGGGGCTTCTGCGCGCGCTGCGGCTCGACGCTGACATGCAGCAACGAGAAGCTCCCGGAGGAGACGCATTTTCATGTCGGCGCTTTTGAACGCGCCGACGAACTCACACCAACGGGCGCGTTCTTCGCCGGGGAGCGGCTGCCTTGGTTTAATGATCGCGCAAGACCGTTCGCGGGCCTCTCCGCGTTGGCGCAAGTCGCGATGGGCCGCAGACGCAATTCGAAATCAACAAAGTCATGAGCATTGTCGGGAGGGATGACATGAACTCCATTCTGTCGAGACGCACGCTCACGATTGCCCTGGCTCTTGGCGCCACAGCGTGCGCGAGCACTGGAGGGTCTGAAACGGAAGAGCGAGCGCCGCCGCTTGATCAACGACTGAACGGCGTCGCGCGCTTTCTGGGTCAATGGCGTGGGACGGCCGAGGGTGAGCCTGGAACGGGAACGGTGGTCCGCACCTATACACCCCTGCTTGCCGGCAAATTCATCGAGGAGCGAAATGAGTCCCGGTACGCGTCCGGCGAGATTCATCATCATCTCGCATTCTGGAGCTTTGATCGCGGCCGTGGTCGCTTCGTGCTCCGCCAATTCCACGAAGAGAGCTTCGTCAATCAGTTCGTCGCCGCCACGCCAAACTTCGTTGACGGACGACTGGTGATGGACTCGGAGTCGATCGAGAACATCCCGGCAGGCTTCCGAGCGCGAGAGACCTACACCTTCAACGGCGCTGATGCGTTCGAGGAAGTCTTCGAAATCGCAGAACCCAACGCTGACCTCGAGCTTTACTCACACAATAGGTTCACCCGCGCTTGACCATTCTTCAGGGCAATCGGGTTGCGATGAGCAAGTGCGCGCGCACGTCGCCGCCGGGTTTGGGTGCGGGCGCGACGCTGAATCCCACCTGCGCCAACATCGCCTCGACCTCCGCGAACTCCGGAAATCGGTAGACGTCGGACGGGAAGGATTGGACAGCGCCAGCGTGCTGCGTCGAACGAAACACCAGCGCGAGCTTGGCGCCCGGTTTGAGCACGCGCGCCATCTCTTGAAAGCTTGAATGCAAGTCTTTCCAGAAATAGAGGACGTGTACGCAAAGCGCCTTATCAAAGGCCGCGTCGGCGAACGGCAAGTCGCCGGCCGTCGCAACGACCACTTTGGCGCGTCGTGCTTTGACCAAAGCTCGATTTCTGTCGACCGCGATCTGCACCATCAGATCCGACGGGTCGGCGCCAACGGCGCAGCCATGCGGCGCGCGCGCAGCCAACTCTCCAAGGCTCCGGCCGTGACCGCATCCGATGTCGAGGATGTGGTCGGTTGGTTGGATGTCCAAGGCGTCGATCGCCCTCTGGTTCTCGGCCCATGTTTCGCGCGCCATGATGAAAGCGACGATGCGCCCGAGGAGCCCCGTCGCGTGGCGCGCCTGCTCGGCGATAAAGTGCGGCCTACGCATGTGCGCCTCCATGCTTTCTCGCCAGCCGCACGCCGGCGACATAGCTCAATACGAAACCGAGATTGGCCGCTGCAAAGCCGATGGTGAGTTCGTTCACGCCGGCGATGCAGCTCTGGGGGATGACGATGAAATAGCCGATGCCAAGCGTCGGGATGAGATGCAAGGCGAGTGGCAGGTAGGTCCTCAGGGAGGAGGGGCGAGGACCGCTCATTGCCCCAAGCTCCGCGCCGCCAGTAAGACATCGTCGGGGCGCCGCCAGATTTGAGTCTGACAAAACACACTGAGCGCGCAGCCGCGTAGTTCGAGCATGCCGTTTCGGAGCGTGATCACGCCCGTATAGGTGCGTCCGTCATCGGGATTGTAGAGCGCGCCCGCGGTCCACACGCCCGACTCGGTCTCGCGCAAGTTTCGCACGATCTCGACTCCAATCAGGGATCGTGTGCGCAAGCCGCGCTCAGGATTGTGATTGTCGACGCGAGGGCGTCCTTGTGCGTCGTTCGGCTCCCACATCCAGATGATGCGGCCGCACATCGTTTGTGGTGCGCTGGCGCAGGGATGGAATTGGACGATAGAGCCGAAACCGTTTGTGGCCCAGTTGCCTGCGATCTCGGACCGCGTTTGCGCGCGCGCGTGGCCGTGCATAATTAAGCTGGAAGCAAACGCGAGGGCGATCAACGACGCGATCGCGCCGCTTGCACGTGCGGGCTTCTTGCGCCGCAGCGGGCAGATAGCGAATGCAGCGACCTCGGCTTGGTAGTCGGGATGCTCGGTGCCCATCCAGCGGTCCCACCACGAGAAATAGAGGCCGTAATTCGAGCGGCCGTTCTGGTGGTGGAGGTCATGATGTGTGGTGGTGTTCCACCAACCGAACAAGCGCGAAGGTTTGCCCGACACCGGGTACATCTCGACGCCGGCATGGCCCATCACATTGCGCACGATCTGCCAGGTGACGAATGCGAAGATCGCCAAATCGTGCATTGGAACGAGCGCCGCCCAAAGCGGCACGAATGCGACCACGACGATCGCTTCGGGTACATCGAAGGCGTAGGCGGCCCACGGCGTAGGCGTCTTGGATTTGTGATGGGTCCAGTGAAACGTCCGGAACAGACGCGGATGGTGCATCGCCCGGTGCGTCCAATAGAAATAGGCGTCTTGCGCCAGGATCATCGCAATCAACGTGGCGACGAAATAGAGCGGACCCTTGACCGTGAAATCTTCGTAGATGGTCAGCCAGCCGGCCGAATGGGCGCAGTACATGCCAAAGCCGGTGATCGAGAAAATGAGCGCCGTGCGCAAAGATGCGAACACTTCGCGCCGGTAATCTTGGGCCGTGGCGCTGCGTGTTTGAATCTTGCGCGCAGCGTAGTGGCTGCGCCAGAAGGCCCAGATGATGAGGCTGAATAGCCCGGCCGTGATCAGATAACGGCCAGCCTCAAGACTGAAGATGGTGGGAAAGACGCGGATCAATTCGCGCCAGAGATCGAATGCGACTGGCATGGGCGTGGGCTCGGCTGCGCCGGAGCGTTCCGGCAGCCGCCACCCATGTCTCACCCTGCGCCTGCGCGCTCGCCGCGCTTGAAAGGCGGCTAGCCGATTTCGAAACGGGGTCGCCGATTGTGAAAAAGCGTCGAGAGATCAGGCTCGTTCGGACAGCGCCCGAGCGCGATACTCCGAGGGTGTCAGACCGGTCTCGGCCTTGAAGGCGCGGTTGAACGGACCGAGCGAGGCAAAGCCAGCGTCGAGCGCAATGGTGGAGACGGGCACTTCACGCTGCGCCGGATCGCCGAGGGCTTCCTTCGCGTCCGTGAGCCGCCACTGATTGAGGAAGGCGCTGAAATTGCGATGGCCGAGTTTTTGGTTGATCAGCTGGCGCAGGCGATGTTCGGGGATACGTAAGCGTAACGCCAGTGAAGCAATAGTCAGACCTTCTTCGCGGTAGAGCCGTTCGACACGCATCAGCCGGTTGAGTTCTGCGGATGCAGCGGCGTCTGCGCCTTCGATTGGCGGCGGCGCTTCCTTCACAGGGAGCGGCGTCTTCGGCGCGGCGAACAGCTCATCATCGACCCGGCCAAAGGCCCAGAGCGAGACAAGCGCCATCACCATCAAAGCGGCCGCCGCCAGCGGCGACAATTGTTCAGCGGAGCCAATGAAAAGCTCCCCCGTCTGCACGATGCTGATGATGAGCGCGTAGCCCGCTCCCGCAAGCAACACCGGGCCGCGCAACCGGCGGCGCTGTTCGACGAGGTCGCCGCGCCATCCCGCCGCAATCAAGACGAGGATGTGAATAGCGAGCGCCGCAGTGATGAGGTTATGCGCGAGCCAGAACGCTTGGCGCGACCACACAGGGCCCGCTTCGCCAGCAACGGCCGCGAGCAGCAGCAGGAGAGCCGGGCTAAATCGCCGCCAGTCTAGCCGGGTGTCCTCGAACAGATCGCGCGCAAACGCCCAGAAGAGGCCGGCGCCCATAGCTGAGAGCACCCAGACTGGCGCGAGCGCGAAGCCAAAGATGTCCGTATCGCCCGGCCATTGTGTCAGCGTGTGCGCAGCTGCGGCCAGGCAGAACAGCGCGCCCGATGTGCGCGCCGGCGCCGGCGCGCCACGCATCAGGGCGAGCGCCAATCCGAGAAAGGCGCCGATCGCCGCGCCGCGTGCGAGCAATTCCAGGACGATGGAGGGATTGATCATGAAATATCCGAGCGACCTTAAGCATGGATCGCCGTTGCTGCGGGGGCCGTCAACGTGGGGCGCCGCACGGGCGGCGGATCGCCGGGCACATTCAAAATCACTACGAAGAGAGCCGGGTTTGGTTACCAAATTTCCAAATGCTTGTGTTAATTTACGCGTGACAGCACTGCCGCATTGACGATGTCTCGACCCTTTCGCAGTATTGTGGGGTCATGCGCCGGTTTTGGCTTTCTTTGGTCGTGGTTATCTCGCTCGCCTCTGGCGGGATCGCGAACGCTATGGTCATGGCCGATTGTCCGATGTTGGAGCGTGTGGCTGACGCGGCGATGTCCGGCGAACATGATTGCTGTCCTGACGACACGCCCGCCGCGCCGACCGATCAGCCCGCAAAGCAGATGGGCGATTGCGCGATGGGTCAGGCGTGCCGCGCTGGCCCCGCGATGACGCCAACCATCGAGCCGGTTTCCATCGTTCTGCAGGCGATTGTTGCGCGCGATCCCGTCGTGTCCGACACAGGCGCCGCATCACGCGCGCCGGACGCGTTCTGGCGACCTCCACGAACCATCTGACACCGAAAAATAGCGCCTCGTCGCGCGCGCTAGCGCGTGCTCGCGCTTTGGTTTGTCAGATAATCTGGAGCATCTTTCATGCGCGCCGCATGGTTAGCATGCTGCGCAATCGGGTTCAGCCCGATCGCACATGCGCAAGAATTGAGTTTTGCGGACGCGCTCGCGCGCGCCGCAGAGGGGCCGAGCGTGGAGGCTGGGCGCGCGTCAGCGCGCGCCGCAGAACTCGCCGTGGGTCCGGCCGGACAATTGCCCGATCCCGAACTGGTGCTCGGCGTCGAGAATGTGCCGGTCAGCGGAATAGACCGCTATCGGCTCGACCGCGACGAGATGACCATGCAGCGCATCGGCATCATGCAAGAGATGCCGAACGGCTTGGGCGCCCGCCGCGCCATGGCCGAAGCGCAAGCCGAACGTGCGAGCGTGGACCTCGATCTGGCGCGGCTCGAAGCCCGATTGGGCGCCGCGCAAGCCTGGATAGCGCTCCACTATGCCCAACGCCGCACCGCCACCTTGGCTCAGTTGTTGAACGAAGCTCAAGCTTCGGCCGCCGCCGCACGCGCGCGCCTTTCAAGCGGCGCGGGCAGTGTCGATGACGCCATCGCCGCGGAAATTGAGGCTGCGCGACTGGAAGACCGCGTCGCTACGCTTCACGCCGACGCCGCGCGCGCCCGCGCCGAATTGCGGCGCTGGATCGGCGACGCTGCCGATGAAGATCTATCCGCTTCGGCGCCTACGTTCGAAATCGATCCCGAGCATATGCGCCAGCATTTGCGCCGCCATCCAGAACTCGCTGCCTTCAACGCGGACGAGGATGCAGCAGAGGCGGGGCTAGCTCTGGCGCGCGCCGAGCGGCGTCCGGATTGGTCGTGGGAGCTTTCTTATGGCCGGCGCGATCCAAGCTTTGGCGACATGGCGTCGGTTGAAGTTCGTGTTGGCCTGCCGCTCTTCCAACCTTGGCGCCAGGGGCCGTTGGTCGCCGCCCGACGCGCGGACTTAGCACGCGTTGGGGCAGAACGCAGCGCCGTCGAGCGCGAGCACGCATCGATGCTTGAAGGCTGGCTGGCGGAGTATGCCGCCACCTCAAGCAATCTTGATCGTGCGCGAGACATACGCCTGCCGCTGGCGCGACGTCGCGCTGCATCTGCGATGGGCGCCTTTGGCGCAGGCACGACGTCAACAAGGGATGTCATAGAGGCCCGGCGCGGCCTGCTTGAGGCGGAGTTGGAGTTATTCGATCTCGAAGAGCGGCGCGCACTGATCGGCGCGACTTTGACGCTCCAATACGCGGAGCAGACGCCATGATCATCGCTCCGAGAACGGCGGTTTTTGCAGGCGCCGCGCTGATGGTTCTGCTTGCGGTTGGCGCGGGCGGCTATTGGCTGGGTGCAAGTCGCACGCCGATGAACGCCGCGTCGCAATCCGAAGACGGACGCCGGGTGCTCTATTGGTACGACCCGATGGTTCCCGATCAGCATTTCGATGCGCCGGGCCAATCGCCGTTCATGGATATGGAACTCGTCCCACGCTACGCCGATGAAGGTCCGGCCGAGGCCGGCGTGCGCATTGATCCCGGAGTCGCACAAAATCTTGGCGTGCGGCTGGCTGCTGTCGAGAGCGAGACGGTGGCGCGCTCGCTCACAGCGGCCGGAATTATCGCCTTCAGCGAACGCAGCATCGCCAATGTGCAAGCGCGCTCTGGCGGTTTTGTCGAGCGCACTTATGGCCGTGCAGTCGGCGACGTCGTCAACGCGGGCGCGCCGCTTGTCGATATTCGCGTCCCCGACTGGGCGGCGGCGCAAGCGGAATACCTGGCGTTGCGCGGGGAGGCGGGCGATCTCGCCTCGGCGGCGCGCCAACGCCTCTTGATGTTGGGCATGCCGCAATCTTTGATCGAACGTGTCGAACGCGAAGGCGCAGCCCGTCCCGTCGCCACCATTGTCGCGCCTGTCTCGGGCGCCATCACCGCACTCGATCTGCGGGCCGGGATGACGGTCGCACAAGGCGCGCCCATCGCTTCGATCAATGGCCTGTCGCCGGTCTGGCTTGTGGTGTCGCTCTCCCAGGCGGATGCGGGCCTTGCACAACCCGGCGACCGGGTCGTCGCCAGCGTTCCAGCTTATCCGGGCGACACCTTCTCGGGACGCGTCGAGACAATCTTGCCCGCGGCAAACGCGGCGACGCGCACGATCGAAGTGCGCATCGCGCTCGCCAACAATGATGGACGCCTGCGGCCGGGCATGACTGCGGATGTGCAATTGTCAGAACGGCGTTCTGCGCCGGCGCTGATGATCCCCGCTGAGGCCGTCATTCGCACAGGTAGGCGCACACTGGTCATCGTCGCCGGCGAGAACGGCCGCTATGCGCCAACCGAAATCGAACTCGGCCGGCGGGCCGGGGATCGCATCGAGGTGCGGCGCGGTTTGAGTGAAGGCCAGAACGTCGTTGCTTCGGGACAATTCCTGATCGATTCCGAAGCCAACCTGAGCGGCGCGTTGGCCCGGCTTGAGGCGTCGTCGGCAGCGCCGCAAGCGACGCAGGCCTCCCACGCCGCCACGGGCCGCGTCACCGCGCTCGATGGTTTGAACGTCACAATCGCGCACGGAGCGGTGCCGAGCCTGCAATGGCCAGGCATGACCATGGCTTTCGTGCTGGAGCGCCCTGAGCAAGCACGCGGCATTGCCATCGGCGACACGGTCGCGTTCCGCTTCCGCCAAGACGGCTCTCGTTATGTGATCGTCGATATTCGCGAAGGCGAGGCGCGGCCATGATCGGAGCGCTCATCCGCTGGTCGGTCGCCAACCGTCTTCTAGTCGTGTTGGCGACGCTTGTGCTTGCAATTGCCGGCGCGCTCGCGGTGCGATCGACGCCTGTTGATGCATTGCCGGATTTATCCGACGTGCAGGTCGTCATCCGTACGACCTATCCGGGGCAGGCGCCGCAGATCGTCGAGGATCAGGTCACTTATCCGCTGACGACGACGATGCTCTCCGTGCCCGGCGCACGCACCGTGCGTGGATATTCGTTCTTCGGCGATTCTTTCGTCTATGTGATTTTCGAGGATGGGACCGATCTCTATTGGGCGCGCTCGCGCGTGCTTGAATATCTGAACCAGGCGCAGGGACGTTTGCCAGCGTCTGCCCGGTCCTCACTGGGACCTGACGCCACCGGTGTGGGATGGGTCTATCAATATGCGCTCATTGATCGAAGCGGTCGCCACGACCTTGGCCAATTGCGCAGTCTCCAAGATTGGCTGCTGCGCTTTGAACTGAAGAGCGTGCCCGGTGTCGCCGAGGTCGCCTCCATCGGCGGCATGGTGCGCCAATATCAGATCGTCTTGGATACTGGGCGGATGGCGGCCTACGGCGTATCGCAGGCGCAAGTGGCCGAAGCCGTGCGCGCCGCCAATGGCGAGACCGGCGGCGGGGTCGTGGAGGTAGGCGAAGCCGAGCACATGGTGCGCGCTTCCGGCTATCTGCGAACGCTCGAGGATTTCGACGCCATTCCCTTGGGGCTCGGCGCCAACGGGACGCCGGTGCGGCTTGCCGATGTTGCCTGGGTGCAGATCGGCCCCGAGATGCGACGCGGTATCGCCGAACTCAATGGCGAAGGCGAAGTGGCTGGCGGCGTGGTCGTCATTCGCGCCGGTGAGAATGCGCGCGAAGTGATCGAAGCGGTGCGTGCCCGTCTGACCGAATTGGAGCGCAGCCTGCCCGAAGGCGTGGAGGTCGTGACGACTTATGACCGCTCGTCCTTGATAGACCGCGCGATTGAGAACCTCACCAGCAAGTTGGCCGAAGAATTTATTGTCGTCGCGCTCGTGTGCGCGCTCTTCCTGTTTCACCTGCGCTCAGCCTTGGTGGCGATTGTCACGCTGCCGCTCGGCATCATGGCCGCGTTTTTGGTCATGCGGGTGCAAGGCGTTGACGCCAACATCATGTCCCTTTCGGGCATCGCCATCGCCATCGGCGCCATGGTGGATGCAGCGATTGTGATGATCGAGAACGCGCACAAGAAGCTCGAACGCTGGCGCGACGCCCATGACGGTGAGATGCCCAAAGGCGAAGATCATTGGCGTGTCATCACTGACGCAGCCGTGGAGGTCGGGCCAGCGCTCTTCTTCAGCCTGCTGATCATCACGCTCTCTTTCGTGCCGGTCTTCACATTGCAGGCGCAGGAGGGGCGCCTGTTTGCGCCGCTCGCCTTCACCAAGACCTATGCGATGGCCGCTGCCGCGGCGCTCGCCGTCACTTTGACGCCGGTGCTGATGGGATATTGGATACGCGGACGCATACCCCACGAGAACGCCAATCCGCTGAACAATTGGCTCGCCGCGCTCTACCAGCCGGCGATCGATTTCGCGCTCAACGCGCCGAAGGTCATTCTCCTCATCGCCGCGCTCGCACTTGCCACCACAGCATGGCCGCTCTCGCGCATCGGGGGTGAGTTCATGCCGATGATGGACGAGGGCGATCTCCTTTATATGCCGACCGCGCTGCCGGGCCTGTCCGCGGCGGAGGCGTCGGAATTGCTGCAGCAGACCGACAGGCTGATACGCACGGTGCCGGAAGTCGAAAGCGTGTTCGGCAAGGCGGGGCGGGCCGAGACCGCCACCGATCCCGCCCCGCTCGAAATGTTCGAGACCACGATCCAGTTTCGACCGCGCTCACAGTGGCGTCCCGGCATGACGCCTGAGCGCATCATCGAGGAACTGGATCGTACGGTGCGCGTGCCGGGACTGACCAATGTTTGGGTGCCGCCAATCCGCAACCGCATCGATATGTTGGCGACAGGCGTAAAGACGCCGATCGGCGTCAAGGTCAGCGGGCCGGATCTGGCGTCCATCGACGTGGCCGCGCGCACCATCGAAGGCGTGGCGCGGAGCGTGCCCGGCGTTTCATCAGCGATTGCCGAACGCATCTCCGGCGGGCGCTATATCAATGTCGATATCGATCGCTTCGCGGCGGCGCGTTACGGGCTCAACGTCGAAGACGTTCAGGCGGTCGTGTCCGGCGCAATCGGCGGCGAGAATATCGGCGAAGTGATCGATGGACGCGCGCGCTACCCGATCAATTTGCGCTATCCGCGTGAAACGCGCGATTCGCTCGAAGCTCTGATCGCGCTCCCCATCGTCACCGAAGCGGGCTTGCGTCTGACTTTGGGCGAAGTCGCGCGCGTTAGCATCGCTGACGGCCCGTCCATGATCCGCAGTGAGAACGGCAGGCTTTCGGCGTTCGTCTATGTCGATGTGCGCGG
>CADEEA010000036.1:29911-35686 GCA_902826245.1 uncultured Alphaproteobacteria bacterium | reverse complement strand
TGTCTCCACCCGCGCCGCCAGTCGCGTTCTCGACGCCGAAGAGGGTGTCGCCGGCAGCGTCGCCTTCGCTCCCGGAATTACTCCACAACCGCACCACAACGCGCGCGGTCGCCGTCGAATAATCGGCCAGGTCGATCCCTGCGCCGCCGACGAGCGCGTCAGCGCCAGCGCCGCCACTGAGGCTGTCGTTGTCGGCGCCGCCATCAAGAGAATCAGCGCCCACGCCGCCGAGCAACACATCGCCGCCGGAGTCGCCGCGCAGGGTGTCATCGCCGTCAAGCCCGTTGATGAAGTCAACGCCGCCGCCCCCGACCAGAACGTTGCCGAGACTGTCTCCGGCGATGGTGTCGCCACCCGCGCCGCCGCTGACGTTCTCGACGCTCGTGAGCGTGTCGCCGGCTGCATCGCCTTCGCTCCCGGAATTGCTCCACAGTCGCACTGCAACGCGCGCGGCCGCGGTCGAATAATCGGCCAGGTCGATCCCTGCGCCGCCGATGAGCGCGTCAGCGCCGGCGCCGCCGTCGAGGGTGTCGTTGTCGGCGCCGCCGTTGAGCGTGTCGTTGCCGCCTAGCCCGAGCAGTACATTCGCCGCGCCATTGCCGGTGATGACGTTGGCAAGCGTGTTGCCCGTGCCGTTGATCGCCGCGGCGCCGGTGAGCGTGAGGTTTTCCAGTCCCGCACCTAGGACGAAGCTAACCGTCGTGTTGACCAAATCCACGCCGTCGCCATCTGCTTCGGAGGCCGTGTCGCCTGAATTGTCCACGCCGTATGTGTCGTTGCCCAGGCCCCCGGCCATCGCGTCCGCGCCAGCGCCGCCAACCAATGTATCCGCGCCGGCACCACCGAAGAGTTGGTCTGAGCCCGCGCCGCCAGATAGCTCGTTGGCGGCAGAATCGCCGGTGAGCGTGTCCGCGTTGCTGGAGCCCGCGATGTTCTCGATGCCGGCGAGCACATCGCCGTCCGCGTCGCCGCCAAAATGTGAACCGGTGGCGAGGTTCACCGTCACGCCTATGCCGGACCCGGCATAGCTGGCGGTGTCCACGCCGGCACCGCCATCGAGCGTATCCGAATGGGTTCCGCCTTCAAGCGTGTCGTCCCCGTCTTGGCCGTTGAGGAAATCGACATTTGCATCACCAAACAGCATGTCTTTGCCGGCGCCGCCGTTGAGGATATTGCCCGAGAAGTTTCCAGTGAGGGTGTTGTTCAGCGCGTTGCCATTGCCGACGCCGAAACCAGAGCCCCCGTCATGGAGCAGAACCAGATTTTCCAGGTTCGCGCCCAGTGTGTAGCCGCTGACGGAAGTCTTGACCGTATCGTCGCCCTCGTTGGCGAGTTCAGTCACCACATCACCGGCGTCGATCATGTACTCATCATCACCCTGGCCGCCCGACAAGGCGTCCAAGCCAAATCCGCCATCGAGCTTGTCATGGCCTTGGCCGCCGTTGAGGGTATCGTCGCCCGCCGCGCCTGAAAGGAAGTTGTCGCCGATGTTGCCGTTGATGATGTCGTCGCCCGAACTTCCCACGGCGAAGATGTTGTCCTCGCCGACTAGATCGAGTTGCTCAACGAACTCATCCAGGAACCAACTGATTGCGGCCCGCACAGTATCGAAGCCACCACCAGCAATTTCTTCCGTCACCGTGTGGAGTCCAACAAGGTAGAGATCGTCGCCGTCGCCTCCGATCAAACGGTCTCCGTCGCCTCCGCTGTCGAGAATGTCATTCCCGCCAAACCCGGATATGAAGTTCACTCCACGGTCGCCGACAATCAGATTGTCCAATTCATTGCCGCCGCCGTCGATCGATCTGCCAGCGATGTCCGGGACTCCGTTCAGGAACAGGTTTTCGAAGTTAGCACCGAGGGTGAAGTTTACGTCCGACACCACGGTGTCGACGCCGCCGGCCGCTGAGTCTTCGGACACTACATCGCCAGACTCATCCACAAAGTAAGTGTCATCGCCGGCACCGCCGTTCATCGCGTCGGCGCCCGCGCCGCCGTCGAGCGCGTCGGCGCCGCCGAAGCCGGAGAGTGTGTTGTTGAGATTGTTGCCGACGATTATGTTGTCGAGGGCGTTGCCTACGCCGCTCACCGCGACGCTTCCGGTAAGCGTCAAGTCGTCCAAGCCGAGGCCTAACACGTAGCTGATGGACGATCGCACCAAATCGAAGCCCGCGTTGTCGAGCTCCGTGACGACGTCGCCTGCGTCATCAACGATAAAGGTATCGTTGCCCAGGCCGCCAATCATCACATCGCCGCCGCCGCCACCATCGAGGAAATCGTCGCCACCTTGTCCGGACAATTGATCGCCGCCGTCCAGGCCGTAGATGAAGTTCGCGGCGCTCGAGCCGGCGAGCGTGTCGCCGAACTGCGAGCCGCGTACATCTTCAAAACCCGAAATGAAGTCGCCCTGAGCATGGCCGCCCGAGGCGCTTTGAGCGCTCAGGTTGACGCTGACCCCTGCGTCACTGTCGGAATAGTCGAGCAGATCGAACCCAGCGCCCGCGAACAGCTGGTCGGCGCCGGCGCCGCCAATGATCGTGTCATTGCCGCCGTTGCCAATGATAATGTTGTTCGCGCTATTGCCCACTAGGCGCGCGGCCGAAGCGGTTCCGATCAGTTCCAAATTTTCAAGATTGGCAGGGAGTTCGTACGAGATCAACACGAACGCCTTGTCGGTTCCGCCGCCGGAGAGTTCTGTGATCAAGTCATTCCTGTCGTCGAGGACATAGGTGTCGTTGCCGGCGCCGCCCGCCATCGCGTCGGCGCCCAATCCGCCGTCAATGCGGTTGTCACCCGCATCGCCGGTGAGTTGATCGTTGTAGTCGGATCCGACCAGGTTTTCGAGCCCGGACAAAGCGTCCCCAGCGGCGTGGCCGCCGGATGCGGCGCCGCCAAGCGTAACGTTCACTCCAGTATCAGAGCTGGCGTAGGAAGCGGTGTCGTTTCCAGCGCCGCCAGCAAGCGTATCCGCGCCAGCTCCGCCTTCCATCACGTTGTTTCCGCCATCGCCGGTCAGCGTATCGTTGAAGGTTGAGCCGATGATATTCTCGAACCCGGAGATCGTATCGCCAGCGGCGGCGCCGCCGCCGCCATTGATTGCGAGATTCACTGTGACGCCGGCGCTTGCCAGAATGTAGCTAAGCGTGTCGATCCCCGCGCCGCCGATCAGCGTGTCCGCACCGCCTGCCCCGCCATCGACGATGTCGTCGCCGCCGCCGCCGTTTAGCACATTGTTGGCGCTATTGCCGATGAGGTCGTCTGGTCCAGCGCCGCCCGTTGCGTTTTCGATCACGACGCCCCCGGCGATGGTGTAGCCGCCGCCGATGCCGCGAATGTAGGAAACAAAGCCCCCGCCGCCCCATTCGTACTGGAGCGTCGCAGCGCGTAGGTCGATCACGGCGCCCGAAACATTGCTGGGATCGACGATCAGTGCATCGACGCCGCCCACGTCCCAAATCGACTGGAATTGCTGGTTGACTAAGTTCGATAAATTATGAGTCGTGGCGCCTGAATTGGTGGTGGTGTTGGCGCCATACATCGCCTGCAACGCGGCGATATCGAGCGCCATCGGCGTGGCTTGAATGCCCGGGGTTCCGAGTCCCGCGGAAGCGGGGAAATCCGGAACGTCATCGCGCAGCGTGCGGCCCGTTCGCCAGCCGGCGAAGTCAAAACCATTGGTGTGCGGATTAGAGGCCCTTGTTGTGAAGACGCCTTGGTTCAGCCAATATAAACCAAACTGGGATTCGGCGACCCCGGCTAGATTTGCGCCCCTGTCCAATCCAAGCAGCGAACCGGTTAGGACGAGCAGATTTGCCCAGCCGAATGACCCGGGCGCGGCATCGCCAAAGAAGGGCGAGAATGTATCCCCGCCATGCGCAAATGTAATGAGATCAAAATCGGCGTCACTACCAAAGCCCCCCTCAAATTGACCGTCATTCATGGTCAACAGATCGAGACTCAGGTCATGATCGGTCGGGAGCATCAGATAGGTGAAATCTGCGGCCGCGCGGTCGTTGGTCACCTGGAAGGGCAGATCCGCAACTTGCGCGAAGACCGACCAAGCTGAAAGAATTGTGGCGATCTCGTTCTGCGTCCAGCCAACGGATACTTGAGTGCCCAGCGCACCCGTAACGATCTCACCGGGCTGCGTGAAGTAAAGGCGGAAGATCCCGTCTGCGTTGGGTTGCACTGCGGCGCCGGCGATTCTTGAAATCGGGTCGGCGTGATTGATGCTCAGTATGTAATCGCCAACCCGGCCGGTTACTTGCACGAAATGATCGCCAGAGGCGGTCGCCTTGTAGACAACATCGGCCGACGGGAGGAAATTTTGGTCCAAGGCTAGGCGCATGAATGCGGCCTCGGCGGTTCCCGTCAACGGCTCCACGCTGATGTCGTAATATTCGCCCGCCGTGAGCGTGACGCGTATCCAATCAACGTCCTGACTGAAATCTATGGAAGAACTGAACGGCGTGCCGACCGCGACAACGCCGCTTGTTGTCGCGTCCCCGGCCAAGGCGTCTGCACTGGTAGCGGAAGAAGACAGCGTCAATTGAAAGCCACCGGTCAGCGGCGCAACCAAGCCATTGTAGGCGCCAGGCGAGGTAACGGAGAGACCCGCCGAGACCCCCGCCCACATGGTCCCTGTGAAGTCAGCGTGCACAGTAACGATGGCTGTTCCATTGGCCCCGGCTGGTGCAAATCCAACGGCGGCGCTCGTATTGGGAGCGATCACCAATTGACCGCCCGGCAAGGGGGTCGCCCCGGCGCCGGTTAGCGTGACCGTATAGAACTGCCCCTCGACAACGCTGAACGAGGCCCAGTCAATGTCCGTGACATAGTCAATCGCCGACACAAGCGGACTGGCGGTCGTCAACACGCCGGTCGAATTTGTTCCTCCGGCCAGCGTGTCGGCGGCGACATCCAGGTGCAGCAGTGAAACTCGGTAGTCGGTAAGTCGTAGCCTTGCGAAAATATCACCGAACACGGCCGCGTAATGCACGCCCGATGTGGTCGCGGTGAACGTGACTGCGTTGTTTATGAATATTTCATCAGCAACGACCTGGCCGGCAGCATTGAGAAACTGAACATCAGCTCCCTCCAAGAGATGGCTGTCATCGCCGACCAAGTCGGTGAGTAGAAGGTACCTTTCGCCAGCGACCAGATCGATCCTGTACCAATCTTCATCGCGACCGACGAATTCTGTGTTACTAGGGAAGAAGGCTGTTTTCGTGATCGTCGAGACAGCACTGGCGCCAACCACAAGCGTTGCCGTGGTGTTTAGATCCTGGCGAATGTCCTCCTGCAGCGTTACCGCATAGGCGCCGGGTTCGCCAGCAGGCGGCACGATTGACGGAGTTTTCTCCTCCTGCAACTTGCTGACATCGAGATAGTACGTCCCGCTAGCGTCGATCACATAGGAGCCGCCTTGCACGGTGACCGGGCTCCCGTTCTGGCGCACGAGTTGAACAACGGGAAACACTCCTTCGCCCGCCTCTGTCCCCACTGCATACGCGTGATAGGCTTTGCCAGCGAGCAGCTGTATGGCGATCCAATCGTGATCGCTCTCGGCGTCAAGCGTGGACCGGAATGTTCCCCCGACGTTGAGCGACGCGGTGGTCGTAGCGTCGCTCGCGATTGCGTCAGCGGGAGCGATCGGGTCGAACGCCACGCGGTAGAAGCCGGATCCTGTACCCGTTACTTCAAGAAAATAGGTCCCGCTGATTTGCGGCGTATAGATGGTAATCGGGGCGGAAGCGCCGTTGTCGATTGCGACAA
>CADEEA010000036.1:0-29901 GCA_902826245.1 uncultured Alphaproteobacteria bacterium | reverse complement strand
ATCGCTGTCGCCCGGCCAGAACAGGCCTCCCTCTTGGCGCACGCCGGGCGTCATCGTCTGCAGCGTATGCGGGCCACCAGAAGCCTCGTTCTCAACCCGCAGGCCATAACTGCCGCCATGTGGCGGCGTGTTTGGGATTCCAGGACCAAGGCTCGGCGTAAGATAATACGTGCCGCTCTGAGCGATCTCGACGAACATGCGCAGCGGGCCGGCCGCGTAGAGATTCCCGTTGGCATCGTAGATGCGCAGTGCGTCGCTAATGTTGAACGACGCGTCTGTAACCATGAACTCGTAGGTTTGGCCGCCAACCAGGTCGATCGCGAACCAGTCTTCGTCGCCGACATAATCCATGCGCGAATGGACCGTTTCACCCACTGCGAAACTTACGCCTGACCCAGGATTTCCCGCGATCGTGTCAACAAGGGGCGTGGTCTGCAGCGTGTAAGCGCCAGGCGTGCTCATCGCCACGATGTAATAGATGCCGGTGTGCGTCGGGATGAACCCTTCCGAGGCGCCTTGTACGGGCGAGAACCCTGCATTTGGATTGGCGCTGTCGACGATCCCGAAGCTCGCATCGAGCGTCGCCGTGCCTTCGCTTCCCTGAATCTCGAAGCGATAGGCCACGCCTGCCGTCAACTCGATGGCGAACCAATCCTGATCTCCCCCGAAATTTCCCGCCGAGTATTGAGGCACGCCAAGCTCCAACACAGCCGTGGTTGACGCGTCTCCCGGAATGTTGTCGACCCCAAAGATTGGAATCGGAATACCATTGCCGGCCGGATTGTTGAAGCTTGGTGAAGAGAACATCTGCCCGCCGCCTGCCGCGCCGAAGGCCGGCGGCGCCTGGAACACGGGCTCCAGGATTCGGACCAAATTCTTCAAGTTAAGGCGCATCACGGCCTCCTCGCATCGCTTGGTCGAATGCAGAGGCTCGCGCCTCCCCATCGGGCGAAATAGAACTTCGCCGAGGACCGGTCAACGCGAAAAGGACGGGCATCTAGCGAGATTGGCGGCGTTGCCGGAGTAGGAAAGCTGGCGCCGCCATCGATAGTGTCCGCATCGGAACTGAATATCCGATCGTCGCCATCGGCGCCGTTCAGCTGTCGTTGCCGACATTGCCGTCGAGCACGTCGTTGCCCAAGCCGCCATTGAGGGTGTCTGCACCGCCTTGGCCGAATATCGCGCCGGCGGCCGTCGGGGGCAGTGAAGCGCAGCACCTAGGAGCGTTTGATCGCGCCATCGGCGCTGCGCGTGACCTGTAGATGTCGCGGGCGACTACTTGGGCGAGCATTGGCTGGCGACGTTCGCCACGCTGGGCCTCGACCTCTTGTAGCCGCCACTTTCACATCGGGGGTAGTCTAGAAGTGATGCAACGCGAATATGCCGAGAACGCCGCTCTTGGCGTCACCCGACATGAAGCTGTATTCGCCCCGGAAATCCCAGCTTGAGGAACGGAAGCCGCCGCCGAAGCCGAACGAGCCGCCGTTGATGTCGAGGTCCGGATACTCGACGCCGTTCACCTCACGCTCGACCTTGACACTGTCGTATCCGGCTCGTCCGAGGAGATAGCCGCCACCCTCTCCGATCGGCAGCGTCAGCACGACATGCGCGCCATAGGGAGTGGCGACCCCGATGTCGCCGGTGACGCCGGGGCCTTCGAATTCAGATTTCGCGCCCCCGATGCCCGCCTCAACTTCGAATGCGAAATACTCATTGAACGAATAGCCAAGCCGACCAAGGAACGCGCCGGGAGATGGCTGATCGATGAACGCAACGGGCGTCCCATCGGCAGCATCGTCTTTGTCGACGAAATAGAGATTGATGCCGACCCCGGCGTAGAAGCCGCTATTGTCGCCCTGATTATCCTGGGCGAGGGCCGGCGTTGCGCACAGGCCACCGAGCATTGTCGCGGCCGCTAGGGCCAAACTTCTTTTCATGATTTCCCCCACTCATTGCACCGTCGCGTCTTAGATCGAAAACGCAACGACAACAAGCGCTTTTCGTCGCACTGACGGATGGCGTTATTGTGCGGGTGCGAGGGTGCGCGTGCGAACGAATCCAAATCAACCCAGTCAGCGCGGGTTCTGATATGAGGGCTGCCTCCGCGATGTTTGAAAGCGACCCCTTCATTTTGTTCGAGGACGCCGGTTCCGAAGGGGGGCTCGCGCGTTACTTTGATCGCCCGCGTTCGGTTGTCATTGCGAGATCGCTTGACGAAGTGCCGGGGGCAATCGCGGCGTTACGTGCGGGCCTGCGCCATGGGCGCCATGCCGCCGGTTGGTTCTCGTACGAGGCGGGTTTCGCCTTCGAGCCGCGACTGCGCCCGCTGGCTGGCGTCCACGGTTTGCCGACGCCACTGCTTTGGTTCGGGCTGTTCGATCAGCCGCGGATCCTGCGCGCTGGCGAGGTGGAGGCCGCGCTGCCTGATCCGGAGAGCGCTTGGCTCGCGCCCCCGCGTCCGCGGATTACCCGCGCGGCGTACGAGCGCGCGTTCGCCAAAGTCCGATCCTACATCGTCGCCGGCGATCTCTATCAGGCAAATCTGAGTTACCGCGCCGATGTCGCGGTCAGCGGGCCGCCGCTCGGCGCCTATGCGCGAGTGCGCAAGGCTGGCGCGGGCGGGTGGAGCGGTATCGTGCGCGACGGCGACCGATGGCTGCTGTCCACCTCGCCTGAATTGTTCTTCAAGCTCTCGGACGGCAAGATCGAAGCGAGGCCGATGAAGGGCACAGCCAAGCGCCAGGCGGACCCAGCTGAGGATCGCGAGGCAGCGGAGGCGCTGCGTCACGATCCCAAGCAGCTCGCCGAAAATGTCATGATTGTCGATCTGCTGCGCAACGATCTCTCGCGGGTCGCCAAACGGGGGAGCGTTGCTGCGCCCCAGCTCTTTACTCTCGAAACCTATCCGACCGTGCACACGCTCACTTCGACCGTGACCGCCGAGGTCAAGGATGGGTGCGACGCGCTGGATGTGCTTTGCGCGCTATTTCCTTGCGGTTCGGTGACGGGAGCGCCGAAGATCCGTGCGATGGAAATCATAGCCGAACTCGAGCACGCGAGGCGCGGAATCTACACGGGTTCGATGGGCTGGTTTTCCCCTGACGGCGACGCGGAGTTCAATGTCGCGATCAGAACCTTGGATCTTTGCAATGGCCGGGCGGAGATAGGCTTGGGCTCGGCTGTGGTTTTCGACTCAACAATGGAAGAGGAATGGGAGGAATGCGCCGCGAAAGGCGCATTTGTCGCCGCGCATGCGCCGCGCTTCGAACTGCTTGAGACCATGCGTTTCGATCCCGCGACAGGGATCGAGCTGCTTGATCTGCACTTGGTGCGCCTGCGCAACTCAGCGCTGGAGCTCGGCTTTGCGTATGACGAATCCGCCGTTCGGACGGCGATTGTCGGAGCGTCGTCGTCAAGCGCGGGCGCCTGCTTGGTTCGCGTCAAATTGTCGCCTGACGGTACCTTAGTTTGTGACGTCGAGCCGCCGCGCAGCTTCGCTGGAGGCGAAGTGTTGGCGGGCGTTGCAGCACTTCCGGTTGCGAACGATGATTTCCGGCTGCGCCACAAGACGACGTTGCGGGGGGTTTACGACGCGGCCCGGGCTGAGCATGGCGCGGAAGAGGTTGTGTTCGTAGACCGCGCGGGTTTTGTCACCGAAGGCAGCTTCACCAACGTCTTCGTTGAGCGCGACGGTTTGCTGCTGACGCCGCCGGAATCCCGCGGCCTGTTGCCAGGGGTTCTGCGCGCGTCCTTGCTATCGGCTGGGCAGGCGGTGGAAGGAGAGTTGCGCCTAACCGATCTTGCGGCGGGCTTCTTATTAGGCAACGCTGCCCGCGGCATGACGCGCGCGCGCTTGAATATGCCGACTTCAGGCAAGTCGGCTGGCGAACCAAAAGCAACCCAGCGCGAATAGGGCCGCGCCTGCGAGCGGTGATGCATTAGCGCGAACTTGCGCGGGGGCGCGCTGGGCCGCCACGCCCACGAGAAGGGCGGCGGCGACGACAAGCGCTTGTGCGGCCTCAACGCCGAGATTGAAGCCGGCCAGCGCCGCCAACAGGCGCGGTCGCGGCAGATCGAGTTCGCTCAGCGCTCCAGCAAAACCGCAGCCATGGATCAATCCGAAGATCGCCGCCAGCCAAACAGCGTCGCGAGGGAAGCCGCGCGGGTATGCGTAGACGAACGCCGCCAGTCCAAACCAAGTTAATCCCGATAACGGCGCGAACTGAAGCAGCGACGCTACGCCTGCAATCGCCAGCACGCCCGTGATCGGCGCGGACCAGGCGAGCATCCGCTCGCGACCGCCAATTTCAAGCGCGACGAAAGCAATAGTGAAGCCGATCAGCGCCTCTATGGCGCGTGTGTCCGGATGCAGTACGCCAGTCGCCGCCAATCCCAGCGTCAGCGTGTGGCCAAGAGTGAAGCCAGTGGCGGTGATGAGAGCGGCGCGCAATCGTCCGCCAACCAGCAGCGCCAGGGCTAAGATGAACGCGACATGGTCAAGCCCGCTCCAGACGTGCTGCGCGCCAATCGGGAAGAAGCGCGATAGCGCGCTCCAGAGACTCTCCCGCGCAGGCTCAGCCGCAAGCACGAGATCGGCGCGGGGCGCAGCTTCCGTCAGCACAGCTTCGGCCGATCTTCCTTGGCCATCTTGAATCGTGAGGAAATGCAGGTGTGATGGGGCCACGCGCAGGAACAGCCGGCCCTCTATCGTGACCGGTCCGTGCGCCAACGCCTCTGCGGGGCAAGCAAAGCGCAGCACTGCGATCACTCGTCCCGAAACGCCCGGGATCTCGCGCGCGGCGCCCGGGAGCGTGCAGGGTTGACCGTTAGCGGCGACCGTGAACGCATCTCCCACTTCACTCGCGAACATCGTTCCGAGCGGCGCCTCGCCGCCGAGCGCGTAAAGCCGGGTGACATCGACGGCGTCCGCCTCCACCCGCGCTTCTATCGCGTCCGCGTCGATGCGCCACGCCGACTGCGACTGCGAGCGCGTGTGTGCATATGCGGGAGCTGCGAGTGCGATGATCGCGAGGAATGCCGCTAGCAATGTAAGCGGTAGGTTGGATGTGGGGGGCCTGGCGCCTCGAGACAATTGGTTATCGCCCGCCATCAATTCGCTCGATGCGCGCCGCGCGCTTGAGGCGGTCGATGTAGGCGCGCGCGGCGGCTTCGTCGGCGCGGCGATCATACTCGGCGCGCACCTGTTGGGCGATCTGCTCGTAGGGCGGAGCAGGCGCTGCAGCAAATCCATTGATACGCACCAGAAACACGCCGCCGCTGGCGGCGGTCGGCGCGGTGACCTGGCCCGGAGCAAGGCGCGAGGCGGCTGTCGCAGCATCGGCGCCGATAAAGCGCACCCATTCAGCCCGCGCCAGCGCGCCGCGCGGCATCGGCAAAGTCAGGGGATCGCCCAAGCCCGCCGCTTCAGCGCCGCTTGCAAGAGCAGCCCGCGTGGCCTCGATGCGTTCGGCGCTCGCACTCTCGCGCAGAAACGCGACGCTGGCGGAAAAACGCGCGTCGGGCGCGAAGAAGCCCGCGTTGTCGCGGTGGAAGCGGCGCAACTCTTGTTCGGAAGGCGCGGCCCCTGATCGCTCGGCGAGCGCCAATTGCAGCACCGACTGCACCAGAGCGCGGCGCGCTGCGAAGTCGGTCTCGGCAAGCCCAAGCGCTATTCCGCGCTGCACCAGCAGCTCTTCCTCGATCAATCGCTCCAGCACCTCGGCCTCGCGCGCGCCCGTCATGGCGTTGCGGCTATCGTTGGCCAGCGCCAGCACGGCTCGCGCCAAAGCTTCGCGAGGGATCGGCGCGCCGTTGACGATGGCGGCAGCGTCGCCGCTTCGTTCAAGCCGCGGCGTTCCGATAGCGCCGAGTAGGGCAACTCCCAAACCCAACGCGCCCGCAGCTAGATAGTAAAGATCCTCCCGCTTCATCGCCGCGCGTTGACGTAAATCGGCGAAGCCCAGGCGCGTTCCTCCACGTTTGCGGTGCAATTGTCGGAGCGCGGTGTGCGGTAGTCGCCATGGCAGGGGTTCACCGCAGTGGCGTTGCCTTGTGTATCCCGTGTCGCACGCAAATTCGCGCCGTTAATCCGTGGCGTGGGTTCCTGGATGGCGCGCGCATAATACACCGCATCGCGGCGAGAGCGGAGGAAGTCCGGATCGCTGAACTCGACAGTGCAGCCCTGACCTCGGTCGTTGCACGGTAAAGTGCGCCAGACATCCTCAATCAGCCCGTCGACATCCTCACCGGGGCGGATTTGCGGGCGAATGCGCACGATCTCAATGCGAGTGATGCGCAGGCGCTCATTTGTTGGATTGTAGCACTCGCCGCCGCAGAGGTGGGCGAGCCGCTCGGAGGGCATGCCTTGGGAGGTGAAGTCCGGACAGCCCGGCGCTTGCTTGAAGTCGCCTGCGGCGCGCACGCGGAAGCGAGGGGCGGCGCCAAGCGTCACCTCCGAGCCCATCGGCGCTTCCGCGCCGCCAGGGCCGTTGATCAAGTCGAACCAGAGCATGATGCGCGGGCCGCTGGTGGCGTAGACTTCGCGCTGCTGCAGCGCCGCATAGATCTGTTCGCGCGTGCGCCCCTGCGAGTGCACCGCCGCAAGCGCGCCCGTGGTCCAGAAACTGGCCTGGCGTTCGGCCTCGGTGAGTTGGAAACCGGCGCGGGCGAGCAGCGATTCGCGGGTGATGTCGGCGTTTGGCGCGGCGGTGGGCGCGGCTTGGGGGCCGAGTATGCGCGTCCGCCATTCGTCGCTACTGGCGCCGGCGGCTTCGGTATGGCGCATGCGGTCATAGGGCTTGTAGCCAGTGCCCGGACGGGCGCGGTGATTGTCGGAAGAGCCGATGAAGCCCCAACGGAAGCGTTGTGGCGCGGCGTCAAAATTGGTGATGGCGAGCCCGTATTGAACGCTGGTGCGCGGGCGGTGGTGGAACGGCGGCACGAAGCAATCGCGGCACTGGCCGGATTCCAGCCAATCGTTCGGCGCCTCGCCGTCAACAAGCAAATGGTAAGCGACGCCCAGATTGGCCGCGCGCAGCCGCGTGTCGGCGGCGCGCGCCTCGCAGGCCTGCGCGCTCTCGCCCGCGGCGACGCAGCGCGCGCGGATAATCTCGCCGGCGCGCCAACAGGCAGGCTCGTAGCCGGCGCTGGGAGCAGGACATTCCCCACTCTGGCCATCGGCAGACACGACGACTTCGCGCCACGGACGGAATTCTTCCGAATTGCCATGGCCCGACATCACTTCGATAAGGGTCTGCCGTTCTGGGTGCTGATCGGCTTCGAGTTGCTTGTCCAAGGTTGTGCCGGGCGGGGTGTAGAATCCCCACGACGTGCCATGCGGGATCAGGAGGTAGTCAAGTCTTTGGGAATCAAGCCGCGTGACCAACTCGCCCGGCGTCGTCGCCGCTTCAAAGCAAGAGGCTGGAAGTTGATTGGAGGGGACATTCGGATCGCACTCAGGAACGGCGCGGATTTCACGCAAATAGTGCTGAAAGTCGAAATAATCTTGGCGATGTCGCCAGTCGAGAAACGGAATCCACTGATTGAGCACCACTGGCGAACCGCGCAGCGTCTGCGAAGCGACGCCTGCGGCGGCGATTGCGCGCTGGGATACGTCGCTATCCTCGAGACCCTGGAAGATGACGTTCTTGTGCCCGTAATGGTCGGCAGGCGTGCGCCCCACTTGCGTCCATTCGAAGCCGACAAACGCGACCACGTCTGGATTTTGCATATCCCCGGACACGGCGTTGCACTGACGGATGGAGGAGCGCGTCTCCGCCCAGCGCGCTGGCGTGATCGCCTCGGCGTGGTCGGTTGCGGCCCAGAAATCGATCCCCGAGCAATAGCGGGCGAAGTCGCAAGCGTCGGCCAAGGGGTAGACGCCCTCGCCGCCGAAGATCGGCAGCGACCAGGTGAAGGCGTCGGTGGAATAGGTGGTGTGAACGTGCAGATCGCCGAACAGGATGCGGTCGTCGCCTGGCGCGCCAAGGGCTGCAGCCGCCGCGCCCTGGCTCTGCCCACGCGCGGCGATCACGTCGGCGGGGAGGGCCGCGCCCTCAATAGCGCCCGGCCCGCGCGCGCGGCCGAACCAATCCCAATTCGCCGCGCCAAAAGCCGTCAAGCCCAGGCCAATGAGCACAATAAGGGCTGCTGCGGCCAAGCCAAGCAATGTTCTGCGAGACATAATTGCCTTTCCCCAGCGTTCGAATTCCGTCGGCTAAGGGTCAGGCTGAACGGGCGGGGTCGTCAAGGGCGCCGTTACGCCATGTTCACGCCCACCTCCAGAATGGCTGGGTCTCGACACGAAACGGAACGCCGGATTTCTGCAGGCAGGCGATGCGCAAATCCTGGTAGATGCGTTCTAGGTTGCGCCGGTGCAGCGGCTTGCTGAGCCAGCCCTTTACCGGGATGACCGCTTCGACCCTCACCTCCGCTCCGTGCTCGCCCGGTGCGACTTCGAACATTTCGCAGATTTGATCCTTCGCAGGCAGGTCGGCGCCGTTGACCGCCACTGTGGTGATGCGGGCGGCGCGTTCGGGAGCGGTCACATCCACGCGAACGGTCATCGCCGCTGGCTCATCATTGTAGCCGCGCCAGCGGGTGCAAATACGCACAAGGCGTGGCGTCTCGCTCAGCACTTCATAGGACACGCGTTCAGTGACGGAGTTCCACTCATTGTGTTCGTCGAAATAGGTCGTCCATACCGTGCGGGCGTCGGTTCCCGGCACGTTGAAGGCGATGCGGAAGGGCAGGTGGCCGAAATCGCGGAAAAAAAAGGCGTATACTGCCTCGGCCACGAACACGAGCGCCAGGAGCGTTACGCCCCAGATCAAGAATTCGGTCAAAGGGCATCCCAGGAGCGCGGGTTAAGGAAGTTTGGCGAAACCTAGCCCGACCAGACGGCCGCTGATCGAGACAGCGCACCCAATTTCGCACACAATGCTTGCTGGGCCATGCAACGGATTTGGTGAAGCACCGAAAACCATGGTCGAGCAGCGCTTGCGTTGGACCGGCGCGCCGGCTCTAAACCACGCCGCATGCTCGAAATTTCGGACCTCACCTATCGCATCGGCGGCCGGCCCTTGTTCGAGAGCGCTTCGGCGTTCATCGCCGAGGGCTGGAAAGTCGGCCTGATCGGCAAGAACGGGACCGGAAAAACCACCCTATTGCGTCTCATCCGGGAGGAGGCGGCCAGACCCGGCGGCGCCATCCGTATCCGCCGCGGCGCGCGTATGGGCTTCGTGGCCCAAGAAATCCCCGCGATCGATGCGGCGCTGCTGGATCTCGTGCTGGCCGCCAATGAGGAAATGAGCGCACTGCTGGCGGAGGCCGAAACCGCTGAAGATCCCCAACGCATCGCCGACATCCATATGCGCCTGGCCGAGATCGACGCTTACAGCGCCGAGGCGCGCGCTTCGGCGATTCTGGTGGGTTTGGGGTTCGAGCAGGAGGATTTGCGCCGCCCGGCGCGCGAATTTTCCGGCGGCTGGCGCATGCGAGCAGCGCTCGCCGGCGTGCTTTTCTCTGAGCCCGACTTGCTCGTGCTCGATGAGCCGACCAATTATCTCGATCTCGAAGGCGCCGCTTGGCTTGAGGACTATCTGCGCGATTATCCGCATACGGTTGTGGTGGTTAGCCACGATCGCGAGATGCTCAATCGTTCGGTAACCCACGTGCTGGCGCTGGACGATAAGAAGCTCGAGATCGTCGTCGGCGGTTACGACGCTTACCTGAAGAAACGAGCCGAGCGTTTCATGCAAGCCTCCTCGATGAAGGCCAAGCAGGAGGCCCAGCGCGAGCATTTGCAGAAATTCATCGACCGCTTCCGCGCCAAGGCCAGCAAAGCGCGCCAGGCGCAAAGCCGCATCAAGCAGCTTGAGAAGATGCAAGACATCGCCGTGCCGTTGGAAACGCGCACCATGCCGTTTCATTTCGAGGATCCCACGGAGCTTGCTTCGCCCTTGGTGGTTTTGGATGAGTGCGACCTGGGTTATGTCGCGGGCAAGCCGGTGCTGAGCCGCGTATCGCTGCGGCTCGACCACGACGACCGGATTGTTGTCATCGGACCCAATGGCCAGGGCAAAACCACGTTGGTGAAGTCGATCGCTGCGCGCCTGCCGCTCTTGTCCGGCAAGCGCGTCGCGTCTGGTAAAGCAGTGATGGGCTATTTCAGCCAGGATCAGCTCGACGAATTGCGCGAAGGCGAAACCGTGCTTGAGCACGTGCGCGAACTCGAGCGCGATTGGGCGCCGCCGAAATTGCGGTCGCTCGCGGCGCGCATGGGATTCGGACCCGAAAAAATCGACACCAAGGTGCAGAATCTGAGCGGCGGTGAGAAGGTGCGCCTGCTGCTTGGCCTGATGGCGCACGCCAAACCGCACGTGCTGATCCTGGACGAACCGACCTCGCACTTGGACATCGATAGCCGCGAGGCGCTTATTCACGCCATCAACGAATACGAAGGCGCGGTGCTGCTGATCACCCACGACATCTATCTGGCCGAAGCCTGCGCAGACCGACTCTGGCTCGTCTACCATGGGCGCGCGCGCCAGTATGACGGCGACCTCGACGATTACCGCAAACTGGTGCTGGCGGCGGACAGACCGGGAGAAAAAGCCGGGAGCGCGGCGTCGGTTGCGCCGCGACCCGCTGCCAGCGGCGAGAGCGGCGGCGACGCTAAGCAAAAGACCTCAAAATATACGCGACAGCGGCGCCTCGAAGCTGCTGAGGCTGAGATGGAGCAAGCCCAAGCCGCGCTGGCGCATATCGACGCTGCGCTCGCTGACCCAGAATTGTTCACGCGCGACCAGAAGCGCGGCGAATCTCTTCTGAAAGAACGCGCCCACGCCGCCACAGCGCTCGCCCGCGCGGAGGCGTCTTGGCTAGAGGCGAGCGAGTGGGAGGGGGGCTAGGGGCGAGGTGTTCAGCCTCCACTTCATGCCAAGTCGTCGCATTTAATGAGACTTCGTTCTGCTATCCCGAGATGATGAGGCATGAGGAAGCGAGCTCAAGCCAGCGAGATGACGCCCTGGTTCGAAGCCATCGACGGCATCGAACTTCAACATGGGCGCAATGTGGACGCGACCTTTGCGCCGCACTTCCACGAAGAGTACCAGATTCTCGTGCTGATCGACGGTGCGCTGAGACTTGCAGTAGGCGCTTGCGAAAATGTGCTGAGGGCGCCCACGATTTGTGTCATTGCGCCGGGTTTGGTTCATTCGGGACGAGCGGAAGGTTGGGGTTGGGAATGCTGCAATTATTATGTCTCCCAAGCAACCGCCCGGAAGCTGTCGGGCGCGCGCCCATCGTTCTCCCAACACATAGTCGATGATCCGGAGCTGTCTGGCCGTCTTGTTGAAGCGTACAAACTCGCGCGTACAGTCGGCTCGTCGAGAGCGCTCATAACCTTGCATGGCGCCCTCGGTGAATTGTTCCACAAGCATGGCGTGTGCACGCTGACAGCGGAGAGTGCAGCACACCATCCTGGCGTTGACCGTGTGTTACGTCACCTGCGCGCGCGCCACGCGGAGCGTCTTCCAGTCGAAGTCCTCGCGGACATTGCGGGCCTGAGCCCCTTCCATTTCCTCAGAGTTTTCGCACAGTCGACTGGCTTGACGCCGCACGCCTACCAGAACCAATTGCGGGTGGCCCACGCCAAGAGATTGTTGCGCGAGGATGCACCCGCCGCACAGGCGGCTTCCGAGGCGGGGTTCTGCGACCAGAGCCATCTCATTCGTGCGTTGTTGCGCAGTCATGGGATAACGCCAGCCATGTTCAAACGCACCGCGGCGGGCAGCAATTTTATCCAATAAGAGCGTTTTGCGCGTGCTCAGATAACCGATGTAATTTTGGAAGGGGACGCCGCCAATGCGATTGCAGGCTTTCATCGCCATCTTGGCGCTTGGGTCGTGTGCTGCCGCCGGGCAGGCAAATACCTCAACCACAAACACGACGATCGACCGCGTCGAGATCGCGCGCGACCCTGCGGTGACGCGCATTTCGGCGGACATGCCCTCAGGCGAATATGCTCTTGATCCACGCCACACTAGTGTCTTGTGGCGCGTCCGCCATTGGGGGCTGAGCCCTTTCACAGGCCGCTTCGACACTATTTCGGGGTCGCTCAATTTCGACGGCGACAACCCGGCGGCCTCGACGGTCTCAGTCCGAATTCCACTGGCGTCGGTGAGTACGGGGATCCTGAGTCGCGAAGGCGCGCGTGCATTCGATGGCGATATCGCCGCGTATCTCGGCGGCGACGCGAATCCCCACATCGTGTTCGAGTCGCGCTCGGTGGAGGTAACAAGCCCCACCAGCGGGCGGATCATCGGCGACCTCACGTTCAACGGCCAAACCCACCCGGTCACCCTAGAGACAGTGTTTGAGGGCGGGCGCGTTATCCCTACCAATAATCGCCCGACCCTAGCATTCACCGCGCGCACGATTTTCGCTCGGTCGCAATGGCTGGCGGGCACGCCTCCCTTGCACAATAGCCTCTCGCCCGGGGATGAGGTGGAAATAGTAATAAGCGCCGAATTCGCCCGTCCGCCCGTGGCGCCTTCCGCGCCAGCGCAATAGCGCCGCGCCGCCGGGGTCAATACGTTTTACACGGCGGCCAGGGGACGAAAGCGCTCGTTCGCTGCTTGTACGCCTCATATTCCGGCCGCGTGGCCCGCAGGTGCGGTTCCGTCGTCGGCGCGCCGGAGACGCGGGTGAGCAGGAACGTCAGCAGCAGCGGGCCCGGCAGCGCCCATAGCGCGTGGCCGGAATCGACGGCGATGGCGTACATGCCCCACCACGCGCACATCTCGCCGAAATAATTCGGGTGGCGTGAATAGCGCCACAAGCCACGGTCCATAACCTTGCCGGCGTTCGTTGGATCGGCCTTGAAGCGCGTGAGTTGAGCGTCGGCGATGGCTTCGTAGGCAATGCCGAAGGCGGATAGCGCGAGGCCGAAGCACGCGAGCGCGCCGAACGTTGTCTGCGTGGTCAGCTGCCCCAACATCATCGGCAGAGCGACCACGAATTGCAGCGCCATTTGCGGGAGGAAAACCCAAAGCGCGGAGAACGCGGCAAAGCCAAGTCCGAACTGCTCGCGCGCTTGTGCTGAGAGTTTCTCGTAGCGCCGATCCACGCCATGCTTGCGCCAGCGCCAGAGAAGATAAATCCCAAGCCGCAGGCCCCACGCCGTCGCCAGCGCGGTGAGCGCGAGCGCGTGCGGTCCATGCGCGGGTATTTGCGCAAACGTCGCCCACGCCAGCACGACAATACCCAGCGCCCACCAGGCATCGATGAAGCTAGGGTCCCTGATGCACACGCTGATGGCCCACAGCGCGGCGAAGAGCGCGGCGGAAAGGGCGAGATTTGTGAGGAGGATTGTGGTCACGTTCGTGCGCCGCCAGCTAACGCAGGCATGCGTGACAGGGAGCGCGCGGCCTCCGGCCGCGCAAGCGTCGCCGGAGGCGACGCGCTCCAACCTTCACGCTCGCGATTCATTCTTACCCAATTTCCCCCAACGCCCCCCGCACCGTGTCCACGATCTGATCGATCTGGTTTTTCTCGATGATCAGCGGCGGGGAGAAAGCGAGAATGTCGCCGGTGACGCGGATCAGCACGCCCTTGTCGAAGCATTTGCGGAACGCCTCCAATGCGCGCTGCGTCGGCGCGCCCGGGCGCGGTTCAAGCTCGACGCCGCCGATCAGGCCGAGATTGCGGATGTCGATCACATGCGGCGCGTCGCGCAGCGAATGCATCGCCTCCTCCCAATAGGGCGCAAGCTCGGCGGCTCGCTCGAAGAGACCCTCGTCCCTGAAAGTGTCGAGTGTGGCGATGCCTGCGGCGCAGGCGAGGGGATGGCCGCTGGTGGTGTAGCCGTGGAACAGCTCGATCGGCGTGTCGGCGTTCGCCAAAATCGTGTCGTAAATCTCGCGCGACGCAGCCACCGCACCCATTGGCACGGCGGCGTTGGTGATGGCCTTGGCCATGGTGATAATATCGGGCTTGACGTCAAAATATTGCGCCGCGAATGGCGCGCCGAGGCGCCCGAAGCCGGTGATCACTTCGTCGAAGATGAGCAGAATATCGTGCTTGGTGCAAAGTTCGCGCAGGCGCTTCAAATAACCCTGCGGTGGTATTAGCACGCCCGTTGAGCCGGCGACGGGTTCGACGATCACCGCCGCTATGGTGCTTGCGTCGTGCAACGCCACAATTCGCTCCAGCGCATCGGCGAATTCCACGCCGTGTGTCGGCTCGCCGCGCGAGAATGCGTTGCGGGTGATGTCGTGGGTGTGCGGCAAATGATCGACGCCTGCCACCATTGGCCCATAGGTCATGCGGTTGCGGACGATGCCGCCGACGCTGATGCCGCCAAAATTGGTGCCGTGATAACCGCGCTCGCGCCCGATCAGGCGATATTTGCCTGCCTTGCCGCGCGCCCGCTGGTAGGCAAGCGCGATCTTCAGCGCCGTGTCCGCGCTCTCGGATCCGGAATTGGTGTAAAAGATGCGGTCCAGACCGCCCGGTAGAATGTCGGCGAGGCGATTGGCGAATTCGAACGCGGCCGGGCAGCCGAGATTGAAATTGGTGGCGTAATCCAGCTCCGCCGCCGCGCGCTGGATCGCGGCCACGATGCGAGGGCGGCCGTGCCCGGCGGCGACGCACCAGAGGCCGGCCGTACCGTCGAGGATCGCGCGTCCGTCCGGCGCATAATAATGCACCCCCTCGGCCCGCACGACCATGCGAGGGTCGGCCTTGAACGCCCGATTGGGCGTAAAGGGCATCCAGAAGGAATCGAGAGAATTGGGGGTGGGCATGGCGCGAATATGCACTGACGGCGGCCACGACGGCAATTGGCGCGTTGGATGGCGCCGACCCGGGCCGTCCTGCCAAATCATGCATCCATTGACCATCGGGCGACGTATGAGCAGGTGAGAGGGTGAGATATGCGTTCTGTTCTGGCCGCGATGGCGGCGATGTTTTTCCTGGCGTCGGCCCCGGCCGAGGCCGACGATGCGGCCTACGACACACTGCTTTCGCGTTACGTTTCGCCCAGCGCCGATGGGATCACCCGCGTGGACTATGCGCGCTGGCGCGCCGCCGCCGCGGACCGGGCGGCGCTCAATGCTTATGTGAACGACCAGGCGGCGCAGCGTCCGTCGAGCTTCCCCCGCGAGCGCGCCTTCGCGTATTGGATCAACCTCTACAACGCGGTGACGCTTCAAATTATCATGGAGCGATACCCGGTGCGTTCGATCCGCGATATCAGAAGCGAGGGGGCGGGCTTTGATTTACGCGGCCTGATCGGACCGTGGCGATCGCCGCGCGTCACGGTTGAGGGGCGCAGGCTCTCGCTTGACGATATTGAGAACAGCATCCTGCGACCCACGTTCCGCGATCCGCGCGTGCATTATGCGATCAATTGCGCCTCGATCGGGTGCCCCAATCTGATGAACCGCGCCTGGCGCGCGGAAACGTTGAACGCCGATCTGGACGCGGCGGCGCGCGCCTATATCAATCATCGACGTGGGGTCAGCGTTGGCGCCGATGGCTCGGTGCGCGTGTCCAGCATCTATCGTTGGTTCCGTGACGATTTCGGCGGGAGCGATTCCGGCGTGATAGCGCATCTGCGCCGCTATGCGTCGCCGGAACTCGCGCGTCGCCTGCAGAGCGTGACGCGCATTGTCGGGCATGATTACGACTGGGCGCTGAACGGGCGAGGTTAGCTAACCCAGTTTGTGTTCAAGCGCACCACGATCAAGAACGACAGTCGCTCAGTTCGCGCGCGGACTTAAGATCGCCCTCAGCCGATCCGGCGTTCCTGCGATCCGCTCGAAGCGCGGATAGCGCAATCCGCCATGATAATCGATCGCGAGCGTGCGGTACTGTTCGCCGTTCTTGATCAGCAGCTCAATTGGCGCTGGGCTGTCCTTCGCGGCAGTGATTGCGCGCCGCAGCGCATCGGCGCTGAATGCCTGGCCATTCACCGCCATCGCCTGTGCGCCGACGGTCAGTCCCTCATTGAAGGCCGGTCCGTCCCACTGCACTTGCGTGACGATGTTGGCCTTGTCGAACGCGGCGCCGATCGAGAACATGAAATCGGCAACCTCGTTGTTAGCTTCATATTGGCGGAAATAATTGGTGCGCTCGCTGGTATACGTGAGCCGCCAGCCGGCGCGCGTCACTCCGTCGAGAGGCGCCTGGCCGCCGGCGTTTTCGACGCGAGTGCGCAAGAAACCAGCCCAATCATATGGCGTCACGGCATTCAGCGCCGCAACCACGTCCTCGAAATTATAGGTCTGCGGCGCCCACGATCCGTCGCCGACGCCGAAGAAGGCGCGCGCGAAATCGTCGAGCGTACGGCGATTATTGGTCCGTTCGCGTATCAGCGTGTCGGCGTCGAGCCAGATCAACAGGCCCTCGGAATAATAATCCTCGCTGCGCTGCCAGCTGCGCCACGGCTGCGGCCGGCGCTGCGAGACGATGGGGTCGTTGGTGGTGTCCTGCACTGCCCGCCAGGCGCGCCCGATGCGCGTGTCGAAATTCGCCGCCGTATACGCCAGCGAATCAAGCGCGTCCTGTCGGCTCCAGAGGCCTGAGCGTGCGGCGAGCACCTGCCCCCAATATTGGGTCTGGCCTTCATAGACCCAGAGCAGACTGTTGCGCATGGGCACGCTATAATCGGCGGTCCACAGATCGGCGGGGCGACGAAACTTGCCATTCCAGGAATGGACAAGCTCGTGCGACAGGAGATCGCGGTCGTCGAGCGCCTTGTCCCAATCGGTGAAATACCCCCCGCCGACTGCGTTTTCGCTGGAGCGATGGTGTTCGAGGCCGATACCGCTCAATCGGCCGGAGAGCGCGAACAGGAAATCGTAGTGATCGAAATGCCGTGCGCCGTACAGGCGATAGGCTTGGCGTACGAGTTCGCGATGCGGCCGCACTTGCTCCTCGCTCGCCGCCAACTGATCGGCGCGATCGGCGAAGATGTTGAGCGTGAAGCGCGTGCTTGCGCCTGGGTCGAGATCCACGCGCCGGTAATGGCGGCCAGCGAACATTGGCGAGTCAATCAGCGATTCCAGTGTAGTCTCTGCGAAGCGGGTCGCTGCACCCTGCGTGACCGCGCCATCAAGCGCAGTGGCGAAGCTCCACCCCTCCGGGATTGTCACCCTTGGCGCGACGCGGATGCGCGCGGCATAATGCCCAGCCGGATAAAGCACGACTGTGTTCCATTGCAGGTTCAGCATTTCCGGCGTGGCGACGATGCGGCCTTGATTGCCGGCCGTGGGCGAGAGGAATTGGAAGCGCGCCTCGATCTGGCTCACGCCGGCGGGCACGTCGACATGGAACGCGTACACGTTCACGACATCGCGGCGCCATGGAATGTTCGCGCCATTGGCGCTGATCTCGATGCCTGCGAGCTGATGGATCGGGCCGCGCGGCGCGTGGTTGCCGGGGAGCCATTGAGGGTAGAGTAGGGTGAGCGGGCCGGGGGTTGCGACCGGGATGGTTTCGCGCACGCGGAAAATGCCGCGCGTCACGTCGGAGACATCAACGTCGAGCGCGATAGTTCCAGGATACGCCTGGTCGCGCGGCTCCAGGGCGCCGGCCGGCATGGGAGATGGGCCGGCCGGCGCCAAAGTTGGCTGCGCTGCGGCGCCGGTGCAGGCGAGGGCCAAACTCAATCCCAGAAAGAGTGCGCGCCAAGTTCTGATCCGCATCCGTCCCCCGACAAAATTCAGTCTGGAGACAAGCGCTTCCGCCGGTGCAGGTCAATGACGCCTGCGACGAAGGCGCAGCAATTTGTGCGCGAGCTACGTTTTGTGCCAGGGATCGTCAAATTGCCTTAGGTGCTGGGGCAGCAGCAAATCTTCGTAGAGGACCCGCCATTGCGGGTTGCCCTTTTCTAACAGCGCAAGTTTCCACGCCCGTCGCCACTTCTTAAGCTCTTTCTCGCGTGCGATGGCGACATGCTTTTCCTCGTACATTTCGAACCACACCAATAGCTTGCAGCCGTACTTTTCGGAAAAGCCAGGGAAGCGCTCCTCTCGGTGTTCGAGGATTCGGTTCATCAAATCGCTGGTCACGCCCAAATAGAGAGTGCCATTTCGCCTGTTCGCGGTCAGGTAAACGGCGATGCAATCATAGCGCGCCATAGGGGCCTTCGTCATTCCGGGGCGGCGAAGCCGAACCCGGAACCCAGGGGAAACCACATCGACCTTCGGGTCAGCCCAAACAACTGCGCTCTACGATCCCCTGGGTTCCGGGTTCGCCGCTGCGCGGCGCCCCGGAATGACGGCTCTTCATCGACGGCCAGTAAGTAGGCGAACAAGCGCGACAAAGACGAGTGCAAGTACGCCGACACTGCCCATCGCAGCTCCAATCTTGCGTTGGCGTCCACTCCGGGAAAGCGGCACGCCGGCTTCGCGAGAAAGGCGTGCTTGCGCTTGGGAAATTCCTAATGCGCGGCGCAGTGAGAATGAGAGTCCAGGGATCTTTAGCGGCACTAACGCCTCCTGCGTCTTGGAGTGCCAATAATATTGCGCTGGATGAAGTCCTCCGCAATCCTGATAATGCTCCGCCCGAGTTGTCCCGTTACGCTTCCGCTCTTGGCGGTCGTGCGCGAGCCGCCGGACCGCCTAGGAGCAGGTGCGCGGCCTTTTTCCTTGGCTTGACGTTCCGCTTCGCGCTCCTCCTCGCGTTGGGTTTGCTCCAGGCGGCGGGTCAGGATTTCGTGCGCGCTTTCGCGATCTATGGTCTTCTCGTACTTCTTGCGCACGCCGGACTTGGCGATCATCGCCTGGCGCGTGGCCATCGGGATCGGGCCGACTTGGCTGTTGGGCGGGCGGATTTTGGTGCGCGCCACCACGGTTGGCGCGCCTTTTTCGTCGAGCGTCGAAACCAGGGCCTCGCCGACATTCATCTCCTGGATTTCCTTGGCCACATCAATATTGGCGTTGGCGCGGAAGCTTTGTGCGGCGGCGCGAACGGCCTTCTGGTCGCTGGGCGTATAGGCGCGCAGCGCGTGCTGAAAGCGATTGCCCAATTGGCTGAGCACCATGTCGGGGACATCGGTCGGCGACTGAGTGACGAAATACACCCCCACGCCTTTGGAGCGGATGAGGCGCACCACTTGCTCGACCCGGGTCAGCAATTCCTTCGGCGCGTCGCGAAACAACAAATGCGCTTCGTCGAAAAAGAAAACGAGCTTCGGCTTATCGAGGTCGCCCACTTCTGGCAGCGTCTCCCAGAGCTCGCTCATCAGCCACAACAGAAATGCCGAATAGATCCGTGGGCTTTGTACAAGACGCTCAGAAGCGAGCAGATGGATCACGCCCTTGCCGTCAGGGCCGGGGGCCAGGAGATCATCCAACTCCAACGCGGGTTCGCCGAAGAAGCGCTCGGCCCCGTCCATTTCCAATTGCAGCAGCCGCCTTTGCAGGGCGGCGATCGATTGCGGCGTCACCAGACCGTACCTTTTGCCGATGTCCTCCGAATTCTCGGAAATGTAAGTGAGCAGCGCGCGTAGATCGGCGAGGTTCAAGAGCAGTCCTTCGCGCTTGCCGTCTTTCAGCCAATCGTCGGCGAGCTTGAACGCGATGGTGACCGCGCCTTCCTGGGCCTCGCTGGCTTCGAGAATGCGCGCCATCAACACTGGGCCCATCTCGGTAACAGTCGTGCGCACCGGGTGGCCGAGTTCGCCATAGACGTCCCAGAACACGACGGGCGGCGCCTCTGGCGTCAGCGTGATCCCTATTTCCTCGGCGCGCTTGACCGCCCAGCCGGGCGGCGGCTCGCCCGGCGCGCCGATGCCGGAAAGATCGCCCTTGATGTCGGCGGCGAAAACATTGACGCCCTCACGCGCAAAAGCCTCTGCAAGCGCTTGCAGCGTTACGGTTTTTCCCGTGCCGGTGGCGCCGGCGATGAGGCCGTGGCGGTTGGCGCGCTTCAGGGCAAGCGACTGCATGCCTTCGGGCGACGCGCCAATGTCGATTCGATCCGCCATGCTTTCAACTCCTGCTTCGCCCAGCTTGGCGCAATGCGCTGCAGCGGCCAAGCGAGTGCGCTATTCGCGACATGACAAGAGATTCATCAGTTGTCCACATGCCGCGGCCGCTGCAGGAAACCGCTGATAAGACTGGTTTTCTTCGAGAGCCGCTGAGCCCCCGCATGACACCGTTAGATCGATGCGGCAACGACCGCGACTTGGTTGTTGCGAATCGGCGGCAAAAATGTTCCGCTTCTGTGAAGGACGTCGCCGGGGCTTGGGGCGTTTTCGGCAAAACGCCATCCATCGAGAGCACCGGCGCGCGTCCAACGAGTTTGACGTGCTGTACCGATTCGTGGGCTCAATGGGGGGCTTCATCGCACGGTCCGGCCATCGAAAGAGAACAGGCCTCCGCGTGCGTCCCCCACCCAGCCTGCTGTGAGGCCTGCAGGCGCCGTCGGACAGTTTGTCCCCGTCCGACGGCGCCGCTTTGATTCTTTTCGTTACAATTTATTATTCCGCCTGTTGCACCCGGCGTCGCAAGGACTAGTTTCCGCGGCGTCCGAGACCAGAGGAAATCGTCCCCCAAAAGGAAAGCCCCATGGACGCTGCTGCGCGTGCGGAACACAATCGCTCCGCCGATCAATTTGTTGCAACCGCCGCGCAGGGACCTTGGCCCGGTTTCCGGGTGAACGGCGCGATCGACGTAGCCGCCGAAGCGTTTCTGCGCGGCATCCACGAGGACGCTGCAGCCGATGAACTCGGCGATCTCTCGCCGGCTGATCTCGCCGCTCTGGCGCACGATTTCTGGCTCTGGCGCGGTGAGCGCAAAAGCGAGCGCCATGAGGCGCGCATCCGCCGCGGAATAGGCGCCGGGGGACGCCAGCTAGACCGCGACATCCTCGAAATCGCCGGCCCGGACATGCCGTTCCTGGTGGACTCGGTCATGGGCGAATTGGCCGACGAGGGCGTCAGCGCGCTCGCCATGTTCCACCCGATCGCCCCGGCGCTGAGCGGCAAGGGCAGAGATTCCCTCATTCAGGTTCATCTGCCGCTGCTCTCGCAACAGCGCGCCGAGGCGTTGCTAAAGGGCGTGCGCGAATCTTTGGACGATGTGCGCGCCGCGGTCGGCGACTTCCAGGCCATGCGCGAGCGTATGCTTGCCTGCGCAACTGAACTCGAGGCGGTGAAAGCGTTCGCAGCGCCCGAGGAGATTGAGGAGGCGATCGCGCTGTTGCGCTGGCTTGCCGCGGACAAATTTACCTTCCTTGGCGCGCGCGATTATGAATACCCGCGTGACGCCGCCGGCGCCTACAAGGCTGACGAGCCGGCCATACTCGACCGCACCTGCCTTGGCGTCCTACGCGACGTGAAGCGCTATGTGCTGCGCACGTCGGCCGAGCCGATGGTGCTGACGCCAGAGCTGAAGCGACTCACCGCCGAGCCGACGCCATTGATCGTGGCGAAGTCGACGCTGCGCGCGCGCGTGCATCGCCGCGCCACCGCCGATTATGTCGGCGTCAAACGCTACAATGAGAAGGGCGAAGCGATTGGCGAAGTTCGCTTCGTCGGACTGTTCACCAGCGAGTCCTTCACCGAACCGACCCGCAACATCCCGATGCTGCGCCGCAAGGCCGATTGGGTGATGACGCGGGCAGGATTCACTGCGGGCGGGCACAACGCCAAGGTGCTACGCAAGATCATCGAATCCTATCCGCGCGAGGAACTCTGGCAGATGTCGCGCGAAGATTTGTGGACCATCGCGCGCGGTGTGCTGCATTTGCTCGACCGCCCGCGTGCACGCGCTTTCGTGCGGCGCGACCGCTACAATCGCTTCGTCACCGCTTTGGTCTATGTGCCGAAGGATCGCTTCAACTCGGAATTGCGCGAGCGCATCGGCCAGACCATCGCCCAATCTTATGGGGGTGTCGTCGAGAGCCATCAACCGCAATTGGGCGAAGGCCAATTGGCCCGCGTCCTGTTCATGATCGGCGACATCGACAAGTCGCGGCCCGAGCGCAGCCCCGGCGCGCTCGATGCCGAAATAGCAGCGCTCACGCGCACGTGGGAGGACGCGTTCGCCGATGCGCTGATGCGATCAGACTTGTTTGACGCGGCGCAGCGGGAACAAGCCGCGCACAGTTTCATCGATGCATTCACCGGCGCCTATCGCGAGCGTTATTCAGTTGAGGAAGCGCTGATTGACGCGGCCGAGGTGCTTTCCGCGCGCGACGACGACGTCATTCGAACCCGCGCCTACAGACTTCCAGGCGACGCCGATAACATCATGCGCTGCAAATTCTACACCCGGGGCGATGTGCTGGCGCTTTCGGCCACAGTGCCGATCCTGGAAAAGATGGGGCTGTTCGTCGACTCGGAAGTAAATTTCGAATTGCAGCTCCGGGCCGGGCCCTTGCTGCCGGCGCAGCGCATCTATGTGCACGACATCGAAACCCGCTCGGCGGGCGGTGAGGCGATCGACTTAGCCAAGGCCGGCAAGAAATTCGAGGAGGCGTTCACAGCTATCTGGACCGACAAAGCCGAGAGCGACGGCTTCAACCGGCTGATCCTTGCGCTGCCCTGCACGTGGCGCGAGGCAGCCCTGATACGCGCACTGGCGCGCTATCGCCAACAAACCGGTCTTGACCCGACGCAGGCGGCGCAGGAGCACGCGCTCGCCGCTCATCCGAAGATCGCCTCCTTGATCCTAGCTTTGTTCCGCGCTCGCTTCGACCCCAGTCTGCCGGAATCGATGGAGACCCGCCGTATCCGCTCGGGTCGCCTGGAATTCATGATCGAGGCCGCCCTGAATGAGGTGGTGAGCCTCGACGACGATCGCGCTTTGCGCCGCATCGCCCAACTCGTCACCGCGATCAAGCGCACCAATTATTATCAACCCACCGCCGACGGCGCGCTCAAGCCATACATGTCGTTCAAGATCGATTCCAACGCAGTGCGGGAATTGCCGGCGCCGAAGCCATATCGCGAAATCTGGGTCGCCAGCCCCGTCGTCGAGGGCGTGCACCTGCGTTTTGGTCCGGTCGCGCGCGGGGGCCTGCGCTGGAGCGACCGCCGCGATGACTTCCGCACCGAGGTGCTCGATCTGGTCAAGGCGCAGCAGGTGAAGAACGCCATCATCGTGCCCGTCGGCGCCAAGGGCGGCTTTTTTCCAAAGCGGCTGCCGCCGCGCGGCGCGGCCGGTTTCCAGGAGGCTGGCGTTGAAGCGTACAAAACCTTCCTGCGCGGTCTTCTCGATATTACCGACAACATCGTCGGCGATGGCATCAAGGCGCCAGCCGGCGTCGTACGCTGGGACGACGACGACGCCTACCTCGTCGTCGCCGCCGACAAGGGCACCGCGACCTTCTCCGACATCGCCAACGGCATTTCCGCCGAATACGGCCATTGGCTGGGCGACGCCTTCGCGTCGGGCGGCTCCGTTGGTTACGACCACAAGGCGATGGGCATCACCGCCAAGGGCGCATGGGAAGCGGTGAAGCGCCATTTCCGCGAAGTGGGTAAGGACATCCAGCAAGAGCAATTCACCGTCATCGGCGTCGGCGACATGTCGGGCGATGTGTTCGGCAACGGCATGCTGTTGTCGCGCAAGATCAGGCTGCTTGCGGCGTTCGATCATCGCGATATTTTTCTCGACCCCAATCCGGGCGATTGCGAAAAAGCCTGGGCGGAGCGCAAACGCCTGTTCGACACCCCGCGCACGTCCTGGGCTGATTACAACAAATCGCTCATCTCCAAGGGCGGCGGCGTGTTCCCGCGCAGCCTGAAGGCGATCGATCTGTCGCCGGAAATTCTCGCGCTGACCGGCCTCGACAAGCCGCAGGTGACGCCCGCGGAATTGATGAGCGCGTTACTGAAGAGTCCGTGCGAATTGCTTTGGTTTGGCGGCATCGGCGCCTACGTCAAGGCGCGGGCAGAATCTCATGCCGAGGTCGGCGACAAAGCCAATGACGGGATACGCGTTGACGCGGAAGAATTGCGCGCGCAGGTGATCGGCGAAGGCGCAAATCTTGGCGCGACGCAAAAGGGACGCATCGCTTTCGCGAAGTTCGCCAACAATGGCGCGGGCGGTCGGATCAACACTGACGCTATCGACAATTCCGCTGGCGTCGATACGTCCGACCATGAAGTCAACATCAAGATATTACTTGGCGATGTCATTCGTGGCGGGGCGTTGAAAGCGGAAGCGCGCGATCGGCTGCTGGAATCGATGACCGATGAAGTCGGCGCGCTAGTGCTGGCGAACAATTACGATCAGACCTTGGCGCTCTCACTCGCGCAAGCAAGCGCTGCGGCCGATCTCGATAGCCACGAGCGTTTCATTCAGCGCCTGGAATCCGAAGGCAAACTCTCGCGCAGGGTCGAAGGGCTGCCTAGCGGCGCTGAGATCGCGGTGCTGCGCGCGGCTGGCCAAGGCTTGACGCGGCCGGAGCTAGCTAAGCTTCTCGCCTACGCCAAAATAAATTTATTCGACCAGCTGGTTCAATCCAAAGCGCCCGACGACCCGGCCTTCGCGCAGCCGTTGAAATGCTATTTCCCGGAACAGCTCTGGAAGTTCGAGCCGCAAATGGCGGGCCACAGGCTGCGGCGCGAAATCATCGCGACGCAGCTTGCCGGCGATGTCGTCGATCGTTGCGGACCTTCATTTGTGGATCGTATCAAGGACATATCGCGGGCCGACGCGGTGACGATTGCGTGCGCGTTCGAAGCGGCGCGCCGCGTATTTGATCTTGAATCCCTCGTCGACCGCATCAACGCGCTCGATAATAAGGTTGCAGCCGCAGCGCAGACGGCGCTGCACCAACGTGTAGCCGGGGCGCTGCGCCGCGCGACGCTGTATCTGGCGCGCAATGGCGGTTTCGATCGCGGCGACGGGGCGCCGGGAATTCTGGACGTGGTTGCGCTTTATCGCCAGCCTATCGAGGCCCAGCGTGCGACCATGCTTGACGATCTCAGCGTTATCGAGCGCGAGCGCGTCGATGTGCGCCACAAGGCGCTGCTGAACCTCGGTGCGCCCGACGACCTCGCGCGTGAGGCCGCTCTGTTGTCGCCAGCGACATTGTCGCTCGACGTCGCCGACCTGGCGCGCCGCACGCGTTGGCCGATCGAGGCGGCCTCGCCGTTGCATTGCGCCATTGGCGCCGAGTTTGGGCTCGACGCATTGCGTGATGCTGCGAATCTTATGCGCCTCGATCAACATTGGGATCGCCTTGTGGTGCGCCGCGCCGCTGGCGATTTCGGCGACATGCAGCTGAAACTGGCCGAAGCCGCAGCGCGCGCGATAGGCGCGGCGCCGGCGCACGCCGATATTGCGTGGGCCGCAGATGCGACGCGGGCTTGGATTGCTACTCTCGGCCAGCCGGCCCAGCGCGTGCGCGCCGCCTATCATGAGCTTAGCGAGCAGGGGCAGTGGACGTTTGCTAAGCTGATGCTGATCGCAGCGGAGTTTAACGTGCTTGCCGCTGCGGTGCGTTAAAGTCTAGCGATCATCGCGCGCAGCATCTCGTGCTCGCGTGCAAGCGCTGCAGGATTGAAGCGCACGCGCGGGTCCCCGGCCTCGGCATCCTCGAAGGCGTGGGTGGCGTTTCCAAACAGCACGATGTCAAGCGCCGCCCCACGCATGCGCTGCCGCTCCAATGCGCCGCGTGTGGCGCCGACGATGTAATCGTGCTCGGCGACAATCGCGGTGGTGCGGGGATTGACGCGCCAGCGCCGCTGGCCGACCAGCGAACCGATCCCGGCATATGGATAAACCGCCATAGCCGCCGCGAGGCCTTCGAGCGGCTCGGCGGGAAGTTCGCTCAAGCCGGTGGCGCGCGACAATTCGCTGCCCGCATGCAGCGATAGCGCGTCCAGGATCGTCCAACCGCCGTGACTCCAACCGATCGCGCCGAGCCGAGCGGGATCGATCCAATCGCGCGCACGCGCCCAGGCGAGCGCCGCGAACAGATCGCCGGCCCGCTCGCGTCCCTGCAGGCGCACGCCGGTGCAAACGGTGGCCAGCGCCGCCATGCGGCCGATGCCTCGCGGCTTGAAGGAGTCCACTACGATGGCGCCCGCACCCGCGCTGGCGGCAAGGCGAGCCATGTCGTCGATGAACGGCCGCGGCCCCCCGCATCCATGCAGCATGACAATCGCGGGAGCACGTCCGCTGCCGCCCGGCCGCAATACTTTGAAATGCGGCGACAGAAGTTCGAGGTGGCTGGAAAGTGTGATCATGCGGTTTCTAGTGGGCCGGACATGCAAGGGACTACATCGCCGAAATTTTCTGATGGTACAATGTCCGAACGATCACGACCTTGCGTCCGCCAGCAATTTCTCAAGTCCATTTTCTCCGCTCGATGAGACCGAAGGGGCCGAGGCTTTGTCTTGCCATGAATAGCTGAGAAACGCCCGGTCGCGCTCTGTCCTTGGCGTCTCGGCGCTCGCCTCGTCCGTCATGAGGGCTTCGGCCAAATCAACGCCCCTATACCGGAACCGTGATCTGCTTGCCGCCGAAGACGGCCTGTCGATGGGGCAAACGCGTGCAAGCGTGCGCCTATGGGACGGCCCCGGCGGAGAGGGGGGCGACGCGGGGGCCTGGGCCGATCTCCGCCGCTCAATAGAGCCAGGTGACTGCTCGCTCGCCTTACATCCCAGATTCATCCTGCCGAACTTCTCTTGGCGTCCTTTCGCCCGTGGCGAAGGCGCCCCTCGACGAGGCCGCGGGGACAGTGCTCTGGTAGTTGGAGGTACAAGGGGGGGCAGATTCGCGCGGCGACGTCGGCGCGGCGATTTCGGTTGGGTGAAGCCGTCACTCGCTCCCTAATGCCGGAAGTGCCGCATGCCCGTAAACGCCATGGCGATGCCGGCTTCGTCGGCTGCGGCGATCACTTCCTCGTCGCGGATTGAGCCCCCGGGTTGGATCACGCTGGTCGCGCCGGCTTCGATGGCTTGCAGGAGGCCGTCGGGGAAGGGGAAGAAGGCGTCCGACGCGCAGGCCGAACCTTGCGCGAGCGAGTGCGGCAGCTTCGCCATGTCCGCTGCTTCCTTGGCGCGCAACGCGGCGATGCGGGCGCTGTCGCGGCGGTTCATCTGGCCCGCGCCAATGCCAGCGGTCTGGCCGTCCTTGGCGTAGACGATGGCGTTTGACTTCACGTGCTTGCACACGGTGAACGCGAACAGCATGTCGCGGATTTGCGCTTCGCTCGGTTGCTTCTTGGTGACAATTTTCAAGTCCGCGCGCGTGATACGGCCGATGTCGCGGTCCTGCACCAGGAACCCGCCCGAGATTGATTTTATGGACAAGCCGCGCGCTTCAGGATCGGGGAGGCCGCCGGTGACCAGCAAGCGCAGGTTTTTCTTCTTCGCGAACACGGCGATTGCATCCTCGTCGGCGGCGGGCGCGATCACCACTTCGGTGAAAATCTCGGCGATGGCTTCGGCGGCGGCGCGATCAAGCGTGCGATTGAGCGCGACAATGCCGCCGAAGGCCGACACCGGATCGCACTCCAGCGCGCGCTTGTAAGCTTCAACGAGTGAACCGCCAAAAGCCACGCCACAGGGGTTAGCGTGCTTGATGATCGCGATGGCGGCGCTTTGCTTCGGGTCGAACTCGGCGACCAGTTCGAACGCTGCGTCGGTGTCGTTGAGGTTGTTGTAGCTGAGCTCCTTGCCTTGGAGCTGCTTGGCGGTGGCGACGCCATAACGCTGCTCGCCGGTGATATAGAAAGCGGCGGTTTGGTGTGGATTTTCGCCGTAACGCAAACCTTGCTTCAGCTTGCCGCCGAGCGTGCAATAAGTTGGCGCGGAATCGCCGAGTTGCGCGGCGTACCAGCGCGAAATCGCTGCATCGTAGGCGCCGGTGCGGGCGAAGGCCTTGGCCGAGAGCCGCTTGCGAAGCGCCAGCGTCGTGCCGCCATGCGCGCGCGCTTCGGCAAGGATCGCTTCCATATCCTCCGCATCGGTGGCCACGGCGATGAAGCCGTAATTCTTGGCGGCCGCGCGGATCATCGCCGGACCGCCAATGTCGATGTTCTCGATACAGGTTTCAAAATCGGCGCCGCGTGCGACGGTGGCCTCGAACGGATAGAGGTTGACGTAAAGCACATCGAAGCCCTCGATGCCGTGCTCTTTCATCGCCGCGGCGTGCTCTGGATTGTCCCGCAACGCCAACAGGCCGCCATGCACCTTCGGGTGCAGCGTCTTCACGCGCCCATCCATCATCTCAGGAAATCCGGTGACGCTCGACACGTCGTGCACATTTATGCCGGCGTCGGCGATGCTCGCGCGCGTGCCCCCGGTCGAGACGAGCGCCGCGCCCAATTCAGCCAGCGCCTTGGCGTGGTCGAGGAGGCCGGCTTTATCCGAGACCGAAATGAGCGCGCGACGGATGGGGAGGATGTCTTTCATCCGCTGCTTGTAGCGGATTCGCTTACGGCGCGGGTAGGCGGCGCTATGGCCGTCTACACTAGCTGCCGAGATTTTCGCGGGTCGAACAACAGGAGTCCGCTTGCGGCGAACAGGGCCGCCGCGCCGCTCCAGCACGCCGAACAATGGCCGAATACCGCCGAGCCGTGCAGGTCGCCGCAGCGGGCCAGCCCGAGCGCGCGTTGCAGCGGCGATGCGCCAAGCGCGGACGCGAACTCATACAGGCCTGGCCATGCAAGGGCGGCGAGCGCCAGGGCAAGCGAAATTACATATCGGTTCGGCATCGGAAGCTCCGCGACGAAACGTCCCTATACCACATTGGAGCCCTCGAATTTGCGCTGGATCAAAGTTCGCCCTTCCGGCCCTGGCTAGCCCCAGCGTGCGTCCGATAGACGGGCGCGATGATGCGAGGCGGAGGGCGGGATGGCGACCGCGGTCGATTCACGGGAAGGACATGCGGACGCCTTTGCGATCGCCGCAATCATCGTTCTGGGGGCGTTTTTTGCGCTTTGGGGCGCGGCGAACGCCACGGACCGGGCGTTCGCGATCCAGATGTGGACCGCGCTGACGGCGTTCTTGGTCGGGGGCGTGATGCTCACCCACCAATTGGGACGGGGCGCGGGCGCTGCGAAAACCACGCGGTACCAGGATGGCGTCGTCAAAGCCGGCGTGATCGCGGCGATGTTCTGGGGCGTTGCGGGGTTTGTTGTCGGCCTGGTGATCGCGCTGCAGCTGGCGTTTCCGAACATCTTCTATTTTCCAGATTTCGGCTGGACCAATTTCGGTCGCCTGCGACCGCTGCACACCTCGGCGGTGATCTTCGCCTTTGGCGGCAACGTGCTGATCGCCACCAGCTTCTACGTGGTGCAGCGCACCTGCCGTGCGCGGCTGGCGGGTGGGCTTTGGCCGTGGTTCGTTTTCTGGGGCTACAATTTTTTCATCGTGCTTGCTGGCACAGGGTATCTGCTGGGCATCACGGCCGGGCGCGAATACGCCGAGCCGCCTTGGTACGCGGATATTTGGCTCACTCTGGTGTGGGTGGTTTATCTTCTCGTCTACCTCGCCACGATCTGGAAGCGCCAGGAAAAGCACATCTACGTCGCCAACTGGTTCTATCTGGCCTTCATCGTCACCGTGGCGATGCTGCACATCGTCAACAACATCGCCATCCCCGTGAGCCTCTCCGGCTGGTTCAGCTATTCGCTGTTCTCCGGCGTGCAGGATGCGCTGACGCAATGGTGGTACGGCCACAACGCGGTGGGCTTTTTCCTCACCGCCGGCTTCCTCGGGATCATGTACTATTTTATCCCGAAACGCGCTGATCGCCCGGTCTATTCCTATCGCTTGAGCATCATCCACTTCTGGGCGCTGATCTTCCTCTACATCTGGGCCGGCCCGCACCATTTGCACTACACCGCGCTGCCGCAATGGGCGCAGACCCTGGGCGCGACCTTCTCGATCATGCTGTGGATGCCCTCCTGGGGCGGCATGATCAA
>CADEEA010000035.1 GCA_902826245.1 uncultured Alphaproteobacteria bacterium | reverse complement strand
TCCAAGCTCTTGGCCCGATTCCTGGCGCTCTGTCGGATGGGGAATGGGCGGCGCGGACGCCGAACCGGAGACGGTCGGCGCTCGCGGCGAGTGAGGGTACTTTTGATCTTGGCGATGTGACGACGAATTTAGGTTGGCGACTTTGGGCCTGGTGAATTTAGGATTGGCGACTCCACTGCATGTCTGATGGCAACGAACAGAAAGAAACTCCCTCCGGCCGCAAGCCGCTGACGCTCACGCGCACCCATGCGACCGGCACGGTGCGCCAGAGCTTCAGTCATGGCCGCACCAAGCAGGTAGCCGTGGAGGTGCGCGAGAAGCGCTCGATTACACGCCCCGGTGTGGCGGCCACGCCAGCCGCGCCCGGTCCGGGCGTGCCGCCGCCCTTGCGTCCGCGCGCGACTCCGCAGCCCGCCGCTGCGACGCCGGAGCCAAAGCCCACCGCAGGCGGCATTAGCGATGTGGAAGCACGCCGCCGCGAGGAGGCGGTGCGGCGTTCGATGGCCGAGCGGGAAGCGCGCGATCAGCGTTTGCGCGCTGAGGAAGAGCAGCGCCGCGCGCTTGAGGAAGCGCAACGGAAGATGGCGGCTGAGCAGACCAAGCTCGAAGCCGAGGCCGAGGCGCGGCGCCGGGCCGAGGAGGGCGAGCCGGCCGAAGAAGAAGCAACGCCAGCGCCTGCTCCTGGCGTGAACGGCAAAGCGCCGCTTCGGGTGTTGGCGCCGCAGCCGCCTGCGCGAGAGGAACCGGACCTGCTGAGCGATCTTGGCGGGCGCATCAAGTCGGCGCGCAAACCGATGCCGACGGCGCCGGTGAAGCCGGCGAAAAAGGGCGAACCCAAGCGCCGCGAAGGCAAGTTGACGCTTGACATGGTCGAGCGAGAAGTCGCTGGCGACGATGATCGGGTTCGTTCGCTGGCCGCCTACAGACGCGCGCAGCAGAAGGAAAAAGAGCGTCGCGCCAAGCTTCTGGGCGGGGGCGAGCGTGAGCGGATCGCACGCGAAGTGATCATTCCTGAAGCCATCACGGTTCAGGAATTGTCCAACCGCATGGCGGTGCGTGTGGCCGACATCATCAAGTTCATGATGCGCCAAGGACAGATGCTCAAGATGAGCGACGTGCTGGACGCTGACACCGCCGAGCTGATCGCAACCGAACACGGCCACAGCGTCAAGCGCGTCGCAGAATCCGACGTTGAGGAGGGCCTCGCCGGCGAAGTCATCGACACCGAGGAAAATCTACAGGCGCGTCCGCCCGTGGTTACGGTTATGGGTCACGTCGACCACGGAAAAACCTCGCTGCTCGATGCGCTGCGTCAAACCGACGTCGCCGCGGGCGAGGCCGGCGGCATTACCCAACATATCGGCGCCTACCAGGTGCGCGTAAAGACTGGCGAGCGCGTCACTTTCCTCGACACGCCGGGCCATGCCGCGTTCTCGGCCATGCGCGCCCGCGGCGCTCAGGTCACCGACATTGTGGTTCTCGTGGTGGCCGCCGATGACGGGGTCATGCCGCAGACGATCGAGGCGATCCATCATGCCCGCGCGTCCGGCGCGCCGATCATCGTCGCGATCAACAAGATCGACAAGGAAGACGCCAATCCGACGCGGGTGCTGACCGATCTGTTGCAGCACGAAATCGTCACCGAAACCCACGGCGGCGACACGCTTTCGGTCGAGGTGTCGGCGCTCAAGAAAACGGGCCTCGACAAGCTGGTGGAAACCATCCTGCTGCAGGCGGAAGTGCTCAATCTGCGCGCCAATCCCGATCGGCCTGCAGAAGCTGCGGTGATCGAATCCAAGCTCGATCGCGGCCGTGGCACGGTGGCGACAGTCCTGGTGCAGAAGGGCACGCTGAAGCGAGGCGACATCGTCGTCGCCGGCGGCCAATGGGGTCGCGTGCGCGCCATCACCAACGAACGCGGCCAAGCCTTGCAGGCCGCGGGGCCTTCCGAGCCGGTGGAGATCATGGGTCTCGAAGGCGTTCCCGATCCAGGCGATAGCTTGAACGCGGTCGAAAGCGAAACGCGCGCGCGCGAAGTCGCCGATTATAGGCAACGTGCGCGCCGCCAACGCGTCGCGTCCGGCGGCCCGCAGGTGCGCACCTCGCTCGAATCCATGATGGCCAAGTTCAAAGATTCCTCAGCCAAGGAATTGCCGGTGTTGATCAAAGCCGACGTCCAGGGCTCGGCGGAAGCGATCGTCGCTTCACTCGATAAGCTCGCGCATGAGGAAGTCCGCGCGCGTGTTGTGCTCTCAGGCGTCGGGGCCATCAACGAATCCGACGTGCAGCTGGCCAAGACCTCCGGCGCGCCGGTGATCGGCTTCAACGTCCGCGCCTCCAAAGAAGCACGCGATCTGGCCGAGCGCGAAGGCGTCGAAATCCGCTATTACGCCATCATCTATGACCTGATTGACGACATCAAAGGCGTCATGTCGGGAATGCTCGCGCCGCATACGCGCGAGACCTTTCTTGGCAACGCCGAGGTGCTTGAAGTCTTCAATATATCAAAGGTTGGCAAAGTAGCCGGCTGCCGCGTCACCGATGGCATTGTCCGCAAGGGCGCCAAGGTGCGGATCCTGCGCGAGAACGTCGTCATCCAGGAGATGGGCGTCCTCACCACCTTGAAGCGCTTCAAGGAGGAGGTGAACGAAGTTCTGAACGGTCAGGAATGCGGCATGAGTTTCGGCCAGTTCCAGGACATCAAACAGGGCGACGTGATCGAGTGTTTCAACGTGGAAGTAGTGCAGCGCACGCTTTGAGAGACTTGACGATGCTCAAATCGATATTCGCGGCTGCGATGTTGGGGATGGTCGCGCTCGCCGGGTGCACGCAGGACGAGGGCGGCGATAGCGAGGCGAAAGCCCGCTCCAGCAACGTTACGCGCCCGGAGACGCGCGTCGACCCTGTCCCGCAAGAAGAACCCGCAGTGGCGCGTTCCGAGTGGGAAGCGGTCAACGATAAAGCGCGCAGTGTAACTGGCAATTTGCGCGTGAGCCTCGCGCGCGGCGTCCGCGGCGGGCCGCTGATTTTTGCGTTCGCAAATGGGATAACAATTGAGGCGCAGGGCTACGAGGTTGTGCCCGCAGATTCAAGATCCGGCGTCGGCGGGCAAAGTTTCGCCGCCGTGGTCGGCGGCGATCCACGTGTGGACGCCTACCTCTATCGCGTCATGTCGGAGAATGTTTCCCGCACCGCCACCCGTGGCGGGCTCTGCGGCGATGCAGTCGCTACGCATCTCGCGGTCAGCGAGTTTGTCGATGGCAGTGGTCGTTGGGTGTTCAAGATAGCGGCGTTTCGCGGCGAAGTAGCGCCGCCCTCTGGCGCTGATCCCGTGCTTTGCGACGCTTTCTCCTACACGGCCGACTAAGGTGTCGCGCAAACATCATGTGGGTGGTGCGGCTTCGCAGCGCCAATTGCGCGCCGCTGAGTTGGTGCGTCATGCGTTGGTGGAGATCGTCGCGCGCGAGGACCTTCGCGATCCGGACCTGCAAGGCGTATCGATCACGATTGGCGAAGTGCGCGCTTCGCCCGATCTCAAGCATATGACCGCGTTTGTCTCCGCGCTCGGACCTGGCGATGGCCGCGCGGTCGCGGCGGGGCTGACGCGTAGCAAGGGCTTTCTGCGTGGGCGCCTCGCCCGCATGATCGATCTGCGCTTCACCCCCGATCTGCATTTCCAGGCCGACGGCTCCTACGACGAAGCCCGCCACATCGACGAATTACTGGCCAGCCCTGAAGTGGCGCGGGATTTGGGACCGAAGACAGGTGGGTAGGAAATATCTGCTGCAATGCTTGATGCCACAAATGTAGGCCAAAGCATCGCGCCAGGTTATTTCTTGATCAGGATTCAAATACTTGATCCAGTGTGAGGTCCAATGGGCATTTTGAGAGATGGTCCAATACCTCCGCGGTGTTGTTGATTTTCAACTGCCAATCATTATTCCGATCCTGCCGTTTAAAATAGGCGGCATCAGCACTTGTGGCTATTTCGACGCCGGCGCTCTTGAAAAAAGCATTAAGGGTCTGGCTGTCTTTTTCCACCCCATTGAAGAGTTTCTCATAGGTAATTCTATTTATTGGGAGTCCAGATGGGGTCACAAGCCGGCGGCAGTTCTGAAACCAGTTCACCAGCTGCTCGTGATATTCACGAAACCTTTCCCAATCGAAATCTAACTTCATTTCAGAAGTATCGAGCGCCTGATACTTCCCTAGGATTGCGGCTTTTTCTCCACTAATGAAGGTGTCCGCTGTGTTTCTCGTAAGAAACACTGGCTTTACAAAAGGCGATGCAAGAACTTTGGCGACGGCGTCTGTTTCAAGTTGGCCTGGAAAAATCTTTGCAAACAGCACAGATTTTCCAAGGGATGCAGTTCGACCGCGCAGGAGCTCGAGATACCGTGGTGGGTTTTTCCTGCGGAATTCAGCAAAGGCTTCCTCCTTCGAGTCTTGCTGCAAGGCAAAGTTCTTATTAGCCGCTAGATTGAAGAAGGAAATGTCATCTGGCGTTACTTCCCAGGCATTTAGCGGGTGGAATATCTCGTATTTGCTGTAGACCGATGGATCTGAGCTCGCGAGTTCGCAGACCCGGTTGGATCCGCTGCGAGCCGCGGTGATTAGCAGGGTTACATTTGTCATTCGGTTCTTCCAGGTCAGACGTGCCCGGGGTCGGCGAAGGTATAAGGCACCAGGCGCGCAACGGTACACTTAAGATCAGGTATGAGTCGCACCAGGGTGCGCAAGGGCCACTGGGCGAACCGGGAGGACATATGAGCCGCCGCAAGAAGGGCGAGGACGTTTCCGGCTGGATCGTACTCGACAAAGCCGAGGACATCACTTCGACGCAGGCGGTCTCGGCCGTGCGGCGCATCTTCAACGCGCAGAAAGCCGGCCACGCCGGCACGCTTGACCCGCTGGCGTCCGGCATTTTGCCGATCGCGCTCGGCGAAGCCACCAAGACCGTGCCCTGGCTCGTAGAGGCGCAGAAGACCTACCTCTTCACCATCAAGTGGGGCGTCTCCACCGACACCCAGGATCGCGAAGGCAAATCCATCGCCGAAAGCGCCGCGCGGCCCACGCCGGAAGCCATCCGCGCAGCGCTGCCGGCTTTCATCGGAGAGATCGAGCAGATTCCGCCGCAATTCTCCGCCGTGAAGGTCGATGGCGAGCGCGCCTACGATCTGGCCCGAGCTGGGGAAACTCTCGATCTTGAGGCCCGTCCGGTCGTGGTGTACGAAGCGGAGCTGACCGAAACCGAGGGCGAAGACTACGCCACCTTCCAGGTTCGCTCGGGAAAGGGCTTCTATATCCGCGCCCTGGTGCGCGATCTCGCGGCCAAGCTCGGGGTAGAGGGCCATGTCTGGCGGCTGCGGCGCACCTCGGTGGGCCCGTTTCATGAAAATGACGCTGTAAGTCTCGACGCGCTCGAGGATTTGCGCCATAAGGCCGCCGCGTCAGAACGCCTGAAGCCCGTTGAGACCGCGCTGGACGACATCCCGGCGCTGGCCATTAACGGGGAGGACGCGTTCAAGCTCAGACAGGGTCGGCCCATCGTTCTTCTTCCGCATGTGATGGAGGCGCTGAGGCCGAAATTCCGTGACCGCACCATCGCCGGGCAGGATGCGTCCCGCGCGGCGTTGGCCTTGTTCGAAGGCAAAGCGGTTGCTCTGGGCGACGTGCGCGCCGGCCAATTCAAGCCGACGCGCGTGTTCCAACTCTAGACCTTAGAGGAGTCCCGATGTCGATTACCGCCGAGCGTAAATCAACGCTCATTCGTGAAAATGCCAAAGGCGCCAAGGATACAGGTTCGCCAGAGGTGCAAGTTGCGATCCTGTCGGAACGCATCGCCAATCTCACCGAGCACTTCAAGACGCACAAGAAAGACAACCACTCGCGCCAGGGCCTTCTTAAGATGGTCTCGCAGCGCCGGCGGCTGTTGGACTATTTGAAAGCGCGCGACACCGGGCGCTATCAGGCGATCATCGAAAAACTGGGCCTGCGCCGGTAGCGCAGGACCCAACCCCCGCCACTGGAGGCGGGGGTTGGGGTGAGACGCCGTTCTATCCAGGTTGGAGCGCGCGGCTCCGCCGCGCATGCGGCGCGGAGCGCCGCGCTCCCAATCACCGCGAGCGGAGTTCACCCCTGACCTTCTCCCTTCAAGGGAGGACACACGAAGCGCAACGGAATCCGCCGTTGCGCATGCACGACCGCGGCGATCAGGCATGGGGCCTCATCGCCTGGAGTAAGATGAATGTTCAATACCAAATCAGTTTCCCTCGACTGGGCCGGGCGTAAGCTTACGCTCGAAACCGGGCGCGTTGCGCGTCAAGCCGATGGCGCAGTGTTCGCCACCTGGGGGGAGACCGCGCTTCTGGCTACCGCCGTGTTCGCAAAGGAAGCCAAGCCGGGTCAGGATTTCTTTCCGCTGACCGTCAATTACCAAGAGAAGTATTTCGCCTCCGGCCGCATCCCCGGGGGCTTTTTCAAACGCGAAGGCCGCCCGACCGAACGCGAAACGCTGCTGTCGCGCCTGATCGACCGCCCGATCCGTCCGCTGTTCGTCGATGGTTTCAAAAACGAAGTGCAGGTGATCATCACCGTGCTGTCGTGGGACAATGAAAACGAGAGCGATATTCTCGCCTTGGTCGCCGCGTCCGCCGCGCTCACCATCTCCGGCGTGCCGTTCATGGGCCCGATCGCGGCGTCGCGCGTGGGCTGGATCGACGGCAAGCCGATGCTCAACCCCACCATCGAGCAGATGAAAACGAGCGCGCTCGACCTCGTCGTCGCCGGCACCGCCAACGCCATCATGATGGTGGAAAGCGAAGTGAAGGAACTGACCGAAGCGCAAATGCTTGAATCGCTCTCGCTCGCGCACAAGGGCATGCAGCCGGTGATCGATGCGATCATCGAACTGGCCGAGAAGGCCGGCAAAGAGCCGTTCGAATTCGATCCGCCGGATCATTCGGCGCTGCAAGCCAAGATCGTCGCCCTCGTCGGCGCCGATCTCGGCGCCGCCTACAAGGTGACGAAGAAGGACGAACGCTACGCCGCCGTTGGCGCGCTGCGCGAAAAGGCCAAGGCCGCGCTCGTGAAGAGCGACGCGAACCCGGATGGCGCCGACGCCAACGTGTTCAAGGAAACCTTCAAGGCCGTCGAAAGCGATGTCGTTCGTACGCGCATCGTGAAGGAAAAGGGCCGTATCGATGGCCGCGCCGTCGATAAGGTTCGTCCGATTGAATCGATGGTTGGCTTCCTGCCGCGCACGCACGGCTCGGCGCTGTTCACCCGCGGTGAAACGCAATCGATCGTCGTCGCCACGCTCGGCACCGGCGAAGATGAGCAATTCATCGACGCGCTCTCGGGCACGACCAAAGAGCGCTTCATGCTCCACTACAACTTCCCTCCCTACAGCGTCGGTGAAACCGGCCGTATGGGTGGCGCCGGCCGCCGCGAAATCGGCCACGGCAAGTTGGCGTGGCGCGCGATGAAGGCGGTTCTGCCGTCAGCCGAGCAATTCCCGTACACGGTGCGCCTCGTCTCCGAGATCACCGAGTCCAACGGCTCGTCGTCGATGGCGACGGTTTGCGGTTCGTCGCTGGCGCTGATGGATGCGGGCGTTCCGATTTCGGCGCCGGTCGCCGGCGTTGCGATGGGCCTCATCCTCGAAGACTACGGCTTCGAAGTTCTGACCGACATCCTGGGTGACGAAGATCACCTGGGCGACATGGACTTCAAGGTCGCGGGCACCGAGAAGGGCATCACCTCGCTGCAGATGGACATCAAGGTCGCCGGCATCACGCAGGAGATCATGACAGTTGCGCTTGAGCGTGCTCACGGCGCGCGCTTGCACATCCTGGGCGAGATGAACAAGGCCATGGATGCGCCGCGCGGCGAAGTTGGCAAGAACGCCCCGCGCATCGAGCAGATCAAAATCCCGACCGACAAGATCCGCGACGTGATCGGCACCGGCGGCAAGGTGATCCGCGAAATCGTGGAAAAGACCGGCGCGAAAGTGAACGTCGAAGACGACGGCACGGTGAAGGTGGCTTCGGCCAACGCCGAGTCGATCGAAGCGGCGATCAAGTGGATCAAGTCGCTGACCTCCGAACCGGAAGTCGGCCAGATCTACGAAGGCAAGGTCGTGAAGGTGATGGAGTTCGGCGCCTTCGTGAACTTCTTCGGCGCGAAGGACGGCCTCGTGCACGTATCGCAATTGGCGCGCGAGCGCGTCGAGAAGCCGGGCGATGTGGTGAAAGAGGGCGATGTCGTGAAGGTGAAGCTCATGGGCTTCGACGATCGCGGCAAGACCAAGCTCTCGATGAAGGTCGTCGATCAAGCCACCGGTGCTGACCTCTCCGCTGAAATGGGCGAAGAGGCCGAAGACCCAGGCCCGCGCCGCCGCGAAGGCGGCGACCGTGACCGCGGCCCACGCCGCGGCGGCGGCGGGCGCGATCGGCCGCGTCGGGAGTCGAGCGGCGACTAATTTGGACCGCCGGCGCCCACGCCGGCTCTTTCAGTGTGATCGGACCAAGCCGGCGAGAGCGCCGGCGGTCCACAAAGCAGAAAGCCCGCCTCGCAAGAGGCGGGCTTTCCTGTTTGGGCGTCGCGGCGGGTCGTGCGAGAGTGGGTTTCATGCGCCCACTTATCCTAATCGCCGCCGTGCTGGGTTTCGTCCTGATCGCCTCGATGGCGGCGCTCCAGTACTTTGCCACAGAAGCACTGGCGCCAGAACCGACGAGTTTATTCAATCCGCTCTTCGCGGACACGGATACCGGGGTGCATGACACCTACTATATCGTGGCTTCGCTACAGCACTGGTACGGCATAGCTCAGTTCAGCATGGCTCACATCGTGCTCGCCGTCGTTTGCGCGGGCCTTGCACCGGTCACGCGCGGGAGGCTCGCAGCGGGCTGGGCATTTGTGGCGGGTGTCTTCGCCCTCAACTCAATCGAGATCGCGCGCGCCGTCGCAACCATGCAGCGAACTCTGCCGCGACGCCAGATCGACTACGAGCAAGGGTTCGAAGCGATCATGGCGTTGGACCGATCTCTCGCCGCGCTCGTGCCAGTTGCGTTCGGGTTGCTATTGATCGGCTGGGCGCTATTGGCCTTGGCCATGATCAGGCGCTAAGGCGGGGCGCATGGGACTTCGACTTGTTGCGCACTATTACGAGCCCGTTGAGGCGCTCGTGGCTCGAAGCGTCATTGAGGCCGCGGGGATGCTCGCCATCCTGCAGAATTATGAGTGGCTGTCTGTGATGCCATATCATGTTGGGCCGCTGGGCGGTTATCGCTTGGTAGTGTCGGAGTTCGACTTGGACGATGCCGTCGCTCTACTTCGTGATGTGCGCGATGATCTCGAGGGAGAATCATTGGAGGTTAGGGCTAGTTTGGTTGACAGACTTGCAAGTCCGGTTTGGGGCTTTCTCGCTGGAGGCGCTCCGATTCCCATGCGCGGGTGTCGATGGAAGAAAACCCCATGACCTCCCTCGTCATCATCGCCCGCTTCGCCTCGCGTTCGGAAGCGCTCATCGCCCAATCCCTGCTTCGCAGCGAGGGCGTGGAAACCCTGATGCCCGAGTTCAACGTGCTAATGGCCGAACTCGATCCCTCGATGATGGAGCATGGCTGGCGGCTCATGGGGCGCAGCGACGACGTGTTCAAAGCGCAAGAGATTTTGCGCGATGCTCAACTGGGTGATCGCGGCCTCGACTAAGTGCCCTCAACCCCATCCGGCACGCCTACAACGTGGAAGCCGCCATCGACGTGGATGCACTCGCCCGCAACCGATTTGCCTAAATCCGAGAGCAGCCACAGCGCGCAGCCAGCCACGCCCTCCATCGTCGTGTCTTCCTTCAGCAAGCTCCAATCGCGAGCGGTGCTCATCAGCTGCTTGCCCCCGGCGATGCCGGCCATGGCCAGCGTGCGCATAGGCCCTGGGCTCACCGCGTTGACGCGAATGCCCTTTGGGCCGAGGTCGCGGGCGATGTAGCGCGTTGACGCTTCCAGTGCGGCCTTCGCCACGCCCATCATATTGTAGTTCGGCACCACGCGCTCGCTGCCTTGGTAGGTCAGCGTGATGATCGAGCCGCCGCTCGTCATCAATGGCGCGGCGCGTCGGCAGGCGTCGACGAACGAGAACGCGGAAATGTCCATCGAGGCCTTGAACGCCTCGCGCGTGGTGTTGTCGACGAACGAGCCCTTGAGCGCGGATTTGTCGGCGAAGGCGATGGCGTGGACGAGGAAATCGAGTCGGCCCCAATCGGCGGCGATTTTGGCGAACGCCGCGTCCATGGAGCCGTCGTCGGTGACATCGGCGGGCACCATCATCTTCACGCCGATGCTCTCGGCCAACGGCCGAACACGCTTTTCCAGTGCCTCGCCCTGATAGGTGAAAGCTAGTTCCGCGCCCTGATGCGCAAGCTGCTTGGCGATGCCCCAGGCGATCGAGTGGTCGTTGGCGACGCCCATGACGATGCCGCGTTTGCCGGCCATCAGATTGCCCTTGGGCAGGTTCCATTCATCGGCCATCGGGGCTCCTTGGGTTGTTTGTGTTGTGTCGCACTTGGCAGACGGGAGCGTTTGCGGTCAAGTTGCAGGCGCGAGGGAGCGCTCATGACACGCGAAACTGGCCGGCTGATTGGCATCGCCTGGAAAGAAAAGCCGCGTCAGCCGATGCTCGAAGCTGCGCACGCCGCGATTACGCCGGCGGCCGGGTTGGTTGGCGATTTTCGCGGCGCGCCGGGGGATCGGCAGGTGACCATCGTGTTCGCGCAGGACTGGGCCGAGGCTTGCGCGGCGCTTGGCGAAACGCGCGCATGGACCATCCGGCGCGCCAACCTTCTGGTCCAAGGCTTGGCTAACCCGCGCGCCGGCGGAGGCACGCTGACGATCGGCGAAGTCGAACTTGCAATAACCGGTGAAACCAAGCCGTGCGCCAACATGGATCGACAATGGCCGGGCCTAACCGCAGCGCTCTCGCCCGATTGGCGCGGCGGTCTCACCGCGCACGTGCTCAAGGGCGGGGAGGTGTGGATCGGCGACGGCGTATCATTGTCGCCGTTGTAACGCACCCCTAAGCCGCCAGCTTCGCAAACGCCAAAGTCGCGTTGGTCCCCCCAAACCCGAACGAATTGCTCAGCACGCAATTCAGCTCGCGATCTTGTCGCGTGCGCACGATAGGCAGGTCCTCGAAAGCGGGGTCCAGTTCCTCGATATGCGCGCTTTCGCAGACGAAGCCCGACTGCATCATCAGCAGCGAATAGATCGCTTCCTGCACGCCGGCGGCGCCGAGCGAGTGGCCGGTCAGCGATTTGGTGCTGGAGATCAGCGGCGGCTTGGCGCCGAACACCGCGCGCACAGCTTCCATTTCCTTGAGATCGCCGACCGGCGTCGAGGTGCCGTGTGTATTGAGATAATCCACCGGCCGATCAAGGTAGCGCATCGCCATTTTCATGCAGCGCGAGGCGCCTTCGCCTGAGGGCGCGACCATGTCGTAGCCGTCGCTATTGGCGCCGTAACCGGCCACTTCGGCGTAGATCTTGGCGCCGCGCTTCTTGGCGCGTTGATACTCTTCCAGCACCAGCACGCCCGCGCCGCCGGCGATGACGAAGCCGTCGCGATTCTTATCGTAGGCGCGCGAGGCTTTCCCTGGCGTGTCGTTGTACTTGCTGCTCATCGCGCCCATCGCATCGAACAGCACCGAGAGCGTCCAGTCCAATTCTTCCGAGCCGCCGGCGAACATCACGTCCTGGCGGCCGTCGCGGATGTGTTCGAAGGCATTGCCGATGCAGTGCGAGGAGGTGGCGCAGGCCGAGCTGATCGAATAATTGATGCCGCGGATTTCGAACGGCGTCGCAAGCGTAGCGCTCGCCGTCGAACTCATCGCTTTCGGCACCGCGAACGGCCCGACGCGCTTGGCGCCCTTTTCGCGCGCGGTGTCGGCGGCGAGCACGATGGCCGCAGCTGAAGGCCCCCCGGAGCCCATAATAATGCCGGTGCGCTCGTTGGAGACCTCGCTCTGCTGCAAGCCGGAATCGGCGATCGCTTGCTGCATGGCCACATAGTTCCAGCCCGAGCCTTCGCCCATGAAGCGCATGACGCGTTTATCGACCACTTCCTCGGGCTTCATTTGCGGCTCGCCGTGCACCTGGCAGCGCATGCCTTTCTCGGCGTATTCCGGCGCAGCGCGGATGCCGGACTTGGCCTCCCGCAAACTCGCGGTCACTTCCTGTGTGTTGTTCCCAATTGAGGAGACGATCCCCATTCCGGTGACGACGACGCGGCGCATGGGAGCTCTCCTACTTCATTGCTGCCAGCTGTTCGGCGGTGAACAGGCCGACCTTCAGGTCGTTCGCGCTATAGATGGGAGTGTCGTCGGCAAACATCACCCCGTCCCCAACGGCGAGGCACATTCGACGGAGCACGACCTTTTTGAGGTCAATCTCGTAGCGCAGCAGTTTTCGCGCCGGCGTGACTTGGCCGCGGAACTCGACTTCGCCCACGCCCAGCGCGCGTCCTTTGCCAGGGCCGCCCATCCAGCACATGAAGAAGCCCACGAGCTGCCACATCGCGTCGAGGCCCAGGCATCCTGGCATCACCGGATCGCCACGGAAATGGCAATCGAAGAACCAGAGGTCGGGCCGGATATCGAGTTCGGCGATTACCTTCCCCTTGCCGTGGACGCCGCCGGTCTCGGCAATGTGGGTGATGCGGTCGAACATCAGCATTGGCGGCAGCGGCAGCTGCGCGTTGCTGGGCCCGTGCAGCCTGCCTTCGCCGGAGGCGATCAGGTCTTCGTAGCTAAGCGATGAGGGTCTTTCCGACATGCCAACGGCTTACAAGCGGGGATGGGCCCCGGCAAGGAAAAGGCGGGTGGCCTTGAACATCGTCTAGGGCGCGGCGCAACTATCGGCGCCCCAGAGCGCCCCCGCCTCCACCCAGCCGACGCGGCCGCCGACCGCCACCCGCCGCCAGTCGCCCGCGCAGCCGGTAAGGGCGCCAACGACGCCCTTTGCGAGCACCGCGCTCAGCGCCGCGCTCTCGTTCGGGTCGCGCCGCAACGGGGCCTCGGCGCGGAGAAATACAGTACGGCGCTCTTCGAGATTGCGGGCGTGGATCCAGACTTGGTCGCCGTCAGGGTCGACCACCCGCCGCCAGGGTCCGCTTTCGGCGGTTACGCGCAGGGGCAGGCTTGGGCGTTGGTAGACCCAGTCGATCTGGTGTTCCAGGCCGGGCCCATGGCGGCCGTTGGCGGTCTCGCTCGCGAGGCTGACATAGCGCGGCACCGGGCGCTGCGAGTCGGCGCCTATCGCGGGCTGGTCAGCCTCCGCACTCAACGAAATCATGGCGAAAGCCGCGCTAAGCGCGGCCAAGCTCCCACGGCCCATAACCCACCACCTTGTTTTTGTTTCTTCGTCGGCGAGAACGAAGAGATGTGACCTTGCGCCAGCTTCGATGAAAGCCAGTTTAACACGCAGCCTTGGAGCAATGCGCAGCGTGGTTTATGGAAGCTAAATGTCGTCGAAAAACCTCAAGGTCATCGTCACCCGCCGGCTCCCCGATCCGGTTGAAACCCGGCTCCGCGAGCTGTTCGACGCCGAGCTCAATGTCGATGATACGCCGTTTACCGCCGAGCAGCTGGCTGACGCGGTTTCCCGCGCCGATGTTCTGGCCCCGACCGTAACCGACCGGATCGACGGCCGTGTGCTGGCGCGTGCGGGTGAGAAGCTGCGCCTGATCGCCCAGTTCGGCGCCGGGGTCGATAATATCGACGTCGCCACCGCTGTTCAGCGCGGCATTACGGTCACCAACACGCCAGGCGTTCTGACCGAGGACACCGCCGACATGACCATGGCGCTGATCCTCGCCGTGCCACGGCGGCTGATCGAAGGCGTGCGCGTCATTGAGCAGGACAAATTCACCGGATGGACCCCAACCTGGATGATGGGGCGGCGCATCACCGGCAAGCGGCTCGGCATTATCGGCATGGGCCGCATCGGCCAGGCGGTGGCGAGGCGCGCCAAGGCGTTCGGGCTGCAGATCCACTATCACAACCGCCGCAAGGTCGCCGCCCATATCGAGCAGGAGTTGGAGGCGACCTATTGGGACAGCCTCGACCAGATGCTCTCGCGCATGGATATCGTCAGCGTGAACTGCCCGCACACGCCAGCGACCTACCACTTGCTTAGCGCGCGCCGGCTGGCGCTGCTGAAAACCCACGCCTACGTGGTCAACACGGCGCGCGGCGAAGTGATCGATGAAGCCGCGCTCGCGCGCATGCTGGAAAAAGGTGAACTGGCAGGGGCGGGGCTCGACGTGTTCGAGAACGAACCGGCGATCAATCCGAAGCTGAAGAAGCTCGCGAATGTTGTACTCCTCCCGCACATGGGCTCCGGCACCATCGAAGGCCGCATCGACATGGGCGAAAAGGTGATCATCAACATCAAGACGTTCGCCGATGGGCATAAGCCGCCGGATCGGGTGCTCCCGGCTATGTTGTGATCCAGTGAGAACTGACCAGGCCATCCGGGGATGGGTGGTAGTGTCTTGGTGTTCGGTGTGGGTGGAGGGAACAATATGCGTCACTTGATGTTTGCGCTCAGCGCGGTGCTCGCATTTATCGCCCCGCCCGCGCGCGCCCAGGAGGTTGAGGACCGATACCTCATCCTCGTCACCATCGACGGCTATCGCTGGGAGGAGCTGTTCCGCGGGGCCGATCCAGCGCTCGTAACTGATCCGGCTTACCGTGCGCGCTATGTTGACGCGCCAGATCGCGCCGCAGCCTTAACGCCGTTCCTGCTGAGCTTTGCGCAGACCGGCGCGTTGATCGGCAATCGCGACGCCAATTCCTGCGCGCGCGTGAGCAACGATTTCTGGTTTTCCTACCCCGGTTACGCGGAGATGTTGTCCGGCCGACCCAATCCGGCCGTGCGCTACAATGCGGCGATTCCCAATGACGATGTCACCGTGCTTGAGCGCCTCGCGCGCCGCGGGCTTTCGGTGCGCGTGTTCGCGGAATGGGAGACCATGCGCGCGATCTTGAACGAAGCGCGCAGCGGGCTTTCCATTTTTACGCCGCCTGATTACGGCGCCCCCCACGATCCGCAAGTGATCCCGGCTGCGCGCGCCGCTCTCGCCGATCCACCGCGGGTGCTCTACGTGGCGCTCGGCGATACCGACAATCGAGCGCACGAAGGCGAGTACGAACAATATCTCGCCGCCGCCAGCGAGGCCGATGCGTTCGCGCGCGAGATCTGGGACGCCTACCAAGCCAATCCGCGCACCGCCGGGCGCACCACCATGATCATCACCGCCGATCACGGCCGCGGGCGGGCTGGGGACGATCGCTGGCGCGGCCATGGCAGCGGCCGTTGGCGCGGCATTATCGTGCCGGGACTTCGCCATGCCGGCTCGGACGCCGATTTCATCGCCGTGCGCGGGCCTGGCGTGGGCGCGACGCAGAGTTATTCGATGGAGCATTGCGCCACTCTGAGCCAAGTCGCCGCCACCATGCTGACAGCGCTAGGCTTGCACGATGCCGAAGCCCAACCGGACATGGCGCCGCCACTGGATGTGCTGGCCGCGGAGTAGGCGCAGCAGCGGCCATCATATAAACAGGAACTCCGTCATTCCGGGGCGCACGCAGTGCGAACCCGGAACCCAGGAAATCGTAGAGTTGTACGTTCGCCCCTGGGTTCCTGGTCTTGCTTCGCAAGCCCGGAATGACGAAGTTTGTTTGAGGTCGATGGTATGAATCTACACAAAAAAACCGCCGGCCACTGCGAGCCGGCGGCTGATTTCTGTTGGCGTCTGGTCGCTTATGCTGCGTTGCCTTTGGCCAGCTTCGAGTTCCAGAGCCCGTAGAGGAAATAGACGACGAACCCGCCCGCGAGATAGATCAGGAAGAAATTGCGGGTGGCGTCCTTGGCCATCAACGACATCAGCAAGAACACGCACATCAGCGCGCCCAATGTGGAAACCACCACCATAACCGGCAGCGGCATGTTGAACGGCCGCTTCATGTCAGGACGCGCAAAGCGCAGGTAGAGCACGGTGATACAGATGATCGCGAAAGCGGCCAGCGTGCCAATATTGGTCAGGTCCGCAAGCGCGTCGAGGCTCATGAAGCCCGCGAAGCCCATGGCCATGAGCCCAACCAGAATGGTGTTGACCCAGGGTGTCTTGAACTTCGAATGCACGTTCGCGAATACGGAGGGGATCAGCCCATCGCGCGCCATGGTGTAGAAAATGCGCGTCTGCCCGTAGAGCAGCACCAGCATCACTGAGGAGAGCCCGGCGATGGCGCCGACCTTCACCGCAATCGCGAACCCTGGCAGTCCAATTGCGTCAACCGCCTTGGCGATGGGCGCGGCGTTGTTGAGTTCCGTGTACGGCACAATACCGACCAGCACCGCCGCGGTGAGAATGTAGAGCACGGTGCAAATCAGCAGCGAACCCAAGATGCCGATAGGCATGTCGCGCGCGGGGTTCTTGGATTCTGCGCCAGCGGTCGAGACCGCTTCAAAGCCGATATAGGCGAAGAAGATGGTGGCCGCGCCTGCAATCAGCCCGCCAATGCCGTAGCGCCCGGTGTTTTGGCCGGTCATCACGTTCCATAGCGCCGATTGGATCTGGCCCCACAAACTGGTGTCGGCGCCCGCCGGAGGTGGCGGCAATTGTGGCGGGACAAGCGGCGTCCAATTGTCGGGGCCGGTTTGCAGGGCGTAGGGCGCGCCGATCACAATGAACGCAACAACGACGGCGACCTTGATAACCACAACGACATTGTTGACGAGCGCGGACTCGGAAATGCCGACCACAAGCAAGCAGGTCACCGCAGCCAAGGCTAATAGCGCGGGCAGGTTGAAAGCCGCCGGTGTGATCGATTTGCCGACGAGACCCTGCACGGTGGCGCTGTCGACCACGCCGCGCGCGCCCGCGCCGTCTAGGAATGAAAGCGTGGCGCCCTGGGCGATCTGCACGTTGGCGCCGGTTGCCTGGTTGGTCCCCTCCGCGGCGGCCTGTAGCGTCGCCTGCATAGCGGGCGTCAAATCGATGTTGTAGCGTCCGACTGCGTCGAATTCCTTGAATTCGATCGCGTGGGCGCCCGCGAGCGTCGCGTTCAATGCATCAGCGCTCTCCGCCGCGCGCAACGTCACGCGCGTGCCGTCTTGCAGCACCGAAGTAATCCCGTTCACGTCAATTGTGGGGTTGCTGATCGTGAGATTGATGGCTTCTGTCGCCACCATGGCGCCGGGCGCCTGGGTTAGTGCGTGAGGTAAATTGACACCCAAATTCTCATGCAGGAAGCTCACCACATAGCCCGACCAGCCCACCGCCACGGTGGAAGCCGCCAGCCCGTATTCGAGCACCAAGAGCAACCCCATCACCCAGGCGACGATCTCGCCCATGGAGGCGTAGGAATAGGAATAGGCAGAGCCGGAAACCGGGATCGCGGCGGCAAGTTCGGCGTAAGCCAGCGCCACCAGCGCGCACAACGTGCCGGTGATGACGAATGAAATCATGATGCCGGGGCCGGCGAATTCGGCCGCCGCGCGGCCAGTCAGCACGAAAATACCGGTGCCGATAATGCAGCCGATGCCTAGGAAGATCAGGTTCAGCGGCCCGAGCGTTTTTTTCAGTTCGCCTTGCGCGTGCTCGGCGTGCATTTGCTCGACCGACTTGCGGATAAACAAGCGACCAAGGCCGCCGGCTGGTTTTCCATTTGCCACGATGTTCCCCTCCCTGGGAAAATTGTGCTCGGAAGCTAAACGAGCGGTAAGGCGCTCACAAGCGTCGCTTGCCGCTTTTATCCCCCCTCCAGCAGATGCGGGATCGCCCAGCCCCGGCGCGCGCAGGCGGCCAACACGGTGTTGCGGAGCAGGCAGGCGATGGTCATGGGGCCAACGCCGCCAGGGGAGGGGCTGACAGCCGCCGCGACCTCGCACGCTTCGGCGAAATGCACGTCGCCGACGAGTTTGGTCTTGGGTTTTCCCTGGTCATCGGGTCCCTTCTCCGGCGCAGGTACGCGATTAGTGCCGACATCGATGACGATCGCGCCGGGCCTGATCCAGTCGCCCCGCACCATCTCAGGGCGCCCCACCGCGGCGACCAAAATGTCGGCGCCGCGGCACACCATTTTGAGGTCGCGCGTCTTGGAGTGCGCCACCGTCACCGTCGCGTTCTGCTCCAGGAACAACAGTGCGGCCGGCTTGCCCACCAGGATCGAGCGGCCGATCACGATGACGTTAGCGCCGGAAAGATCGGACCGTTCGCTCTTTGCCAGGATCACGCATCCGACTGGCGTGCATGGACGCAGGCCAGGCTTGCCCAGAACCAGCTTGCCGGCATTAGCCTCAGTCAGGCCATCAACATCCTTCAGCGGATCCAGCGCGGCCAGGACTATGGCTTCGCCGATATGCTTGGGCAAAGGCAATTGCACCAGGATGCCGTCAATTTCGGGATCGCGCGAAAGCGCTTCGATCTTGGCGATCAGCGCTGCTTCCGCGGTGTCAGCGGGCAGGCGCACTTCAACCGAGCGCATTCCAGCTTCAACCGTCTGCTTGGCTTTCGAAGCGACGTAGACATGGCTAGCCGGATCGTCGCCGACCAGCACGACGGCGAGCGCCGGCTGCCCGGGCAATTGCTTCACCGCTTCTGCCACATCGGTGCGCACGCTGGCGGCAATGACTTTTCCATCGATGGTGCGTGCGATCATGGCGCCCTTCTTGGACCGCCGGCGCCCCGCCGGCCAGCGCCGCCGCCAGCTTGCGGGGACGCCGGCGGTCCATATTAGGCTTCATCGAATCGCGCAACAAAAGCGGCAATCTCCGCTTCGCTTACGCCTTCAATCTCGACGGTTTTCAGCCGCGCCTTGTGTCCGCGTGCGACGCTGACCGCGCCCTTGGCCACGCCGAACGCCTTGGCGATCAGCGTTTCCAATGCGGCGTTGGCTTTGCCGTCCTCCGGAGCAGCGCGCACGCGGGCCTTCAGGTATAGCTTCCCCTCGGGATCGCGCGCCGCGCCGTCGATGCGGTCGGCGCCGCCCGAGGGCGTCAGCCGCACCAGCAGCCGGCTCAGAGCACCGGTCCTCTCAAAGCACAGGCCCCGTGCCCACCAGCAAACCGTAAACCCACCAGAGCAGTGGCCGCGCAACGCCTTGAAGCAGCAGCAAAAGCACGAGCACCGAGAGATCTACATTGGCGATCGGCGGGATCAGCCGCCGCAGCGGCCGCAACAACGGATCGGTAACGCGGCGTGAAAACTCATAGACGGAGTTCACGAACGGGTTGCGGCGGCTGAGGATGTCGAAGGCGTATAACCAGGAAATCACCACATTGACAATCAGCACAACTATGATGAGCCCGATCAAGGTGTCGGCGAGAGAAAAAACGATCGCGAGCAGGCCGCTGGATTGTTGTGTGGGCATGGCCGCCCTCCTAACCGGGCAAGCCAGATTCGTCCAGGAAGCAACACGGGCGATCCGGCGGGACCGTTGAATCGCCATCGATTCGAGCGCTCCAGCCCATGAGCCGAAGCGGGGGAGCGGGTCTTTTGAGCCGCCACTCCTCCAGGTTGACGCTCGCCCGGGCGCGGCCCTATATCCCGCGCTTCCTAGGCGCCAGGACGGCGCTTCGGGCCCGTAGCTCAGCTGGGAGAGCGCCGCGTTCGCAATGCGGAGGTCAGGAGTTCGATCCTCCTCGGGTCCACCACTAAACGGCTTGAACTAAAATAGTTTTTTCCCGACCGTTCAACACAGTCGTTCGACTTTTTCTAGAATATCACTCGATAATGCCACGCGCTCGCTGGTGCACGTAGACTTCGCGCCGCCCCTGCAGCGACCGCATAATCCATCTGTGTGTTTAGATGGCCGCTCAACTTGGAATCATCGGCCGAAAATCCACCGCTTGGCCAAGCTTGAAGGACGCCGGCGACCATTGTCCCGGCGCCGCGATCAGGCGTTGCATGGGCGATGGCGCGCGTTAGGTTGTGACGGCGCGGTGCTACGCGGAACGGCTTTGAACGCAATCGAGAGCGAAGCGATGGGCGCGACACGATTCATGACCACCCATGTTGGCAGTTTGCCGCGCCCGCAAGATCTGATCGAGATTATGTTCGCGCGCGAGGATGGGCGTACGCTCGATGCAGCCGTTTTGGAGGCGCAGGTGGAGCGCGCGGTGCACCAGGTGGTGGAGCGCCAGCGCGCCGCGGGCATCGATATCGTCAACGATGGCGAGATGTCCAAGCCGAGCTACGCGACTTACATTAAGGACAGGCTCAGCGGTTTCGGCGGCGCAGGCAATAGCTACAGATTCCAAGATCTCGAAGATTTTCCGGGGCTGAAGGCGCGCACCGCCGCCGATCCCGGCCGCAAGCACCGCAAGACGCCTGCATGCAACGGACCGATCTCCGTCAAGGACATGGATGCGCCGCGCAAGGACGCCGAGCGGCTGAAAGCGGCGCTCGGAGAACATCCCGGCGCCCAGCCGTTCATGAGCGCAGCATCGCCGGGTGTAACCACACTGTTCTTTGGCAACGAATACTATCCAAACCACGAGGACTATCTGTTCGCCGTCGCCGATGGTTTGCGGCACGAGTATGAGACCATCGCCGCCGCCGGCATCATTTTGCAGATCGACTGCCCCGACCTGGCGATGGGGCGCCACACCCAATATGCAGATCTCGATCTCAAGGGTTTTCGCGACCGCATGGCGCTGCACATCGAAGCGCTGAACCGCGCCGTCGCCAACATTCCAGCCGAGCAAATCCGCATGCACATGTGCTGGGGCAATTATCCGGGGCCGCATCATTGCGACGTGCCGTTCAAGGACATCATCGATCTGGTCTGGACGGCCAAACCCCATGCGATCCTGTTCGAGGCCGCCAATCCGCGCCACGCCCATGAATACGCGTTGTTCGAGAGCGTGAAGCTACCTGAAGGCAAGGTGCTGATCCCCGGCGTGATCGAGTGCCAGTCAAACTATATCGAGCACCCCGAACTGGTGGCGCAGCGTATCGCGCGCTACGCGCATCTGGTCGGGCGCGACAACGTGATGGCGGGCGTCGATTGCGGATTTTCGATTCACGTCGGCTCGGGCGGCGTCGATCCAGATGTCGCGTTCGCCAAGCTCAAGTCTTTGTCCGAAGGCGCTGCGCTAGCGTCGAAGCAATTCTGGAAGTAGCGCGCCTAATCCGCCAACATGGCTATAAAGCGCGCTATTTCGCGATTGAAGCTCTCGGGCTGATCCAAGTTGCACAAGTGTCCCGCTTCGGCGATCTCGGCGCGCGTCGCGCCAGGAAGCACACGGGCGAGGGCGTCGCTGGCGCGGCGCCGCCATGGCGTGTCCAGCGCGCCGGTGATGACAAGCGCGGGCGCGCTGATCCGGGCAAGGTCGTGCGATTCCGAATCGCGCAGAGAACTGGCGGCGGCGAGGTCGCGGCCGGCATAGCTCTCGATCATGCGATCGACGGCGCTGCGCGCGGCCGGCGTAGCTGTCTGGGTGAGCGGGTGCGTGCGCCAAAGTCGCTTCATCTCCTGCAGATGTCCGCTGCGCGCCAGCGCTGCATATTCGACAATGGGTATGGTTTCGTCTTCTCCTGGGCCTGGGGTGACCCCGCTCGCCGGCGCGCCTTGCAGCACAAGGCCACGTGTGCGGTCGGCGAAACGCACGGCAAAGTCGAGCGCTACGCGTCCGGCTTGCGACATGCCCACCAGGATCGCGCTTGGCCGCGCGAAATGATCGAGCAGCGCGATCACGTCATCAGCTTCGCGCGCGAGGTCGGGAGCCGCGCTCGATGCGCCAAAGCCGCGCCGGTCTGGCGCAAGCACGAAACGATCCACCGCGAAGGCGGCAAGCTGCGGCGCCCACATGCGATGGTCCAGCGTCCAGCCGTGCAGCAACACCAAAGTGGACGCGGCGCTCGCGTCGCCGGCTTGGGCGCATACGATGTCGCCGCTGTCTACGCCGATGCGTCTCATCGGCGGGGCGCGAGATGAAAATTCGGACCGCCGGCGCCCTCGCCGGCAGCGTTGGCTGCCATCGCACCGCCTTGGGCAGGTTGAAGCGCCGCCTGCCGGCGAGGGCGCCGGCGGTCCATATTGCGCCTCGCCCTAGTGCGCGGCCTCGCGCCGGTAATTGTTGTTGCTGGTGTGATCGCCGGCGAGCCAACGTTTCAGACTGGCGTGCGCGTCTTTCTTCCACTTGTCGGCGTCTTTCATGGCGTGGTCGGCGTCGCAGCAGAATTCGACGATCATGCCGTTGGGATCGGTGACGTAGACAGAACGACAATAGCCGTGCTCGAGCACGAAGTGCCCCGGCTCCGTGTAACCCGCCGCCTTGATGCGCGCCTCGATTTCTTGCTGCGCTTTCTTGTCGACATAAAGCGCGATGTGATGGAACGGGCTGAACGGCATTGCCGGGCCGAACTGCGCCTGGTCTTCGGGTTTTTCGAATTGGAAGAACGCGAGCGCGCTGCCGTCGGCGAGACCAAAGAACGTGTGCATGTAGGTGCGCACCGCGCCGAACAATTCGTCGCTCTCGCACCAGGTCGCCATCAAGGGCAGCCCGATCACATCTTCATAGAATTTGCGCGTGGCCTCCATGTCCTTGGTGACATAGGCGGTGTGGTGCAGCCGCGCCGGTAGAGCGCCACCATTGGATTTCTTCTTGCCATTCCCGAACATCGTTGGCCTCCTCATGGGCGGGTATTCCGAAAAATCTAGCACGGCGCCGACAACGCCTCAATTCTCACCGAAACAGTCGCGCCGCGATATCGGCAACGTGGCGACCCTGGAAGCGCGCGCCTTCAAGTTCGTTGGCGCTCGGCATGCGCGAGCCATCGGGACCGGTGATCGTGGTGATGCCGTAGGGCCCGCCGCCGCTGATCTCGGACATAATGGTGTTGCCGGCAAACGCGTAGGGCAGGCCGACAATGATCATGCCGTGATGTTGCAGCGTGATCTGCGTGGCGATGATGGTGGTTTCCTGGCCGCCATGCTGGCTCGCGGTCGAGCTGAACACGCTGCCGACCTTTCCTACCAACGCACCCTTGGCCCACAAGCCGCCGGTCTGATCCCAGAAATTGCGCATTTGCGCGGCCATATTGCCGAAGCGCGTCGGCGTGCCGACGATAATGGCGTCGTAATCGCCGAGTTCGTTCGGATCCGCGAACGGCGCATCCTGATTGACCTTCATGCCGGAACTGGCCGCGACTTCTGGCGGCACCAATTCAGGGACGCGCTTTATCGAGACTTCCGCGCCCGGGACCTGCGCCGCGCCCTCGGCAATGGCGCGCGCGAGGATCTCGATGTGGCCGTAGCTTGAATAATAAAGAACCAGAATCTTGGTCACCCGTGGTGCCTCCTTTAACGGCTGAGGCGCCGGGTTTGCCTTTGGCTCGCCCGACGCCTCCGCCTTTTTCTTCTTAGGTCCAAACCAACCGAACATGAAGCAGCTCAGAACCTCCGCGTCAGCTCAAGGCCCCAGCGCATGGGCTGCGCCTTGAACAGGAAGCCGCCGGGCGAGTATTCGGTGTTGTATTCCTCATCCAGCAAGTTCTTGGACCACGCGATCAGCGACCAGGCGTCGCCTTGTATGCCTACTCGCAGATCCACGAGATTCACCGGGTCGCGGGCGATAGGTGTTGCATCGAGCGCTTGCGAAGGTGCGCTGAACGGGATCGTGAAAATCGTGTCGCCGATCCGATTATAATCGGCACGCACTATGCCCTCGACATCGCCCCAAAGCGGCATTGTGTACTGAGCGCCGAGATTGAACGTGTACTCAGACACCAGCGGCGCTTGAGCGCCCACTGCCACCGCATCAGGGAACTCGGTGATTTCGCTGTCGGTGTAGCCAAAGCCGGCATTAACCATGAAATTGTCGGTGAGTCGCGCATTCAGCTCAAGATCGAAGCCCTGGTACTCGACCTCGTCAATATTGCCGAGATTCTGGGTCGAGTTCGCGGCGAGGAAGACGAAGTAATAGGTGCCTTCCGCGTGAGTGCTGTAAGCGCTGGCGCTGAAATTGCCGCGCCCGCCCATGAAGCTGCTCTTGAGGCCAATTTCGAAAGTGTCCGCGGTTTCCTGGTCGAACGTGTCGCCGACATTGAAGAAGCCGGCCGCGGCTGCGACAGTGCCGACGCCTGTCTGGTTGAAGCCGCCGCTACGGAATCCGCGGCTGTAGCTGCCATAGATGTTCAGGTCGTCGCTCGCCTCGTAGCGCAAGATCACCTGCGGCTGGACATCGTCCCAGGTCTCTTCGCGCGCGAGACCGGTTGCACAAGTGGTGGGGTTCGGCACGCAGGGCAGGAAGCCGGTGGGCGTGTCCGTGGTGTTTTCGCGGCGATCGTGGTCGTAACGGACGTTGACCGACAACTCGAGTTGATCGGTGAGGCTCGTGGAGGTGTCTACATAGGCCGCCCAGGCGAATTGATCCTGGCTGTCGGCCAGATGGCTGATCGAGAAGTGATTAGGGTCAGTAATGGGCACGCGGCCGACTGGGATCACGCCATTGCCGGTGTCCAATTGATTGCCGGTGGCGATGAAGCGATCGGTCTGGAAGAATTGCGCGCCGGCGATCCAGCGGAATTTCTGCTCAGACGGCGAGGTGAAGCGGAATTCCTGCGTGATGGTATCGACGTCCAGGAATTGCGCCTGGTTGAAATCGAAAAAGATGCGACTGGCGCCAAGGGGATCGAAGGTATAGCCGTCACCGGTCAGAATTTCTTCGACCGTGTTGTAGCCCGTGATCGATGTGAAGGTGCCGTAGGAAGTCTCATAATTGAGACGCAGCGCTGCGTCGAAGATATCGCGTTCGTTGATCCCCGAATTGTTGAGATCGATCGGCCGCTTGGTGCTGTTGGGGTCGTTGAACTCGGGATCGCCGAAATCGTTGATCACGTAGTACAGCGCCCGGGTTTCTAGATTGTCCGAGGACAGCCGCAAATCGGCGCTGAAATTGCTGGTCGGCTCATACAGAAATGAGATCCGCGCGTTCAGGTCATTGACCGGATCGGCGTTTCTTTCCGCCGAGGCGTCGGTGGTATTGACATTCTCCAAATGTCCCTCGGTGTCGAAGTACGAAACCGCGCCGCGCACCCAGAAGTTTTCCGCGAGCGGCACGTTGACTGAGCCTTGCAGTTTATAGCCAGGTCCCGATTCATAACCCGCGCTGACGCGGCCTTCGAATTCGTCGCTGGGTCGGCGGGTAGTGATCAGGATGGCGCCGCCGATGGCGTTGCGCCCGTATAACGCGCCTTGGGGGCCTTTCACCACTTCGATCTGTTCGATATCGATCAGTTCCTGATTGAACTGGGCCGGTTGCGTCATCGGCACGCCGTCGACAACGATTGCTGCTGACGGCTCGCTGTTGCGGGCCTGCGAGATGCCGCGGATCACCAGGAAGCTGGTGCCGGCGTTTTGCGTTTCCACAAATGTCACATTCGGGACCGAGGCGATGAAATCCGCGGGGCGCTGAATGCCGCGCGCCTCGATGGCTGCGGAATTGAACGCGGTGACCGCAGCAGGAACATCCTGCAGCGCTTCCGAACGCTGGCGCGCCGTGACCACAATTTCGTCGCTGGCCGGCTGGTCGCCGCTTGTTTGCGCCGACGCCAAACCTGGCGCCGACAGCACGGCAAGCGCCGAAACTCCAACTAATCCCAAGAGACTCTTGAACGAAGCAGACATGGCCAATTTCTCCCCTAGCGAGCAAATTCTTGCTGTCGGGCGGTAGGCCGAAAAATTGGCGCGCTCCGCCCCGTTGTCGCTTTGGACCCAAGCCTAGTAATTCGACATACGAAGTCAAGTTCGATATTCGAAAAAAACCGAGCCAGTCAGCGAATGCGCAAGGAAGGGGTGTTTGAGCAACGCCGCGCGGATTTCACGGGCGGCCTGCTGCAAAAGCGGCACACGAGCGGCAATCAACTCTTCCTGGGAGATGCGCGAAGTGGTCGTCGAACAATTGATAGCGCAGGGGACGCGCCGATCCTTGTCGAACACCGGCACCGCGACCGAGACGATCCCGTAGTCGAGTTCATCGAGCGCGGAATCGAAGCCCCGTGCTCGCGTCTGGGCCAAGCGCTCCCGCAGCGCCGCCACATCGGTAATGGTCCGCTCGGTGAATTGAGTGAGCACCGCGCCTTTGAGGTACGCCTCGATCGCCGCTTCGCCCTGAAAGGCCAGCAGCACTTTGCCAAGCGAGGTCGCGTGCAGCGGAAAGCGAGTGCCGACATTGGCGCTGACCCGGATGTGGCGATTGGTGGAAACGTGGGCGACGTAGAGAATTTCGTGACCTGACAGCACCGCCATCGAGGATGAGTCCCCAGTCTCGTCGCGCAGGCGCTGCAACGCCGGCAACGCCACAGTCTCAAGATTCATTGATGACATGAAAGCCGAGCCGAACACCAGCACTTCCGGGCGCAGCAGGAAGCGTCGGCCATGCTTGGCCACGTAGCCGAGCTGGACCAGCGTGTTTAAACAACGGCGGGCCACCGCGGGGCTGAGATCGGTGATGGCGGCCACCTCGCTCAGCTGCATTTCAGGATTGTTCTGGTTGAACGCGCGCAGCACCGCGAGCCCGCGCTCCAGTGTGGAGAGATATTCCGGATCCTTGTCGGGCTTGGGCGGTCTGCTCATGAGGGATTCTATTCGGCGGCCTGGATTTTGCGCGGTTGATCGAGGATTTCATCGTTGTGCTCGCCCAAGACGGGGGGCGGGCGGAGCGTCATGCTGGCTTCGCCATCGAAGCTCAGCGGCGAACGCACTGTTCGGAAGCTGCCCATGAGAGGGTGGGTCGCTTCCAGCTCCAGCCGAAGGTGCCTGGCTTGTGGGCTCGCAAGCACATCGGCGGGATTGCGGACCGGCGAATGGGGCACTTCGCGCCGCTCAAGCGTTTCGCACCAGGTTTCGAGCGGCTTGGTCTTGAAAATTGCCGCCAAATGCGCCCGCACGGCCTCGTAGTTTTCGATGCGCGCGGTGCGGCTGGAGAATTCCGGGCGGCGCAGCATCTCAGGCTCGCCAACCGCCTCCGCCAGATTTTCCCAGAACTTGGGGGGCGAGGACATGTGCAGCGCCAGCCAGCGGCCATCGGCGCACTCGAACACATAGGATTGCGAAACATGGGGGCGGCTGAACGGACCCATTTCCTCGCCTGCTGAAAGATAGTGGGTGAAATCGTCCAGATTGAAATGGCACATCGCCTCGAACATCGAGGTCTCGACGAGGCGTCCCTTGCCGGTCGCATGGCGCTCATTCAGCGCGGCGAGCACGCCAAGCGCTGCATAAAAGCCAGTGACGGCGTCTCCGATCGCGGGGCCGACCACGCGCGGGTTCATCGGGTTGAGCAGGAGGCGAAGAAAGCCGCTGGCGGCTTGCGCCACGGTGTCGAACGCCGGGCGGTCGCGGTCGGGCCCGTTGGGCCCGAAGCCGGAAATGGAGCAATAAACCAATGCTGGATTGATCGCCTGCAAGCGCGGTGCGTGCACGCCGATTTTTTCGGCCACGCCGGGGCGGAAATTTTGGATGAAAACGTCGGCGCCTGAAACGAGTTCGTCGAAGCGGTCGAGATCGCGTGGCTGGCGGGTGTCGAGCGTAACTGAGCGCTTGTTGCGATTATAGGTTTGAAAATGAGGGCTGTAGAGGCCGCCCCTGAAGGCGCGGAACGGGTCGCCGGTTTCTGGCTGCTCGATCTTGATCACATCCGCGCCGAGATCGGCCAGCAGCATGCCCGCAGCCGGCCCGGTGATGAACGTGCCCATTTCCAGGACCGTGACGCCGTTCAACACTTGGGCCATACCTACTCCCGCCAACAGACGCGCGCTTCGCCTTGACAAAAACCATAGAAAATTCGCATAACGAACACAACTTCGAATGTCGAAATAATCGGCAGCACTCGCTCCAGGGGGCGCCATGCGCATCGGCAAGCAGGATCAGCCCTTTAGCGCCATCTCTACCTCCGACCCCGAACGGATCGTGGTGCGCGGCAGGGATCTTTGCGCTGATCTGATCGGCAAGACCGATTTCACCAGCTATTTCTGGCTGCTCGTTACCGGATCTCAGCCCAATCCGACGCAGAAATTTTTCGCCGACGCGGTGCTGACGGCCATCGCCGAGCACGGGCTGGTGCCCAGCGTGGTCGCGACGCGGATGACATACGCGGCCGCGCCAGAGGCGTTTCAAGGCGCGGTGGCGGCCGGGCTGCTGGGGTGCGGCTCGGTGGTGCTCGGTAGCGCCGAGGCGTGCGGGCATTTCCTGACACGGTGCCTGCAGGCCGCGCAGCAAGAGGGCGTTTCCGAGCGCGAAGTCGCGACAGCGGCCATCGCCGCGCTACGCGCGGAGAAGAAGGCTGTCCCGGGCTTCGGCCATCCCCAACATAGCGGCGGCGATCCGCGCGCCAACCTGTTGCTGCAATTGGCCAAAGACCATGGCGTGGTGGGCCGCCATATCGAAATGCTGTACACAATACGCGAGGCGCTGCCCGAGGCGCTGGGGCGTGCGCTGCCGGTCAATGTCAATGGCGCCATTCCGGCGGTGATGCTGGATGTCGGATTTCCGCTCGCCGCGCTTAAGGGATTGTCGCTGCTGGCCCGCACTGCCGGGCTGATCGCGCACCTGCAAGAGGAGAGCGAGCGGCCCATCGGCTTTATCATGTCAGGCGCGGCGGCCGCGGCGGTTAGCTATGACGGTCCCGAGCGGTAGGCGCCCAAGAGGAGATTTCCATGCTATTGCCGACGTCGCTGGTGGGATCCTATCCGCAACCCGATTGGCTGATAGACCGCGAGAGTTTGTCCAAACGATTTCCCCCGCGCGTGCGCGCACGCGAACTCTGGCGTGTGGCGCCGGAATATCTTGACCAGGCGCAGGACGACGCAACCTTACTAGCGATCCGTGACCAGGAGCGCGCCGGCCTCGACATCATCACCGACGGCGAAATGCGCCGCGAGAGCTATTCCAACCGCTTTGCCAACGCTCTCGATGGCGTCGACCTCGATAATCCCGGATCGGCGCTTGACCGCAGCGGCCACCCCAATCCGGTGCCTCGCGTGGTAGGCAAGATCAAGCGCCGCCACCCGGTGGAAACACGCGACGTAGAATTTCTGCGCGCCAATACCGATCGTCAGATCAAGATCACCGTGCCTGGCCCGTTCACCATGGCGCAGCAGGCGCAAAACGACTTCTACGCTTCGGAACGCGAAATGGCGCTCGACTACGCCGCCGCCGTCAACGCTGAAATCCGCGATCTGTTCGCCGCCGGCGCTGACTATGTGCAGATCGACGAACCCTACATGCAGGCGCGCCCAGAGAAGGCGCGCGAATATGGTCTGGAAGCGCTGAACGCCGCGCTCAATGGGGTCACCGGCAAGACCGCCGTGCACATCTGCTTCGGCTACGCCGCAATCATTCACGCGCGACCCGACGGTTATTCGTTCCTGCCTGAACTAGCGGGAAGTGCAGTTCAGCAAGTTTCGATCGAAACCGCGCAATCCAACCTCGACACTTCGGTGCTGGAGAGTTTGCGCGGCAAGACCATCATTCTCGGCGTGATCGATCTCTCCACGCATGAAGTTGAAACCGCGGGGGTCGTTGCCGCGCGCATCAAGCGGGCGCTTCCGCACGTGGCGGCGGACAAAATCGTGATCGCGCCCGATTGCGGCATGAAGTACCTGCCTCGTGCGTCTGCCTACGGGAAAATGAAAGCGATGGCGGAGGGCGCAGCGCTGGTGCGGCAGGAATTGTGTTGAGAGCGTGTTATTTGCCGCCCGGCGCCGCCGCTGGCGTGACGCGCACGTGCCACCATTCCTGCAGCGCCTTCACCGTGCGCGCGTCCGCGAATTCGCAGACGAAGACGCCGTCGAGATCGATTGTTTCGCCGCCCGGGGCGCTGGTGAAGGTTGCGTGCCAATGACAAATTCCCTGCGCGCCAGCGCAGGACAACAAGTCGTAGGTGAAGCGCACGTTCGTTTGCGTGGCGGTGACCCGGGTCCAATAGGCCTCGATGGCGGTGCGGCCTTGCATCGGCGCATCGAACGGCATCTCGTGATAGCTGGCGTCCTCGGTAAACAGTGCGCCCGCCAGCGCTGCGTCGCGCGCTTCCCAGGCCTGCTTGTAGCGGTCGAGCCAGGCGGAAAACGCCGCCGCATCGATCAGGTCGTTGTGCGCAGCCGGCGCACACGCCGCCAGTGCGGCCAGCGCCAGCAAGCTTGTGCGTCGTGTCAGCATGGTTTCTCCAAGGTCCTGTATGGCACTATCCTTGGCCGGCCGGCATGACGCAAGCGGGGACCAAGCTCGCCGCGCTAGGCACGCTGGCGGTGCGGGTGAGTGGGCTGTATCCCATCTGCCAATTCGGCTTATGTGGTAGGCGTGGTGGCGGGAGCACGACATGGTTCACACGCGCGACGTGGAGATCATTCATGAGCACGTGCCACAAACGGGTGATTTGGCTCAGTCGCGAGGGTGCTGATCGGGGCGCCGATGCCTTGTTAGTGAGCGGCCTGTGCGGGGACGACATCCAAGCGCCTGGCGGCGCTTGGATGCGGCCGGGAGGAGTTTCGCGAGGCGAGGGGATTATTCTTCTGGGGTATGAGGGCGCAGGCGGCGGCCTTGCATTTTGCGCGGTGGCGCCGCCCGATCTCAGTCCGGAATGGGTGCAAAGCCTGCGGACCGAATTGGGGCCCGAAGGCGCCGAGCGCCGGTGGGGGCCTTTTGTGGGGCAGTTTGGGCGATATCGCTCCGTTGTTTCTTCCGCAGCGCCGGCGGCGGCGTGGCTCGAAACGACGATTGTGCACGATGGCGTGATGTGGGGCGCTCGCCGGGCGCGTCACCCCTCCGTCGCGATCGACTGCCTATCGCGGCGTGATCGTTGCGACGCTGAGCAGCGTTTGCGCGAGGTGCTAGCGCAAAAGCCGGCTTCGGCTCGCCGCGAAAGCGCTGTGGCGGCGCAAAGAGGCGGCTCGCCCTGAGGAGCGCACATGGAGGCGGAAATATTATTGCGCGAGATCGACGCCTTCTGCCGCGTGCATACGCTGGCGGAATCGACGTTTGGGCGGCTAGCGGTCAATGACGGAAAATTCGTTGGCCGGCTCAAGAACGGCGGCAAGGTAACCACCAGCACGGTCGAGCGCGTGCGCGCCTTCATGAGCAAGAATGTGGGCGCCGACCTCACCTTGGCGCTCAAATCGCTGAACGGAAAATCGGACAGCGAGCGCGGCCTGACCAATTTTCGCTTCTATGACAATCGCCAGAAGTACCTGATGTTCGTCAATACGTGCAGCGAAAAATGGGTCGTCGCCGATCGGGTCGCCGCGGAGCTGGAACATATTCGTCCGCGCCCCCCGGCGCTGCGTGTGTTTGACGCCGGCATGGGCGACGGCACCGTGTTGGCGCGGGTGATGCGGGCGATGCATCATCAATTCGAGAAATACCCCTTCTACATCGTCGGCAAGGAAATCAGCCTGGAAGATGTGCGCCTGACGCTGGAGAAGATGCCGGACCGCTTTTTTGAACACCCCGCGACCGTGCTGGCGTTCACCAACCTTCCCTACGCCGAAGCGCCCTGGCTGACCCCGCGCGATCCGGTCGAAATCGCGCGGGTGGTCTGGAAGGAGGTTGCGCTGAAGGGCTCAACGACAGCGGCGTTCGAGCGTCAGATCACCGAGCTGCAGGGCTTTCTCGCGGAAAACTGGCGCGCCACCGCCTCGAAGAAAACCGGCAACCCTGTCTACCAGCGCCCGGTGGTGCTCATGCTCTATCGCGAGGATTGCCGCTTCTTGCTCGACGGCGTGCTGCCGCGACGAGGCTTGGCGCAGGCCGATTTCGACCTCGTTATCGCCTCGCAGCCCTATCGGGCGCGCGCATCGATCGGGTTCAAGGCCAAGCATGTGGTGACGCCGCTGGCGCGCGCGCTCGGACCCGGCGGGCGTCTCATCGGCATACACTCCCACGGCGAGGATCCAGGGCTCGAGATCGTTCGGCGCGTCTGGCCGGGCGAAGCGCCGTTTCAGACCGGCAGGCAGGACCTCTTGCGCGAGGTGCGGACCCAGCTCGGCAAGGATGCGCACAATTTCAACTTGGCGCCCGCCGCCGATTCCAAGGCCTTTTTTCGTTATGACATGCACACCTTGCCCGGAGAAATCGATCAGGAGGCGGCCTCAATTGGCACATCGACCCTGCTCGCGGCATGGAACGCGGCCGTCTATGTCGCCCAGATAGAAGACGAGCGGCTCGCGGCGGCGATGGCCAATAGCGCCTATATCGAGGCCACCCGCGCTGTGCTGCGCGAGCACGGCGGGCTGTGGTTCAACGACGAAGCCTACGTCATTTCCCGCAAGCGAGATTTGGCTTGAGCACGAGCAAGCCGATCGCGCCGGCGGCTGAGATACTTCGCTTGCTCGGTGACGCCTCGATCGAGGTCACCGCTCGAGACAAGGATGCCGCGAGCGTCCTCGGCGAGCGCCTCCCGCAGGGCGCCCGCGTTCACGTCACTCACCTCGCCAATGATTCCTGTCGCGCCATTGTCGCTCAGGCCAGGGCCTTGGCGGCTAATGGCTTCGAGCCGATCCCGCACATAGCGGCGCGGAGCCTTCGCAGCGAGACGGAGCTTGACGATTACCTCGCGCGCATGGTCGGCGAGGCGGGGGCAACGCGCGTGCTGCTTGTCGCCGGCGACATTGATCCGCCGCGCGGCCCATTCGCGGCATCGCTGGATGCGCTGAAAACTGGGTTATTAGAAACGCGCGGCATCCGCGGCGTCAGCTTTGCGGCTCACCCTGAAGGGCATCCAAGCCAGCCCTCGCACGCGATGAGACAAGCGCTCGCCGACAGGAGCGCCTACGCCGCGCACCATGGCCTCAGTGCTGAGATTGTTACCCAATTCTGCTTTGAGGCTGCCCCGATCCTAGATTGCATCCGCGATCTGCGGCGAAGCGGAATCGCTGCGCCCGTGCGCATCGGCGCCGCGGCGCCGACCAACACTCTGCGGATGATGAATTTCGCGCTTCGCTGCGGCGTCGGCCCCTCGCTACGCGCGCTTGAGATACATGCCGGAAAGCTTGGCGAAGCCATGACAAGCGCGGGCCCCGAACGACTAGTCGCCGAACTCGCGGACGCCCTCGCCAGCGCGAATTTTGGCGCAGTGGCGGGCATGCACTTCTTTGCCTTTGGCGGCGTTAGGCACTCGGCGGAGTGGCTCCAGCAATGGCGCGGGAGCGCAGCTGAGGCAATGCGATGAGCGGCAGAACGCTCTACGACAAAATCTGGGAGGCGCACCTTGTGGCCGTCGAGGACGACGGCGCGGCTCTCCTCTACGTGGATTTGCATTTGGTGTACGAAGTGATGAGCCCGCAGGCGTTTGCCGGGCTCCGAGCAGCCGGTCGGCGCGTGCGCCGGCCAGAGCTTACGCTGGCCGTGTGCGATCACAACACGCCTACAGAAAATCAGCGCGCGGGCGTCAGCGCTATCGCCGATGCAAGCGCCCGCCGCCAGGTAGAGACCATGTTGGTCAACGCGCGCGACTTCGGCGTTGAGATCTTTCCCATGGGCGATCCACGGAATGGCATTGTGCATGTGGTCGGTCCAGAGCAGGGGCGCACCCAGCCCGGTATGGTGATTGTGTGCGGAGACAGCCACACGTCCACGCACGGCGCATTCGGCGCGTTGGCGTTTGGCATAGGGACATCGGAAGTCGAACACGTCCTCGCGACCCAAACGCTCCGTGCACGCAAGGCGAAGAACATGCTGGTGCAATTTCATGGCGCGCCGCCGATTGGCGCCGGCGCCAAAGACATGGCGCTGGCCCTCATCGGTCAGATTGGTTCGGGCGGCGGCGCCGGACACGTCATTGAGTATGCAGGCGAGGCGGTGCGAAACTTGTCAATGGAAGGGCGTCTGACGCTGTGCAATCTAACCATCGAGAACGGCGCGCGCGCTGGCATGGTCGCGCCCGACGAGCAGACCTTGGCCTACCTAAAGGGACGGCCGGGCGCGCCAAAGCAAGGATGGGTCGACGCGTCGTCGTTCTGGCGCACGCTGCGATCGGACGCCGATGCTCGTTGGGACACTGTGGTGGATGTCGATTGTACGACGCTGGCGCCATTGGTCACGTGGGGCACCAATCCCGAGCAGGTGGGTCCAATAAGCGCAGCAATACCGGATCCAGCAAGTTTCGCCGATCCCGTGAAGCAGGCCTCGGCGCGACGCGCGCTCGATTATATGGGGCTAACACCTGGACAGAAGCTTGAGGGGCTTGCGATTGACCGGGTGTTTATCGGTTCCTGCGCGAACGGGCGGATCGAGGATCTGCGGCAGGCGGCCAGTATCGCCAAGGGCCGGAAAGTTGCGCCGCATGTGCGCGCGATGGTCGTGCCGGGCTCCGGGCAGGTCAGAGCGCAGGCGGAGGCCGAAGGGCTCGACCGGGTATTCACGGCCGCAGGGTTTGAGTGGCGCGAGCCTGGGTGCTCGATGTGCCTCGGCATGAATCCCGACAAGGCTCTTTCGGGCGAGCGCGTCGCGTCGACGTCAAATCGGAATTTCGAAGGACGCCAGGGGCGTGGCGCGCGGACCCACCTGATGAGCCCCGCGATGGCGGCCTTGGCCGCGATCGAGGGCAAGCTCGCCGATCTGCGCAGGCTTGGCCGATGACGCCTTTCACGACCCTCCGCGCCGTCGCCGCGCCGATGGCGGAAGCCAACATCGATACGGACCAAATTCTTCCAAAGCAGTTTTTGGCGACGACCGAGCGCAGCGGACTTGCGCGCGGCTTATTCGCCGATCAGCGTTTCAATCCTGACGGCCGTGAGAATCCCGACTTTGTTCTCAATCGGGCGCCGTTTCGCGGCGCTCAAATTCTGATCGCCGGCGACAATTTCGGCTGCGGCTCGTCGCGAGAACATGCCCCCTGGGCGCTTCTGGATTTCGGCGTCAGATGCATTGTCGCGCCTTCGTTCGCCGAGATTTTTTATAATAACTGCATCAATAACGGCATTTTGCCCGCCATTGCGGACCCGGCAATCTGCACCGAGCTGGGCGCCGAAGCCGATGGCGGTGAATTCACCGTCGATCTTTCATCGCAGACAATAGTCACGCCCGCGGGCGAGCAGTTCGGCTTTACGATCGAGGCTGGCCGCAAGGCCAAATTGCTGGCGGGCGCCGACGATATCACGCTGACGCTTTTGCGGACCGATGAAATTGCCGCGTTCGAGCGCCGCCGCGTCGTTTGGCTTTGATCAGCGGTCCCCACGATCCATGCCGTTGCAGGCGCGCGCCCGCTCTAGGGCCCGAAGATGAAGTCGGACTGGGTGATGATATTGCCGCCGTCGCCGGTGACGCCGAGCAGCAGCATGGTGGCTGCGCCGTCGATGGTGACTAGCGTGTTGGCGCCTTGATCGGCGATCGAGACGCGTGCGCTGAAATCGAGTGCGGTGATGCCGAAGGCGGCGATGTTGAGCGCGTCCTGACCCCCGGCTGCATCGGCGTCGAAATCGTTTACCTGGTCGGCGCCGCCGCCCACGCTGAACACGAACGCGTCAGCGCCGGCGCCGCCGACCAGTACGTCGGCGCCCGCATCGCCGCGCAGCGTGTCGTTGCCGTCGAGGCCGTTGAGGAAATCGGCGCCGCCGCCTCCGGCGAGGACATTCACGAAGCTGTCTCCCGCGATTGTGTCGCCGCCGCCGCCGCCGGTGACGTTCTCGACGCTCGTGAGCGTGTCGCCGGCAGCGTCGCCTTCGCTCCCGGAATTGCTCCACAGACGTACTGCAACGCGCGCGGCCGCGGTTGAATAATCGGCTGTATCGATTCCCGCGCCGCCATTGATCGCGTCAGCGCCGGCGGCGCCGCTGAGGCTATCGTTGTCGGCGCCGCCGTCAAGGCTGTCAGCGCCTGCGCCGCCGACCAGTGCATCGGCGCCCGCGTCGCCGCGCAGCGTG
>CADEEA010000034.1:34860-36136 GCA_902826245.1 uncultured Alphaproteobacteria bacterium | reverse complement strand
CGAGAGATCGAGGCGCACGATATTTTCGGCGAGCGACATTTCCGCGGCCTCGTTGGGCGAGACGACGCGGCACGGTATTGGCGCGTTCTTTAGGATATCGCCGGCCTTGGCCAGCATCCTGAGCGCGCGCAGGCGTCGGCCGCCGGCGATGACGGCGTGCTTGCCCTTGTCGCCTGCGCGAACGACCAGACCTTGGAGGAGTCCAACCGAACGAATACTGGCCGCAAGCTCCGAGATGGCGCCTTTGCGATTGCTGCGGCGAACGTTGTCCTCGCTCTCAACCAGTTTGGTGAGCGGGATCATGATGATGTCTTCCATGGCGATGTACTCCATCGCCCGCACGCGACCATCGCGCCGGGCGTGGCTCGCCCGGCACGGCCGCCGGCGAGGTCAAGGGTTGCGAAGCGCCCTTGACCTCATGAGCCGGCGCGCCGTGCGATGAATGGCGCCCGGCGCGGAGGAAGGCTTGTCGCGAATCGCCTGGTGAATCTGACGTGTCGGCGTGCCGCGGCGTTGCTGTGAGAATTCACCCCGGTGTGGCAACGGCGCTATTGCCGGAATCCCAAGATTACGAAAAACAGGCGCCCTTGTAATGATTCTGCAGTGGGCGTGGGGCGTGAAGGATTTGGACCCGACCGATGGAGCGATCCTCGGTCATTTGCAGCGCGACGGTGGAATCACCAATAAGGAGCTGGCTGAGCGGATTAGGCTCTCGGCCTCGGCCTGCCTTGTGCGCGTGGAGCGGCTGCGAGAGGCAGGAATCATCACCGGTTTTCGCGCGGTGATCGATTGGAGCAAACTTGGCCCTGGGCTTGACGCATTGGCCGAGATTCACCTCGATGGCGCCTCCTCTGATCGCAAGGCCGCGCTCGCGGAACTCATCGCCGACCATCCCTGCATCGTCTCGGCGCTTCGTGCTGCTGAGCCGCACATCTTCTTGATCCACGTGGTCGCCGCGGGAAAGAGCGCGTTGGATGAATTCGTGAACGCGGCGGGGCGCGCCGGTTTGGCGCTCAAGGTCCACCGCGTTCACACCGTGCAGGAATACGTGAAGGCGCCGAGCGCCTCTTTGGCCCCGCACATCGTTCGTGTCGCCTGAGCTGAAACGGCACAACCGCTCGCGTTCATTCCGATTACGAAACACAGCGCCGAATTTAATTCGGTTGGGAGGGTGCTTCACCGAATTAAATTCGGTTTGGCCGGGCGCGGGGTTTGCTCGGCGTCCTTCGCCACATTTTGGCGGGGACGCGGGTTATGACCACGCGCAGCGGGATTG
>CADEEA010000034.1:0-34760 GCA_902826245.1 uncultured Alphaproteobacteria bacterium | reverse complement strand
GTCCTTCGCCACATTTTGGCGGGGACGCGGGTTATGACCACGCGCAGCGGGATTGCGATCGGGGGAGCAGCCGCCGCACTGGCGGTGGTGCTCACTGGGTCTCTGGCGACGCAGCTCATCGCCGCTGTGTTCGACTACCAGGCCGCTTTGGGAGCGCCGCTCGCGCAGCTCGGCGAGACCCCTCTTTATGCGCCTTGGTCCGTGTTCGTCTGGTCGCGCGATTGGGCCGATGAATTCCCCAAGCCGTTCGCGATCGCGCACTTGATTCTTGTGGGTGGTTTCGGTTGCGTCGTGATCGTTGCCGCCGCCGCGTTTCGCGGTCGACTCAATCTCAAACCCTTCGGGCAAGGCGAATGGGGAACTTTCGCGGATGCTGAAGGAGCCGGCCTCTTCGCCAAGGGCGGAACCGTCCTGGGCAAACTCGACGGCGAAATCCTCTGCTACGACGGACCCGAACACCAGCTGCTGATCGGCGCCTCGCGCTCCGGCAAGGGGCGCGGCCATGTCGTGCCGACCTTGCTCACATGGGGCGGATCGGCGGTGGTGCTCGATGTCAAAGGGGAGCTTGCTTTCGGCGACGAGCGCCACGGCTTTCCGGGCACGGCGGGTTTCCGCGCGACCTTGGGGCCCAGCATTTATTTCGCGCCGACGCGCGCGGATTCCGCTTGTTACAACCCTTTCTTCGAGGCGCGACGCGGCGCCAACGAAGTGCGCGACGTGCAGAACATCGTCGAAGCAATCGTCAATCCCCATGGCGAAACCCATGGCGCGGAAACGTTCTGGAACAATTCCGGCAAGAACCTACTCACCGGCTTGGTGCTGCACGTCCTTTATGCCGAGCCGCTGCATCGCAAAAACTTGGCGACCGTCCGCGAGAAGTTGCGCGATCTCGACGCGACAGCGCAGGAAATGCGCACGACGCTGCACCGGCGCAATCCGGAAACCAATCAGCCGGAAGTGCATCCAGAAGTGCTGCACGCGGCCGAGTCCTATCTTGCCGGCGAAGAACGTTTGCGCTCCGGCATCAAGGCGACGGCGGAGAGTTTCTTCGGCCTCTTCGCCGATCCGCTGGTCGCGGAAAAGACCGCGACCTCGGATTTCCGCGTCGCCGATCTTATGTGCGGCGAGCGGCCGGTCACGCTCTTTCTGCAGCCGCCGCCATCGGATGTAGAGCGGCTGATGCCGCTTATGCGGCTGGTGATCAATCAAGTCTCGCGCGGGCTCATGGAAAGCCAAACCCATGCGTGACTCCCAATTCTTCGGTTCCGAGGCGCCGATGCGGCGCAAGCGGCATCGGCTGCTGCTGGTGTTGGACGAGTTCCCGCTGCTTGGCGCGATGCCGCATTTCGAGAAAAACATGGGCGCGATGGCGGGTTATGGCCTCAAAGCCTACCTCGTCTGCCAAAGCCCCAATCACATCACCCGCGGCTATGGCCGCGACAATGTCATCATCGACAATTGTCATGTGATTACGGCGTTCGCCGCTGCCGACGCCGATAGCGCCAAACGCATCTCCGACATGGCGGGCGAAATCTGGGAAGTGCGCCCGCAGGAAAGCGAGCAGCGACCGCGTTCGCTTCTCGGGCCGCGCAAAGGCGCCATAACCTATCGCGAGGAACGCCGTCCTTTGATCGGTCCGGGCGATGTGCGCAAACTGCCGCGCGACGAACAATTGATCTTCGTCGCCGGCTCAAAGCCCATCCGCGCCAAGAAACTCCGCTTCGACCGCGAGAAGGTGTTTCAGCGCCGCTTGCTGCCGGCGCCACGCGCTCGCGCCATGCTCACCACGGCCCACGATTGGACCGATGTTGCCCCGCTTGGGCGCCTAGTCAAAGACAAGTCCTCAGGCGCGGTACGGGTCGAGCTGGTCTCCACGCAAGGCGATCTGTTCGCGCTCTCCAATTCGGAGCGGGCAGCGGCGGGATTGCGCGCGGCTGCGCCGCCGCCGCGTAGCGATCCAACCGGCGCCGATGCGCCGAACGCCAATCCGCCAACTGAGCCGGCGCCCGCGCCCACAATCCTCACGGGAGTCTGACCAACCATGCGCACCAGTGCGATTAAAACCTATCTCGAACCCGATCTCGCCCGCGAGGTCACACGGCTGGCGCGTGCGTTCGGGCGTTCGGAATCCTCGATCATTGCCGAAGCCGTGCGTACGCGTGTGACCGGCAATGCCGACCAGGCAAGCAGCGCAGCACGCGAGACCCAGCGCCGCCAGCTCAACCGCGTCGAACTCCGGCTCGATAAGCTCCTGCACGACCAGGCGCTGATGAAAGAATGCCTGCTGCTCTTCGTGCGGGTCTGGCTTGAATACAATCCACCCATGAACGACGTCGAGGCGCAGGCCGCCGCCGCAAGTGCGGCGGCGCGGTTCGACCGCTTTCTCGATCTGTTGATGAAAGGCCTGACCCCCGGCCAATCCATAGCCGCGAGCGCGTTGAATGGCGCAGACGAAGCCGGCAAGGGCGCCGCGCATGAAATGGGAGCGAGCGCATGAGCGCCGGCGTCGACATCCGCGCCCTCCCGCGTGCGCGCCGGCGTTCGGCGTTGGAGCGCGCGCTTGGGCCTGAGATCGCCAAGGCGCTGGCCGCGCCCGACGTGGTCGAGGCGCTGGTCAATGCCGATGGCGCGGTCTGGCTCGATCGTGTGGGCACTGGGCTTGAAGACACCGGCGCCCGCTTGTCGGCCTCCGATTGCGAAGCGGCGATCAGGTTGCTGGCGCACGAAGCTGGCGAAACCGTGGGTGTGGACCGCCCGATGCTGGCGACGATCCTGCCCGACAGCGCAGCGCGCGTACAGGCGGTGCTGCCCCCGCTTACGGCAGCGCCCATTCTCGCCGTGCGCAAGCGGCCAGCTTCGATCTTCACGCTCGACGATTATCTGCGCCAAGGTGTGGCGAGCGAAAGCCAAGTGAGCCTGCTCCGCCAAGCCGTCGCCGAGCGTCGCAACATCGTCGTCGCCGGTGGCACCGGTTCGGGCAAGACCACCTTGCTCAATGCGCTGTTGGCGGAACCTGCGTTCACGACCTCGCGCGTGGTTATTCTTGAAGACACCGCCGAACTCCAGATCGCCAGCGCCAACGCGGTGCAGCTGCTCACCAAGCGCACGCACCCGGCGGTTACAATGCGCGACCTGGTGCAAATGACCTTGCGCCTTCGCCCCGACCGCATTGTCGTCGGCGAAGTGCGCGACGGCGCCGCGCTCGAAGTGCTGAAGGCCTGGAATACCGGCCACCCCGGCGGGCTGCTCACATTGCACGCCAATTCAGCAGGCGATGCGCTGGCGCGGTTAGAGGACCTCTGCATGGAGGCCGTGCCGCAGCCGCCGAAGCGCCTGATCGCGTCGGCGGTCGATCTCGTCGTCTTCATCGCGCGCTTGAACCCTTCTGAGGGGCGGGGCGGACGCGCGATTACGGAAATCATCAGCCCCAAAGGAGAAGTGCAATGAAGATGTCGAAGTTTCAGCCCGCGAAACTCGCGGGCCTCACGTTAGCCGCGCTCGCGTTCGCCGCGCCCGCTTACGCGGCCGGCTCCGGCATGCCTTGGGAAGGTCCATTGCAACAGGTCGTGGACTCGATCACCGGCCCCGTCGCGCGCGCCGCGGCGGTGATCGCCATCGTTATCGCCGGTGTCACCATCATCTTCTCCGAGGGTGGCGGCGGCGTGCGCAAATTGGCGTTCGTTGGTCTCGGCATCGCGGTGATGTTCGCGGCGGTTTCGTTCTTCCTCGACTTCTTCGGCTTCGCCGGCGGCGCATTGATCTGAAGCCATGAGCGCCGATCTCGAATCCTATCGCCTGCCGCTGCGGACCTCGCTGACGCGCCCGATCCTGATGGGCGGCGTGCCGCGCGCCTTCGCGATTCTGAACGCCACATTGGGCGCAGCGATCGGGCTCGGTCTGCAGCAACCTTTCATCGGCTTGCCGCTTTGGATGGTGTTGCAAGGCGCAGCAGCTTGGGCGGCGGCGCGCGATCCCTGGTTCCTGGAAACATGGCCGCGCCATTTGGCCAAGCCCGTCTATTTCGCGGTGTGAGAAGAGATATGCTCGATCTTCGTCCTTACAAGCCAACCGGCGCCAAACTCGCGGACTATCTGCCGTGGGCGGGATTCGTCGCGCCGGGTATCGTCCTCAACAAGGACGGCGCCTTCCAGCGCACGCTCCAATTCCGTGGGCCTGATCTCGATTCTTCGACGCTCGCCGAACTCGACGGCGCCAGCCGGCGGGTGAACAACGCGATCAAACGCTTCGGCTCGGGCTGGTGCCTGCATGTGGAAGCGCGGCGGTCGCCGGCGCCTGGCTATCCCGACAGTGTCTGGCCTGACGCGCTGTCGTGGCTGATCGACGAAGAACGCCGGCAAGTATTCGAGACTGCGGGCGCGCGCTTCGAGAGCCGCTATTTCATGACGCTCACCTGGCTCCCGCCTGCCGAGCGCCAAGGCAAGCTCGAAAGCGTGCTGTTCGAGGGCGGCGACGCCCACAACAACGCGGGCGTCGATTACCGAGTCCACCTCGAACGCTTTGCCCAAGAGACCGATCAACTCCTGGCGCTGCTGGAAGTGCTGATGCCGGAAGCATGCTGGCTCAGTGACGAAGCGACGCTCACTTATCTGCACGATTGCATTTCCGATCGGCCGCATAGGGTCGCGGTGCCGGCGACGCCGTTTCATTTCGATGCGCTATTGCCCGACGCCCCGCTCGTCGGTGGCCTCGCGCCCAAGCTTGGGACCAAGCACCTCAAGATCGTTTCAGTTCGAAGTTTTGTTTCCGAGACCGAGCCGGGACTGCTCGATGCGCTCAATCGCTTGCCGATCTGCTATCGCTGGGTGACGCGTTATCTGCCGCTCGATCGCGAAGAAGCGCGCCGCGAACTCGAGAAGACACGCAAGCGCTGGCACTCCAAGCGCAAGGGCCTCGCCACCATGCTGCGCGAGGCAATGTTCAAGGAAGAGAGCGCGCTCCAAGACAATGACGCGGCCAATCAAACCGCCGATGCCGATCTCGCTTTGCAGGAATTGGGCGCCGACGCGGTGAGCGCCGGCTACTCCACGCTCACCATCACCATCGCCGAGCAAAGCGAGGACGCAGCCGTTGAGGCGGTGCGGCAAGTGCAGCAGGTCGCCGACGGTCTGGGTTTCGTCACTCAGGTCGAGACCGTCAACGCCGTCGAAGCCTGGCTCGGGTCGTTGCCCGGTTCGGCCTATGCCGACGTGCGCCGGCCGATCCTGTTGACGCCTTCGCTCGCCCACCTCCTGCCGACAAGCGCAGTGTGGGCGGGACCCGCGCGCAATGCGCACCTCGACGGGCCACCCTTGATGTTGACCGCCACGGATGGCGCAACGCCGTTCCGGCTCGATCTCCATGTCGGCGATGTTGGCCACACCATGATCGTGGGTCCGACTGGCGCGGGCAAATCGGTGCTGCTCGCTACTCTGGCGGCACAATGGCTGCGTTACCCGGACGCTCAGGTCTATCTCTTCGACAAGGGCCGCTCGGCGCGCGCGACCATTCTTGGCCTGTGCGGTGATTTTTTCGATCTGGGCGAAGAGGATGCGCTGGGGCTTCAGCCGCTTGAGTGCATTCACGAGCCGGAGGAACGCGCCTGGGCGCTGGACTGGATCGCAGGCCTGGTTGCGTCGTCCAATGTCGCGGTGACGCCTGAAATGCGCGCGGAGCTTTGGCGCGCGCTCGATATTCTGGCGGGGCGTCCAATCGAGGACCGCACGCTCACTCTTTATATGGCGCTCGTCCAGGACGCTTCCGTGCGCGCCGCTTTGGAGCCCTTCACCCATGCGGGTCCGCATGGGCGGCTCATCGATCTCGAACGCTCATCGCTGGGCTATGGTCGCGTGCAGGCGTTCGAGATGGACGATCTCATGCGCCGACCGGCCGCCGCCGGCGCCGTATTGGCCGCGCTCTTCCACGTGTTGGAGCGCCGCTTCGACGGCAAACCCACCTTGCTCATTCTCGACGAAGCCTGGCTGTTCTTGAAGGACGCGTTCTTCGCCGCGCAAATCCAGGATTGGCTGAAAACGCTGCGGAAGCGCAACGTCGCCGTGGTGTTCGCGAGCCAGGAATTGGCCGACGTGGAAGCCAGCGCCATCGCCTCCACTATCATCGAAGCGTGCTTGACGCGCATCTTCCTGCCCAATGATCGCGCCCGTGAACCGCGCTCGCGCGCGTTCTACGAAAAGCTCGGATTGAACGGCCGGCAGATCGACCTGATCGGCAACGCTACGGCCAAGCGCGACTATTACCTCGTCAGCCGCGACGGCTGCCGGTTGTTTGAGTTGGGCTTGGGCGCTGCCGCGCTGGCTTTTGTCGGCGCTTCGCGTCCGGAAGATCATCAAGCCATGGACGCGGTGTTGAAGCGCCATGACGCCCGCGATTTCGCCGCTGCGTGGCTGGAGGCGCGGGGGCTCTTTGATGCCGCCGCCGCCATCCGGCGCTTCAAGAGTCACACCAAATCCATTCACGCCGACACGCCGCCCGCCCTCGTTGCAGCCGAATAAGGGGATAACAACATGCACAAACGTCTGATCTCACTTCTGACCAGCGCCGCGCTGGCCGCGACGCTGGCGGCGTCGCCGGCGCATGCGCAGTGGACGGTCTATGACCCCACCAATTACGTGCAGAACCTGATGCAGGCCGCCCGCGCGCTCGAACAGGTCCGCAATCAGATCCGTCAGATCGAGCAGGCGACGGCCATGCTGCGGGCAAACCCGCTGCAATTGTCCCTGGAACTGTCGCAATCCATCGGGCAAGCGCGCGCGCTGTTCGACACCGCGCAAGGCATCGCCTTCGATGTGGAAAGCTTGGGCGAGGATTTGCGCACGCTCTATCCCGAAACCTGGGAAGAGTTCGATCTCGAAGACGTGCTCGGCCAATCCGATGCTTGGATGGCCGAGTCCCGCGCCAGCTTGCAACGCGCCATGGAAGCCGAGGCCCGTGCCGTACGCGTAATCGGTGAGACGCGTGGGCGCATCGATCGGGCTCTGCAATCCTCCGCCGGGAGCGAAGGCCAAACCGGCGCCATCCAAGCTGGCAACCAGCTCCTCGGCATCCAGGCTTCGCAGCTCGCCGAAATCCATGCGCTCTTGATCGCGCAGGGCCGCGCGCTCGAGGTGGAGCGCATGGAGCGGCTGGCACGCGAGGAGCGCGCCCGCGAAATCCAGCGCCGCGCTTTTCCGACCGAAACCACCGCTGCGCCCGATCCGGCGCGGTCGGCGTTCGAGAATTAAGGCGCCGCCATGGACGCGACCAACCTCAATTCGTTCCTGGATCAATTCCTGGCCATCGCCAATTCCGGCTTCGGCCTGATCCAGGGCGATGTGACCTATGTGCTCAATGCGCTGATCGCGATTTCGATCACGCTCGCCGGCGCGCAATGGGCGCTTGCCGGCGAAGCGCCGATGGCGCCCTTCTTCCGCAAGGTGCTGTTCGTTGGACTGTTCGCGTTCCTGGTCAACAACTGGAATTACCTCGCCACCGCGATCGTGCAATCGGGCGCGCAATTGGGTCTGCAAGCCGGCGGCGGCGCCATGACCATGGCCGAGTTGCACAATCCAGGGCGCGTCGGCCAGATCGGCACCGAATTGTTCGGACGCACGCTCGCGCTGTCGGAAGGCATGAACATCTTCACTGACGCCCTGCCAATGGCGACGATCTTCCTGGCTGCGGTCTTCGTTGCGCTAGGCTTCTTCGTGTTGGCGCTTCAGCTGTTCGTGTCGCTGATCGCCTTCAAGCTGGGATCGCTCGCGGCGTTCGTGGCGCTGCCCTGGGGCGTGTTCAACGGCACCGCTTGGGTCGCCGAACGGCCCCTGGGCTGGGTCGCGGGCTGCGCCATTCGGCTCTTCATCCTGGCGCTGATCGCCTCGGTCTCGATCACCTTCGTCAACACGTTGCCGGCGACGCTCACACTTGACGCAGGCGGCGCGCTCAACGTGCTGCTGTTTGGCCTGACCGTGCTGGCTCTGGCGTGGTTCGGGCCGCAGCTCGCCAGCGAAGTGGTGCAAGGCCAGCCCCATCTTGCCGGCAATGACGCCTACCGCGCCGGCGTCGGCGGCGCGGTGACCGCAATCGGGGCCGGCTATGTCGCCACGCACGCCACGCGCACCATGATTGGCGGCGCGCGTGCCCTCGCCGGCGCCGCGGGCCGCATGATCGGCGGCTCGCGCCCCCGCAGCCCCTCGTCGGGCGGTGGGGCCTCGGGCGCTGCCAAGAGCGCCGTCAATTACGCGGCCATGCAACCCAGACCATCCAATCCAAACGGGGGACGTCCATGAATTTTCCTTTCAGATCGCCGGCGAAGAATTTCGCGCCAGAACCCGCCGACACGCCGTACCGGCGCGCGCAACAGGAGTGGGACGCGCGCATGGGCTCGGCCGTGCTGTCGGCGCGAAGCTGGCGCGCGATCGCGTTCGGGTGTCTGGGGCTCACCGCCGTGCTCGGCGTCTCGCTCACCGCGGTCGCGCTGCAGAAACGCACTTTCGTTCACGTCGTCGAGGTCAGCCCCGAAGGCCAGGTTATGAATGTGCGCGCCGCTGATGGGCGCTGGTCGCCCACGGAGGCGCAGATCGCCCATCATCTTGGGCGCTTCGTGCGCCTGGTGCGCTCGCTGCCCACCGATGGCGTGGTGTTGCGCGAGAATTGGCTCGAAGCGTACCGCTTTCTCACCCCGCAAGCCGCCGCTCAATTGACCGAGATCGCCCGCGCTGACGATCCGTTCCTCTCGCTCGGGCGCGTCGGGCGGATTGTGCATATCCGCTCCATCATCGCCCGCTCTGACCATGCCTGGGAAGTCAGCTGGGTCGAGCGCGCGACCAACGCCACCGGCACCGCGGACGGCCAAGTGTTCACCGGCGTCTTCACCGTGACGACGCAGGCCCCGCGCAATGCCGATGAAATCGCCAACAACCCGCTCGGGCTGCTCATTTCCGAGTTCAGCTGGAGCCGCGAACGATGAAACCGCATTTCCTCATGACGCTCATCGCATCGAGCGCGCTCGCCGCCTGCGCCACTACCGAGATCGTGCCGATTGCCGAAGGCGACGGCGTCGAGCCCCCGGCGCAATTGCTCGGCACGCTTGAAGTTGCCGCCGATCCGCCGCCGCCGGTTCAAGAACCGCCGCAGCAAACACGGCGCGGCCGGACACCGAGCCCTCTCGAAGCGCTTGCCGCCGCCAATACAGCCGCGCGGCAGCGCCCGACTCCGGACGGCTTCGACGCCGCCCGGCATGTGTTTGCTTACGAGCCGGGCGCGCTCTACGAGCTTTACACCAACCCCAATTACGTCTCGACGGTCCTGTTGGAGCCGGGCGAGACGCTGACCGACATCGCCGCCGGCGACACCTCGCGCTGGATGGTGACCGAGGCCATTGCCGAAACCGAGAGCGATCCGCGCACCATTGTGCTGCTGAAGCCGCACGCGACGGGCCTGCGCACCAATATCGTGCTCATCACCGACCGCCGCACGTATTTGATCGAAGCGGTCTCGCAAGCGGGAAGCGCCTATTCCGCCCAAGTGGCGTGGTCCTATCCCCAAGCCCTCGGCCCCACCATCGCCGGCACGCCGGTCGATCGGCTCAATTTCGCCTATCGCATCCGCACCGTACGCGGGGGCACGCCGATCTGGTCGCCGACACGGGTGTTCGACGATGGGCGGCGCACCTGGATCGAGTTCGCGCCCGGCGTCGCCGCTGCCGACATGCCGCCATTGTTCATCGTCACCGGCGAAGGCGCCGAACTGGTGAATTACCGCGTGCAAGGCCAGCGCTACATGATCGACCGCGTGTTCGACCGCGCCGAACTTCGCCTCGGCACGCGCGCGCGGATCGTCGTGCGCATCGACCGTGAAAGGGCAGGCTCATGAGCACGCCAACAGAAGCCGCGCCCGACATCGCCATTCGCGCGCGCCCGCCGTCGCCGAAACGACTTTCCCGCAACGTGTTACTCGCGGGAACGGCGGCGGCCGGAATTGTGATCGCCTTCGCGCTGGTGAGCGGCCTGTCGGAACGGCCCGACCGGCGCGGCGATGCCGCCCAGGCCGCCGTCGCCGCGGCGGGCGGGCCGCCGGAATCGATCCAGCAGGCATCGTCGGACTATTCGAGCGCGGATTTGCCGCGCGGGCAGATCGACGAACAGCTCGCCGCCGAACCCACAATGCTGATGCCGCCCGGCGATCCGACGTGGGCGAACACATCAGCGCCAGCAATTGAAGGCGCTGCGGGCGGCGCGCAGCCGCCTGATCCAGAACAGGTCGCGCGAACCTCGCCATTGTTGTTTGGCGAACGGCCCGCAGGCGCGGCGCCGCAGCAAGAAACAGATCGGCTCGACGCGCGGCTCACCCCGCCGCGCTCCCGCTACGAACTGCAAGCTGGTCACGCAATCCCAGCGGCCTTGGTGACGGCGCTCAATTCCGATCTTCCAGGGCGCGTGATCGCGCAAGTTACCGCGCCAGTCTATGACAGCGTCAGCGGCGATCATCTGCTGATCCCGCAGGGGTCGCGCCTGATCGGCACATACGCCAACAATGCGCGCTACGGCGATCACCGCATCCTGCTGGTGTGGAACCGCCTCATCCTGCCCAACGGCTGGAGCATCAATCTGCAAGAGATGGAGGCCAGCGATGCATCGGGCGCCTCTGGTTTGTCGGATCGCACCGACAATCATTTGGATCGCCTCGCCGGCGCGATCGGGCTCTCAGCTATCATCTCCGTTGTCGCCAACGAAAGCGAGGATGAAGGCGATGGCGCCTCGCTCAGCCAAAGCCTCGGCGACGCGGCGGCGCAGCAAGCGGCGCAAACTGGCGCGCGCATCATCGATCGCGAACTGACCGTACGCCCAACGCTGCGCATCCGCGAGGGCTCGCCGGTTCGCGTGCTGGTGACGCGAGATATTCAGCTCAGGCCCTACCGGCAAGGAGGGGAAAGATGAGCGATGAACCATCGGGCCGAACAGGGCGCGGACTAACTGCGCAGGAGGCAGCGGGCTATCTTGGCGTGAAGGTATCGACGCTCGCGAAATGGCGTCAGATCGGCGTGGGGCCGCCCTATTCGGCGCGCCTTGGCCGCGATCCGCGCTACCATCAGGCTGACCTAGATCAATTCCTTTGGGGTGAAGGCGTCGTTCGCAACTCGGTGGAAGCCAAGCACCGCAGGATGCGTCGCAAGGCGCATGCGCCAATGCAGGCGCCCTGATGATCGATCGATTATAAGAGCTGGACATAATCGAGCGATCATAACTTGAAATTAAGATCGAGCGGTCATAAGTTGGTGCGCATGAGGTCAACTCGAATAGCCCGCCCGGAGGATGTCGGCGCCCTCGTCAAAGGGTACCGCCGCGAACATGAACTGACGCAGACTGAACTCGCCGAGAGGCTAGGGGTGTCTCAGCGCTGGGTCTCCCATGTCGAAAACGGCAAACCTACGCTTCAGCTGGGGCTAGTGCTGCGAGTCTTCAACGAACTGGGAATTCAACTGACGGCGGGGATGGCGGCAGTGGCGCCCGGCGCCGAGCGGCCCGTGAAGCCCAAACGGGTGACCGACATAGACAGCATTGTCGATGACTAAAGAACTCCGCGTTCTGGTGAACGACCGGGAGCTTGGCGCCATCCTCCAATCCGCCAATGGCCGGTTGCGCTTTGTCTATGACGATGAATGGCGCGAGAGCATCGACGCCTTCCCGCTGTCGCTTTCGATGCCACTCGGGGTCGCCGAGCACGGCCATACGATCATTACCAATTATCTTTGGGGTTTGTTGCCCGATCGCCCATCCGCACTCGCCGCGATCGCCTCCTCGCACGCTGTCTCGGTTCGAAGCGCGTTCGCCTTGGTCGCCGCCGTGGGTGAGGATTTGGCAGGCGCCGTGCAGATGGCGCCGCCCAATCGGCTTCAAGCCCTGAAGAGCAGGGAAGGCGTGGTGCAAATCTCCGAGGAAAGGCTTGCTCGTTTCCTCGAGGACATTGTCGCCAATCACGGGCCGCTCAACATAAGTGAGGATGCTGGGTTCTTCAGTTTGGCGGGCGCCCAGGCGAAGAAGGCGGTCTGCTGGGTGAACGGCAAATGGTATGAGCCGCGCGGCCGCACGCCTTCGACGCACATTATTAAGCCGCCGATGCCGGGGCTCGAAGGCCAAGTCGAGAACGAGCATTTTTGTCTGCGGCTCGCGCAAGCCCTGGACCTCAAGACTTGCGAGTCCTCAGTGGAGCTGATCGGCAACAAGCCCAACATTGTCACTGCCCGCTATGACCGCTTACGCATACGTAACGGCAGGCGCGCGCCGCTCACTGAATCTGGCGGTCGCGTCGTACGAATCCACCAGGAAGACATGTGCCAGGCCATGGGTGTCGATCCCGCCAAGAAATACCAGGCTGAGGGCGGGCCAGGCATGCAGGATATCATGAATCTGCTTGCCGGAAGTGGTGACTCGGCGACAGACAGGGCGCGGTTCATGCGTGCGTGCGCCTTTAATTTTGTGATCCTGGGGCCGGACGCTCACGGCAAGAATTTCAGCGTACTGATCGACACGGGTGGCCGCTATCGTCTGGCCCCGCTTTACGACATCAACAGCATGTTGCCCTACGACCTGGAGAAAACCCGCAAACTCGCCATGACGATTGGCGGCGAAGGGCGGTGGCGGAGCGTGGCGCCTATACATTGGGAGAAAGCTGCGCGGCTGTGTGGCTATCCGCCAGCTGACGCCCTGGGCCACGTGCGAGAGATCGTCATGACGGCGCCGGAGGCGGCTACCCGCGTGCTTCGTCAGTGCGAGCGTGCAGGCCTGCGGACGCCTGTCTTGCGTCGCTTGGTTGAGCGGCTTGCGCACCGTTGTGAAACCTTGCGCGCCCACTACTCATAGTCGTTGCAGCGTCACGCATCTTGTTCGTCGAGCGACATCGGCCAGGAGTTAGGCTGCCTTGACCGGCTCTCGGGCGGCGGCTTCGACGATCCGCTTTACCTCTGTCGCCCACAAATCCAAGGCGGTCCGTTTTTGCGGAAGGTAGGTATTGCGATTGTACACCCTCGTGATCGCGGGCCCGGGCGGCGTGTGATTGAGAATCCGGCTGATGACCTCACCCATCACGCCGAGATGCTCCGAGGTCAGCATCGTGGCGCCTGTGCGACGCAGGTCGTGAACGGTGAAGCTCTTCACGCCGATCCCATCCGTGAGGCGTGCGAAGAAACGGGTGAGCACCTTCGCTTCGAGCTCGTCGCCTTCTCTATTGAGGAATGCGAAGTCTTCCTTTCGTGATGCAAAGGCGGCTCGAAGCACTTCGATCGCCGCGTCTGAGAGCGGCACCGCGTGGGGGCCTTTCTTGTTCTTGGTGCGCGGTCCCGGAATTGTCCAAAGTCTGGCTTCCCAGTCGATCTCGCTCCAGTGGACGCCAGCGACTTCGCCTCGTCTTTGCAGCGTTAAGATTGCAAGCTGGGCGGCGCGTGCGGCGGAGGTGGCGTCGGCGCGACCCTCCGCAATCGTGTTCTCCAGCGCCATCCAGATTTTGCGCAGTTCCGCGGTGCTGGCGACACGTTCACGGCTGTTCTTGGGGTACGGCTTGAGGCCAAAGGCGACGTTCGCCTCCACCCAGCCCCTTTTGACGCCGAAGCCCAGCATCTGCCGGATCACTTCAAGCATGGTGTTGGCGGCTGAGAACCCCACTGCGTCGGCGACCTCAGCCAAGGCATCGGCGATCGGCGGGGCGGCAAGTTCGGTTACAGGCGTGTCGCCGAAGCGTGGGCGGATGTGTTTTCGATAGCTGATTTTCTCCAGCTTCATGCGAGAGGGCGCCTTTCGAAGATCGGCATCGACGAAATAGGGCCCCGAAAGTTTCTCCAGCGTGCGTTCGTGACGCGCTTCCGCCGCTGCTTTCTGGGCGCGGCGTTCGGCGATGGGGTCGCGCCCATGAAGCTGCGCGCCCGCCAGGAGGTCAAGCGCGGCGGTGCGTGCTTGTTTGAGCGTGACGATTCGTGCATCGCCAACGCGGGGCTCGCGCTGGCGACCTTCGAGGTCCCGGTAGATCACCGCGTAAGTCTTGGCGCCCTTGTCGGTGACGTTAAGCACCAGGCCCGGGACGCCCGTATCCCAATAGCGCGCGCGCTTCTGGCCGCCGGCGTCAGCGGCGTCGACAAAGGTCTGTGCAAAGCGTACGCGCGTTGCTTGCGAGTTGGCCATTTTTGTTTTCCCACCAATTGGCTAATGCAGTTTCTGAGCCAGCAATGAGCCAGCAAAACAGGTCCGCATTGGTCTGTTTTGAGGGGTGTTCGTCGTAGGGGTCGCTCCTGAAAAAGCCAAAACACTCAGACAGATGCAGGGCTTGTCTGCGCTCATCCGCACTGGTATTTGCTGGCTCAGTAGCGTTGACATCGTAGGGGTCACAGGTTCGATCCCTGTCGCGCCCACCATTTAAGCCCTTGATATATAAGGGGTTTCGGCCTGTCGTCAGACTCCCCCGTCAGACTGTTGACTGAAATCAGCATCAAATTATTCCTCGCGCTAGTTGGATTTCTACGGCTTTGACGGTGCTGCGCTGGGCGTAGAACTCTCTATTTGTGTTGGGGTCAGCGTGCGCGGACAGGTGCATCATGTCGTCAATCGCGATTCCGGCCTCAACGCCTTCGGTGATGGCGCTATGCCGCAAGTGATCATACACGCGGTAAGGGCCTTCGGTGGAGATGACTTTCTCGCGTAGCGTGATGAGATGGCCGCGCAGGCGGGCGTCATCGACGACGGGTTTGTATGCTTGGCCGAACGGATCCACGACTAGGAAGTCTGAATCGCCCCCGCGCAATTCGGTAACGAGGTCGGGCGACAGCGGAATAAACGCCGCCTCAACATCGGTTTTGCCGCGTACAAAAGAAATGCCGGTAACCACAATTGTTCTGCCTTCCGGCAGGACGACGCTCTTAGTTTTTAGATTCGCACTTCTCGTCCACGTGATGACATCTGTGGAGTCGGCGCTGGTTTCGTACATGAGGCGTACCATACGCGCGCCCCCTGGCCATGCGCGCAGCGCCTTAGCGTTACGCCCCGCGCTGTGTGGGCGCCACGCCGGGAGCGTGCGCGCGGTGTCAACAGCGGGCGCGAGAGTTCGACGTACTCGGCGCTCACGATAGGGCGTTCTGGCGGAGAGGGAGGGATTCGAACCCTCGGTGGGCTTGCACCCACTCCGGTTTTCGAGACCGGTGCGATCGACCACTCTGCCACCTCTCCGTGGGTCGCCGATTGGGGCGGGTCGAGCGGGGGTATCTAGGGCAGGCCCGCGCACGAGGGAAGGGCGGCGAGCGGCAATCGGCAGTCGGCGGCCGGAAAAAACGCCATCCGCCCAGCGCGCGGCGCTTCCGGAGACACAAGGAGACGGGGCGCGCTTGGATGCGCCGGGTTCGTTCCTAAGGGAGCGCTGCTTCTTGCGAAACAACGCCGCGCATCCACGCGCGCCCCGTGCGACCGTTGTTCGCTCGGCGCCGTCGCCGGAGGTGTTTCACTCCGGTAGGCGGCTCGGCCACCGAGCGATGCTCGCATCGCTCGGCTCTTTCTTGGCGATTCGCGGCTTGGCGAAGCCAAGCCGTGGGGCGTGCGGGCTCGGCCAAGAGTCCCGGACCCAGCAATTATGGCGCTTCGCTGGCAATCACGCTCGATCACGACCCCCGCTTCAAGATGCCCGGCTAGCAACGAGAACCTCCAGTGCGAGGGATGAAGCGAGTATCGCTCAGCTTTCGGGGTGTGGGATAGATTTTTTGCCGGCTTTGTTTTGTTGGGGTTTTTGTGGGGAAGTCGCGGGGTTGGGGTGGCAGTTCCGATCGGCACGCAACCGCGAAATGCTATGGCGGCGACGCCTCGCGCAAACGCAAGCCCCGACAAATGGAAAGGAGCAAAAGCGCATGCGCGAAATCGACATCCCGCAGGAGGCGTTCGTCGCGGAGTTGAAGGTGGATGGGGATTAGGGTTTTGTAGATTGAGCTTATACATTTTGGGTTAAATGGCACGAGATACTCTCCCCATAACGCCGGCAGTCCTGACTTGGGCTCGCGTACGGTCAGGGTACTCGCTCGACGATTTGAGGCCGACATTCCGCGCAATTGAAGACTGGGAGTCGGGCACCGCGTCACCGACATACTCCCAATTGGAACAGCTAGCGCAACGTCTAGCTCTGCCGATCGCAGTATTTTTTTTCCCCGAGCCCCCAAAGGTCCAAGAAATTCGGGAGTCATTTCGGACGCTTCCCGATTCAGAGTTTGAACTTATCCCTCGGCGGGTCAAGCGCATGCTTCGTAAGGCGAAGGCCATGCAGCTCAACCTCATAGAGCTTAATGACGGTCGCGCTCCCGAAGGACGATCGATTGTTCGCGATTTGGCGTTCTCACCGGAGATGAACGTTGCGGAAATGGCGAAGCGTGTCCGAGAATATCTCGGAGTCACGATGGAGCAGCAGCTTCAATGGCGTGATGCCGACTTCGCGATCGAACGTTGGCGCTCAGCAGTGGCGGCTGTAGGCGTGTTTGTTTTCAAGGATGCATTCCGGGTCGAGGAATATTCGGGCTTCTGCCTCTATGACGAATCTTACCCGCTGATCTATATCAACAACAGCACGTCAAAAACCCGCCAGATTTTCACGTTGTTTCATGAACTCGCGCACCTGCTGTTTCACACCAGCGGAATCGACACAATCACTGACGAGTTCATCAATGCGCTACCTTTGAACGAACGCACGATTGAGATCGTCTGCAATCGATTCTCTGCGGCGATTCTCGTCCCAGACGTAGAGTTTGCTGAAGCCATTGCTGGCACAGCTGCAACGATGGAGTCAGCTGAAACACTCGCTCGCCATTTTTGCGTCAGTCGAGAAGTGATCTTCCGAAAATTTCTTGATCGCTCTTTAATCAGCAGAGCCGAGTACGAGAGCGGTGTGAAGTTTTGGCGATCGCAGCAGCGACCCGGCGGCTCAGGAGGGGGCGACTACTACAACACTCAGATGGCCTATCTGGGTGCCGACTACATTCGTCTGGCGTTTCGGAGTTTCTACCAAAACCGTATCGACGAGACACAGCTCTCTGAATACCTCAACATCGCACCCAAAAATCTCGGTGCTTTCGAGACGCGGTTCGGTCGGAGAGCGTCTTGATCTACGTGTTCGACACATCACCGCTCTTGCAGCTTTTCCGAAGTTATTACCCCTCTCGTTTCCCGACGCTCTGGACGCAATTCGATGCACTTGTCGCGTCAAACAATATTCGCTCGACGCGCGAAGTGTTACGCGAACTGGAAGACGGTCCCGTCGATGCCGCTCGCGCCTGGGCGGTAAATCACGCACCGACGTTTCCGACGCCTACGGGCGCGGAAGGTGCGTTCGTCGGTCAGATTTATTCGGTGCCGCATTTTCAAGCGAACATCGAGCAACAGAAGCTTCTGAAGGGTGGTCGGAACGCAGATCCTTTCGTGATTGCGAAGGCGCAAATCGACGGTGCAACGGTGGTGACGCTGGAACAGATAAAGCCAAATTCCGCTAAGATTCCAAACATCTGCGAGCACTTTGATATTCCGTGCATGTCGCTTGAGCAGTTCATGGAGAGCGAAGGTTGGACTTTCTAACTGCTGAGCCGAAGGAAGAGAGAGGTGAGCCTGATAGCGCTATTAGGCCTATCTCTTCCACGCCCCCTAAAGCCGCCCAAAATCCACCTTTCCCCCCGTTGACCCAGCACCCCCGTTTCCCTTATACCCCCCGCTCCCCGCCCGCACGGTCTCCGTCCGGGCGCACGATATTATTTGGCGGTTGTCATGTTCGCGGTCATCAAAACGGGCGGTAAGCAATACCGGGTCGCCAAGGGCGATGTGGTGGTGGTCGAGAAGCTCGACGCCAAGGCCGGCGCCAAGGTCAGCTTCGACACGCTGATGACCAGCGACGGCAAGGCCGTGAAGCTGGGCAAGGATTCCGGCAAGGTCACCGGCGAACTGGTCGAGACCAAGAAGGGCGACAAGGTGTTCGTGTTCAAGAAACGCCGCCGCAACACCTATCGCCGTCGCGCCGGGCACCGCCAGGCCGAAAGCCACGTCAAGATTACCGCTATCGGATAAGAGAGAACAACAATGGCTCACAAAAAAGCTGGCGGTTCCTCGCGCAACGGTCGCGACAGCCCGGGTCAACGCCTCGGCGTGAAGCGCTTTGGCGGCCAGGCCGTCAGCGGCGGGGAAATCCTCGTGCGCCAACGCGGCACCAAATTCCATCCCGGATCCAACGTAGGCCTTGGCCGCGACCACACGCTGTTTGCCCTTTGTCACGGGCAGGTAGCGTTCGCGACTAAGCGCGACGGCCGAACCTACGTGTCGATTAATCCGATGCAGGCTTCGGCCAATTAGGCGAGACGGATAAATTTCCGGATCGCCGCAACAGGGCGATCCGGTTCCCGAAATAGCGTGGGGCGCCCGGATCAAGGCGCCCCATTTTTCTTGCCCCACGCAAAGCCCGAGCAGGAGGCTTGGCAATGCGTGACGTGGCGGAGATTGAAACGGAGAGATTGCATTTGCGGCGGCTGCGCATGGCCGACGCGCCGCGTATCGCCCGCTTCTGCGACGATCCCGGCGTGGGCCGAAATCTCGCAATGACGCCGCTGCCCTACCTGCCGGTCGCGGCCGAAGGCTGGATCATGATCCTCGCAGCGCGTGCACCCGCGGAACAGGAATTCGTGTTCGCGGTTGAGTTGCCCGGCGAGGGGCTGATCGGCGCGATCGGCGCTCATGTCGGGCCGGAGGCGGTTGAAATCGGCTATTGGTACGGTCGCCCCTTTTGGGGGCAGGGCTTCGCCAGCGAAGCGCTGGCGGCGTTCGTGTCGCAGGCGCGGCTTCTGGGCGCCCTGGTCTCCGGCCATTTCGTCGACAATCCTGCTTCCGGGCGCGTGCTGGAAAAATCCGGCTTTGCCTATACGGGCGAGATCGTGGAGATGTTCTCGATGGGTCGCGGCGTGCGGGTCCCATGCAGGCGCATGGCCTACGCGGCGCGCGCGGAGTTGGGAGAGCGGCGCGCGGAGGCGGCGTTATGCTAACGCTGCGCGTGCATAGAGCCGGCGTCGGCGCTGGCGTCGCGTTTCGACAAGCTCAACGTGACGCCATTTTTCGTCAGCCTGAGCTTGTCGAAGGCCGCACGATGGCGAACTACCGGACGCGCGATTCCGCGCTCGTCGAAACGCGCGACGTTCTAACGCTGCCCGAAGCGCGACATCACAGAAGAGAACAGCTCGCGCGCCTGCTCGTACAGCGCTGCGAAATCCACAGCGTGCGTCTGGATCAGCACGAACAACAGGTAAGCGAGGATGAACAACACCGGCATCATTCGCTCGAGCGAGAACCACTTCATCGTGCGCCGCTTGCCTTGCAACGCCTCCCATTCCTCGCGGATCGGATGGCGGCCCAGTTCGCTCTCGAGCGCGTAGATGGCCCGGTACTTCGCCGCCAGCAGCAGCGTGTAGTACGAGTTCGAGGTACGCCAGATGATGCAGGTCAGCGCAAGCGCTGCCGCCAGCACCGCCATCAAGGCCGGATCGAGCGCCTTGCCGTCGCCTTGGGCGAGAAAACCCATCGCCCCGACGCCCGTCGTGTTCAGCGTCAGGAACATGTTGGAAAGTTCGCGCCGGGCGCGGCGGGCCTCGCGCACCTCCTCGACCAGGAGCCGGTAGAATTCGAAAGCGTGTTCGGCCATGCGTTAGCCCCCCTTAAGCATGACCTTAGCGCAGTACCCGCCGCTTGGAAAAGCTGTCACTTCCACTATTCTGCGCCGCGCGTGAGGGCTCATGGTAGAGGGCCCAGCGCTATTTTCCGTCATTCCGGGGCGCCGCGCAGCGGCGAACCCGGAACCCAGGGGCACACGCCGCGCTCCACGATCCCCTGGGTTCCGGGTTCTCGCGTGCCGCGAGCCCCGGAATGACGGAAGTACGGGCTCGTCATCGTTGACGGTCGCGGCGAGTTGGACACTTGAACGTCGGGAGCAAAGCATATGGGTTTGCGGGTAGCTGTCGTCGGCGCCACGGGAAATGTGGGCCGGGAAATGCTGACCATTCTGCAGGAGCGGCTGTTTCCCGCCGACGAAGTGATTGCGCTGGCGTCGCGCCGCTCGATGGGTACGGAAATCAGCTACGGCGACCGCACGTTGAAGTGCAAGGACCTCGAGCAATTCGATTTCTCCGGCGTCGACCTCGTGTTGATGAGCGCCGGAGGGGCGGTGTCGAAGCAATGGTCGCCGAAAATCGGCGCCACGGGGGCCGTGGTGATCGACAATTCTTCCGCGTGGCGCATGGATAGCCGCGTGCCGTTGGTGGTGCCGGAAGTGAACCCGGACGCGGTGATGGGCTATGACAAGCTCAACATCATAGCCAATCCGAATTGCTCGACGGCGCAATTGGTGGTGGCGCTGAAGCCGCTGCATGATCGCGCCACGATCAAGCGCGTGGTGGTGGCGACGTATCAATCCGTCTCCGGCGCCGGCAAGGAAGCGATGGACGAACTCTGGACGCAGACCAAGAAGCTCTACGTCAACGATGAGATCGTCTGCGAACATTTTCCCAAGCAGATTGCCTTCAACGTCATCCCCCATGGCGGCGATTTCATGGAGGACGGCTACACGACAGAAGAGTGGAAGATCGAGGTCGAGACCAAGAAGATCCTCGATCCGAAAATCAAGCTCACCGCCACCAGCGTGCGCGTGCCAGTGTTCGTGGGCCATTCCGAGGCGGTGAACATCGAGTTCGAAAACGCGATTGAGGCTGACGAAGCGCGCGAAATCCTGCGTGAGGCCCCGGGGATCATGGTGATCGACAAGCACGAAGATGGCGGCTACGCCACGCCGCTCGATTGCGTCGGCGAATTCGCGACTTTTGTCTCGCGCATCCGCAACGACAAGACGGTCGAGCACGGGCTGTCGCTTTGGGTAGTGAGCGACAATCTGCGCAAAGGCGCTGCGCTCAACGCGGTGCAGATAGCGGAGCTGATGCTCAACCGTGGGCTGTTCAAGCGGCTGCGCGCGGCGTGATTGCCGCAACCGACCTGCGCGGCGCCTTCGACGCGGTGACCGAGCATTGGTCGCCCAAGGTGATTGCACGCATCAACGACCAATATCTCAAGGCGGCCAAGGTCAAGGGCGAGTTCGTTTGGCACAAACATGACGATGAAGACGAATTGTTCTTTATCGTCAAAGGTGAGCTTTCGATCGAATACCAGGACAGGCCCGCCGTGCTCGTCCGCGAGGGCGAGTTTCATGTTGTGCCGAAAAACACCATGCATAATCCTCGCGCGGAGTCGGAATGTTGGGTCCTTCTGCTCGAACCGGCTTCGACCAAGCACACCGGCGACGTGGTGACAGACCGCACGCGCACGATTGAGGATCAATTGCGCTGAACCGGTAGCGAACTGAAAGAATTGTTGCACTGGCGTCCACCCGCACACGCTGGCGACGCTGCCCAAATGCGGCTATTTATTTGTTGGTGGGAACCTTGCTGATCGCAATCGAACAACCGTCCGTAGACGATCTCGATGTCATACATCGGGTGTTGCGCGAGACCTATTGGTCGCCCGGTGTTCCGCGTGATGTGGTGGAGCGCGCATGCGCGAACTCCATGTGCGTCGTCGCGCGCGACGATCACGGCAAGCTGATCGGCTTCGCGCGCGTGGTGACGGACAAAGCGACGTTTGCCTGGCTCTGCGACGTGATTGTGCTACCGGGAAAGCAAGGGCGCGGTCTCGGCCGCACCTTGGTGCGGACATTTCTGGAGCTTCCGGAACTCCAAGGGCTGCGCCGTTGGCTCTTGGGCACCAAGGATGCACACGGCGTCTACGAGCCACTTGGCTTCACGCCGCTGACGGCGCCGGAACGCTTCATGCAGATCAAGAATCCCGCGCCCTATGGAACGCAGACATCGTGAAAGCTGACGATGCAACGGCGCCGGATCATCGCGCTGGCTTCGTCGCCGCGGCGAGCGCCTACGTCATGTGGGGCTTCTTTCCGCTGTATCTCAAACTCTTCGCGCAGATCGATGTCCGCGAAGTATTGGCGCAACGCATCCTGTGGGCGGCGCCGTGGGCGCTGATCGCGGTTTTCGTGATGAGCGGGTGGCGGCTTGGGCGGCAGGAGATTGCCGCCGCGTTCAAGCCGCTTATGCTCGCTGCACTTGCGGCCTCGGCCTGCTTCATCTTCGTGAACTGGGGACTCTACGTCTACCTCATTCTCAACGAGCGCGTGATCGAATCTTCGCTTGCTTATTTCCTGGCGCCGCTCGTCAGCGTCGCTGTCGGAGTTTTGTTCTTTCGCGAGAGAATCGCCGGATTGCAGGGCGTGGCGCTGGTTCTCGCTTTGGCCGGCGTGATCGTGCAGGGTTTGGCGTTGGGCGCGCCGCCTTGGGTGGCGCTCGCGATTTGTGTCTCATGGTCGGGATACGCTGTGATCCGCAAGCGCGCTGCCGTGCCCGCCGCGGTCGGCCTGCTGGTCGAGAGCCTCGCGCTGGCGCCGGTGGCGATAGCGATGCTGGTTTGGGTTGCGCGCGAAGCGCCGCTGGGGTTCAGCGCCGATCCCTCGACAGCGCTGCTTCTCGCCACAGCAGGCCCTGCAACCGCAATCCCCCTGATGGCGTTTGCTTTTGGCGCGCGGCGGGTAAGTTTCACAATTTTGGGATTGCTGCAATTTGTGGCGCCGACGCTGCAGTTTTTGACCGGATTGGCGTTCGGCGAGCCTTTCACCATGCTGCACGCTATCAGTTTCGCGTTGATCTGGGCTGGCCTTGGCTTCTTCGCGTGGGATACGCTGGCGCGAGCGAAGCAGCCATGAGTGAAACGGTCTATTACGCCATCGGCGATGTGCACGGCGAGAGGGAGAAGTTCGAGCGGCTGCTCGGCTTTATCCGCGATGACGCGCGCGAGTGGGCCAATTCCTACAAAATAGTGCTGTTGGGCGACCTCATCGATCGCGGGCCTGACAGCCGCGGCGTGGTGGCGCTGGCGCTGGAGCTTACGCGCAGCGGCGAAGCGCTGGCGCTCAAGGGCAATCACGAAGAGCTGATGCTGCACGCCTATTCCAAGCGAGAGTCGATCGGCATCTATCACTGGGCCACCAATGGCGGCGACGAAACCATCGCCTCCTACAAACAAGCCAACGGCGCCGCGGACGATTGGCGTGACGCGATCGATACCGGCCATCTGAATTGGATGCGGGAATTGCCCGCCATTTGGCGCGACGAAGCCCGTGGGCTGGTGTTTGTGCACGCCGGCATCGATCCGCACACGTTCCCAGCGTGCAAGGAAGAAATCCACCTGTGGACGCGTTCGGGGAAATTCTTCAACTCCGAACGCTGGCCTGATCGGCCTGAGCTGGAAGGCCTAACCGTGATCCACGGCCACACGCCGTTGCCGGATCTCAAGCCGCACCTCAGCCCACGCCGCATCAATGTCGACACCGGCGCTTGCTTCGGCGGACCGCTTACGTCTGTGGTGCTGGCGCCGGGGCAGGGCCCACGTTTCCTGCGCGCCTGAGCGCGGCGATCAGCACCAGCCACGCAGCCAGCGGGCCGATTGGCAGCTGCGGAATGACGGGCGTGTTGATGGTCAGCGCGCCCAGATGCAAAACGTGAGGATGAGGTAAATAGACCCCCGCGGCCAGTGAGAGACCGGCGCCCCAGCCGAAAACGTACGCCACGATCTCGAAGCGATTGCGCGGCGCGCCCAGTAGGGCGACACCCGCGGCGAGCAACGCGAAATCGTAGAAGAACATATAGGGCGAGATCAGCATTGTCGCCGCGCACAGCGCCGCGCCTTGTTCGCCGCGCTGGCCGTTGCGGAAAACCCAAAGTGAGAGCCCGAGTGCTCCGGCCGCGCTGACTGCGTGCGCGGTGGCGGCGATTGCTTGCGGTGCGTGCGCCTGCAGCAGATTGGCGTAGAGGCTGCCGTAGGAGGGCGTCGCCACGCGTTGTTCTATGATAACTCGCGCAGCGCCTGAAAGGCTCGCAAAGAACCGCAAATAAGCGTCGAACCCAAACACCAGGCCGCCGACTGCGACGAAAATGGCGGTGGCTATGGCTGCGGCGGCGAAGGCGCGCCACCGCCCGGACAACGCCAGCAGCAGCGGCCAGAGAATGGCGAGATGCGGCTTGATCGCGAGCACGCTCACCAAAGCGCCTGCGAGGCGTGGACGCCGATCGAGCCAGAACAGCGCAAGCCCCGAGACGCTGGCGATGATCATGCCAAGCTGGATGGAACCCAATTGGTAGACAATCGCGGGCACTGTGGCGGCGAAAATCAGCGACCGTTTGTCGGGCAGGATTTTCGCCATCGCGAAGAAGTAAAGGGTCAAACAGAGCGCAAGGAAGATGATTGCAGAGACGTGATAGGGCGCGAGCGCCATGATCGGTGTAAACAATAGAAAGGTCGGCGGTGAAGCGAATTGCGCATAGAATTTGACTTCCGGCACGGCCTCGCGGTGATGGGTCCATTGCGGTTCGCGTTTGTGCACCTCCTCGGCTTTGCCATCGAGCACGGTTTTGCCAGCACTCCAGAAGGCGATGTAATCGCCGAACACCGGTTGCCCACCGGGCAGCGCCAAATTGCGAGAGCGCACGAGCAGATCGCCCAAGACCAATACCAGAGCGAGCGCGACCAGCACGGCGCCGATTTCGAACCAGAGACGGGGGGCAATTTTCAGACGCATGCGTACAGGGCTTCTATCAAGCGCAATGCGCGCGGGTCGCCCATGATGTGGTGCGACTGCTTGTTCATCACGTAGCCTGCGGAAACTCGCGCGACCGGATCGCCAAAGCCGCACGAGCCGCCCATGCCGGAATGGCCGAATGCTTCGGGGTTGGGGCCGTAGATGCGGTTGGAATTGCCGATAATGCCGGCGCGCCAGTCGATGTTGAACGGCAACACCAGATCGTCGCCGCGCCAGATGCGCTTGGTCAGTGCGGCGAAGCCTTCTGCGGAGAGCGCGCGCTTGCCTGCGATTTCGCCCTCCGTCGCGTAGGCTTCGTACAGTCGCGCGATCCCGAGCGCGCCGCCGTGGCCGTTGGCGGAAGGGATCTCAATCTTGCGCCACAGCGTCGAACCCCGGACAGGCGCCGCCCACGGTGTAAAGAACGCGGCCTTGCGCGGGGCCGTGATCTCGCCGAACTCGCCAGCGCGCGAGGGTTTTTTCATCTCGGCGCAGCGATGGTGTTCGGCTTCGGGGGCGCCGATTTGAAAATCGATGCCGAGCGGAGCGCAAATATCTTCGCGCAGGATGGTTCCAAGCGAACGCTCCGCCGCGCGTCGCGCAATCTCGCCCACAATATAGCCCCAGGTGAGCGGGTGATAGCCGCTGGCGCTTCCAGGTGTCCACAACGGCGCAAGCGCGGCTATCGCGTCGGCGCAGCGCGGCGGATCGAGCCACAGGTCTGGGTCTATCGGCTCGATGAAGCCCGGAACACCGGCCTGATGCGCGAGGGTTTGCGCGATGGTGACGTGGTTCTTGCCGTGAACGCCGAAAGCGGGCCAGAGAGATGTCAGCGGCGCATCGTAGTCGATCAAACCCTGGTCGGCGAGCATCGCTATAATCAGCGCGCTGACGCCTTTCGTGGTAGAGTATACCGGCGCGATGGTGTCGCGGGCCCACGGCTTGGTTTGGTCGCGATTGGCCCAGCCGCCCCAGAGGTCGACCACGATCTCGCCCTCGCGCACGGCGGCGAAGCTGGCGCCGAGTTCTTCGGAGAGATTGCTTTCGAATGCATCGTAAACGCGTTCGAAGCCGGGGGCGACAAATCCGTCGGTCATGGTGAGCCTGTGCAAGGCTTGTCCTTGCCGGGAAAGCAGTGGGGCGAGGAAAAATAAGCTCCGTCATTCCGGGGCGGCGAAGCCGAACCCGGAACCCAGGGGCAACAAGCACGGTGCTTTGCGACCCCCTGGGTTCCGGATCGCGCTCCGCGCGTCCGGAATGACGGATTATCGTGAGTCATGGGTAAGCGCTTCGATGCTATTAGAATGCGCCGAAGACTAACCAAGATATCCGCGCCAATCATATGAGTTCCAAATGCGCCGCGCGTGGCCAGGTCACTGGATCGGCCACCAGATCGTGCGCGGCGGGCAACGCCAAATCCTCGCTGTTGGCGGCGAGCGATCGTACGATCACGTCATAGACCGCCCCGGTCGCGCCTTCGAGCGCGAACGTGAGAGTTTCTCCCCGCAGCCGCCGCGCCAGAAACAACGCCGAAAGCAGGTCTCCCGCCCCCTTGGGCGCGCGCGGCAGGCGCGCGGTTTCGCAGAACCAATCGCCCGAGGGGGAGGCGAACAGATTACCAACGCCAAGCGCGGTGCGGATCGAGGACACCAGCAAGGGCTTGCCGATGCGCCGAGCGCCGTCGCGTGCCGCGCCCAGCCCATCGATCTCGCGCCCCACAATGAGGCCAAGTTCGAACGCGTTGGGCATCAGCCAATCGGCGTTGGCCCATAGAGACTTGATGACAGCGTCAGCGATTTCGTCGCTGACATAGACCTTGCCGTCGTCACCCAGCACTGGATCGCAGACGAAGATCGCATTGGGGTTCGCCGCCTTGATCCGGTCGACCGCGTCGAGGATCACCGCCACCTGGTCGGCGGCGCCGATGTAGCCGGTGAGCACGGCGTCGATTTCCCCAAGAAGGGCGTCCGCGGCCAGGGCGTCGATAAAGCTGGCAATTGTTGCGGCCGGAATCGGCCCGCCCCCAGGGGCGCCATGGTCAGGGCGGCGGCCGAGCAGCGTGGTTGGGATCTGGAACACGCGCAGCCCAAGCCGCTCCATCGCGAACGCGGCCACGCTATTGCCGACGCGAGCGCCGACGACTTGGCTCTGGATCGACAGAATCGTCCTGGGGCGGTTAAGCTCGTTCATGCGCGCGCGATGTATCGCGTGCGTTTCAGCGATGGGCAAGATCATGAACGCACGACAGATCATGAACGCGCGGCCGCGGCGCTCGTGCCTGTATATGCCAGGATCGAACGCCAAGGCGCTCGAGAAGGCCAGGAGCTTGCCCGCCGACGTGGTGCTGCTCGACCTTGAAGATTCCGTGGCGCCGGACGCGAAGGAGGCCGCGCGTGCGGCGGTTGCGGCGGCGGTGCAGGGCGGCGGCTACGGCCGGCGCGAAGTGATCGTGCGCATCAATGCGCTTTCAACGCCGTGGGGCCGCGAAGACATCGCGGCTGCGGGCATAGCGCGCCCGGATGGAATCTTGGCGCCAAAGGTGGAATCCGGCGATGAGGTCGTGGCGCTCGACGATGCGATGACGGAAGCCGGTTTCGCCGATGAGGCGAGCCTATGGGTCATGATCGAGACCTCGCGCGCGATCCTGAACCTGGCTGAAATCGCCGCCGCTGCGAAGGCGACGCGGCTCTCGGCGCTGGTTATGGGCACGAACGATCTCGCCAAGGAAATGCGCGCCAGACCCGGCGCCGACCGAGCGCCGTTTCATGCCGCACTTTCGCTTGCCGTGATGGCCGCGCGCTCTGAGGGGTTGGCGGCGATCGATGGCGTCTACAACGACATCGCCGATGCGGCAGGTTTCGAAGCGGAGTGCCGCCAGGGGCTGGCGTTCGGTTTTGACGGCAAGACTTTGATCCATCCCTCCCAGGTCGATGCGTGCAATACGATATTCGCGCCAAGCGTCGAGGAAATCGCCAGCGCCCGCGCATTGATCGCCGCCTTTGCGCTGCCGGAGAACGCGGGAAAAGGCGTGATCAAGGTGGACGGCAAAATGGTGGAGCTGCTGCATTTGGAACAAGCGCGTCGTGTGGTGGCGTTGGCGGAGGGGATCAGCCAAATAGCGTGAACGCTGGCCGCGCCAGCATTAGCCACAGAATCGCCAGCACCGCGAAAAATGCCGGGAAGCCGCAGGCGAACCAAGCGCGGTAGAGGCGGTGATAGCGTTCGGGCAGGGGCGTATTCGTGCGCGCGGCCTCGGCGGCAAGGTCGCGCATTTTTGCCTGCATCCAGACTACCGGCAACCAGAAGCAGCCCGTCACGACATAGAGGATGAGCGAAAGCACGAGCCAGCCTTCGCTCCAGCTCCAGCCGAGCGCTTGGGCGAGCAGCGCGCCGGTGATGGGTTGAACCACGATCGCGCTGGCGGTGAAGAGCCAATCGGCGATCACAACGATGCGCGCGGTGTGTGCGATCAAAGCGGCGTTGCCCGTGCGGTGCGCCATCACCATGAAAAATGCGATGCCGGCGCCGGTCCCCAGCAGCACGCACGCGCCGATAACGTGCACCCAGCGCAAGACAGCGATCCAGTCCACTAACGCTCCTCCAACATCGCTGCGCAGACCAGAGCGAGCATCGCGGCAGGTAGCGCCTTGACAAACGGCCCCAGCGGGTCCGCCCAAAGCTGCGGTGCGAGCGCTGTGCCGGCGACGAGGTAGCCGCCGGTGAGCGCGATCATGCCGAAACAAGCAGCGCGCGCCCAGGGCCGCCATAGCACGGCCAAGCCAAGCGCGAGGTCCGCAAACGACCCGGCGCGGACATAGATGTCTCTGTTTGGCAGCGATTCCGGCAGAGTCTCGGCGGCGGCGGGCGTCGCCATGAGGCCAAGCACGCCGGAGACAATCCAAAATCCGGCGAGACAAAGGACAACCAAGGGCAGCAGCAATTGCATGCGCGCGAACAATCTATCCTGACGCGTGGCAGGACGCTGCTTCAAGATCGCGTCAAAAGACACAAGCGGGACCGAGGGCTCGCCAACCACACCACGCTCGAGCGCGCGTAGCGATGTCGTGCGCAGCGGAGAACGCCAGCCAAGCCAGCCCGCCAAGTCCGCGAGGCGAGCAATGGCCCCGCCAAAGACCGGCGGTAGGTCGACGCGAAACTTCGCGTCAGGAAATCCGTGCCAGGCCCGGACTTTTGCGACGACACCCGCAAGCGAGTGCGCCGCTGGTTCGAGCAAGGTCAGGTCGCTTCCCGCGCGCGTTTCTCCGTTCGACGCCGCGACGATCGCTGCTGTGACGTCGTCGATGTCGACTAGTTGCACCTGCGCGTGGGCGAGCACGAGAGGTTGAACCATGGGGAATGCCGACAACATGCGCACCAGCGCAGTCCCGCCGGAAGCCGTGCGTCCCCAGACCAATCCCGGGCGTAGGATGACCCAGGAGAGTGTGCTGGCTTTGAGGGCGTCGTCGGCTGCCGCCTTGGTGCGCAGGAAGTTGGTGTCAGCGCGTTCATTGGCGCCGGGGGCGCTGATCTGAACGAAGCACGCGAGGCCGGCGGTTTCGCATGCAGCGACCAAGGCGCGAATGGCGGTGTCCTGGACGCCGGAAAGGTTGTCCCGCACGCCGTCCTGCAAAGCGCCCGAAGCGTTGACGACCACGTCCACGTCCCGCAGGAGCGGCGCCCATTTTTCCGGAGCGTCGAGATGGGCGATGTCGGCGCCAAGCCAACGCGCGTCGGGCAAGGCGCGTCGCCCGAACCGGATGTCGCGCCCGACCGCCGTCACGCGATGGCCGGCCGCCATCAGCGCTCGCCCCGCTTCAAGGCCGATAAGCCCATAACCGCCAAGAACGAGGATATGCATGGGCGCAATGCGCTGAAGGTTCGCAAGGGCAAAGTCAATGCGCGACTTGACCGCTCGGCCCCGGGACGCAAACAAGGGGCGATGAAATCCAATCCCGGCCGTTTTTTCGAGGACTTCCGCGTCGGCGAGGTGATCGCGCATGCGACGCCGCGCACGATAACGCAGGGCGATGCAGCGCTGAATATCGCGCTTACAGGTTCACGCTATGCGTTGTTTTGTTCGGATGTGTTTGCGCAGAACTGTGGCTTGGCGTGCGCGCCGATCGATCCAATGCTGGCGTTCCACATCGTCTTCGGCAAAAGCGTGGCGGATGTGTCGCTCAATGCGGTGGCCAATTTAGGCTACGCGGAGGGGCTGTTTGGGGTTCCGGTTTATCCGGGCGACACCCTGACAGCGCGCTCGCAGGTGATTGGTCTCAAGCAGAACTCGAGCGGCAAAACCGGCATCGTGCATGTGCGCACGAGCGGAGTTAATCAGCGCGGCGAGGAAGTGCTGAGCTTCTGCCGTTGGGTGATGGTGAACAAGCGGGACGCGGCGGCGTCCAGTGTCGATGCGCCAGCGCCGGAACTCCTTCCGCACTTGAGCGCGGCGCAACTTGCGCTGCCGCAGGGCCTCGATTTTACTCGTTACGATTTCGCGCTCGCAGGCAGTTTGCATGCGTTCGAGGATTATGCGATCGGCGAAAAGATCGATCACGTCGATGGCGTCACCATCGAGGAGACCGAACATCAGTTCGCCGCGCGGCTCTATCAAAATACGGCGCGCGTGCATTTCAATGCGCAGACGGCGGGCGAACGCGGGCGGCTGATCTATGGCGGCGTTGCGATTTCGCTGGCGAGGGCGCTGGCGTTCAATGGCCTGGCCAACGCGCAGATGTTGCTGGCGATCAATGCCGGGCGCCATGTCGCGCCGCTCAGAGCGGGCGACACGCTCTACGCATGGTCGGAGGTGCTCGATCGGGCCGATCTTGGCGCAGACAGCGTCGGCGCGATGCGACTTCGCTTGATCGCGACCAAGAACCGCGCCTGCGCCGATTTTCCGTTGAAGCAGGCTGATGGCGCCTATGAGCCGAGCGTGGTGCTCGAGTTCGATTATTGGGCCGCGATCCCGAGGCGGGCTTAGCTTATGGCGTCGTCGCCATGGCGGGAGCGGCCGCTGGGTCGGTCCGGTTCAACGATCCAGAGGCCGACAACATGCCCGTCGCGGGATCGAGGTAGGCGAGCGCGAGGCTGCCGTCGGGTAGCAAGGTCAGCGTGATCTGCCGCCCCGTCGGGCAGGCCTGGTTGCTGACTTGCATGGCCTCGCTCAAAGCCCAGGGCGACCCGCGCGCCGCCGAACCGTCGCCGCCCTCCCAAGCGGCGAAGCACTGCAGCATCGGATATTGCGCGCTACCGCGCAGTGCGCGGCCTTCAACGCGCAACGTGACGCCGATCTCATATTGCGTGATGCCTTGCGTGACGTTTCCAGCCCAGACGCCAAGCAATGGCGCGGTCATCGCCGCCAGCTGTTCCAACTCGCCGATGCGACCCTGCGCGTTCATGGCGTTCTGGGTGCCGGGGAAGCCATCGGCAAACGCACGCCAAGCTTCGATCGTATCCAGGGTTTGCGCTGCGGCGTAGCGTGTCTGTTCCAATTGGTTTAGCACGGCTTCCGCTTCTTCTTTGTGCAAGCCCGGCGTACCGGCGATGAAACCACGCAGCGCGGCCGGATCGTCGCGCGCAACTTGCGCCCAGGCTTGATCGATCGCGGCTGCGCGTTGTTGCGCGTCCACCGTGCGCCAGACGAAGTAACCGCCGCCGCCAAGCAGTCCGAGGACAACCAGTGCGATCGCCGCCAAAGCAGCGGGGGGCAAGCCTGAACGCGGCGCCGGCTCGTCGGGGGCGTATGATGCGCCGCCAGATTGCGCCGCACCTCCGCTCGACCATGTCGCGTCTGGCGCGTCGACGGCAAAACCCCCGCCTTGGGCGCTGCCATACGCCGGTGAAGGCGGCGGCTGGTATGGGCGTGCAGCGGCTTGCCCTGGGAACAAACTGTTGAGCGCGCCGAAGGCGTTGAGCAGCAACAGTAAGCCGCCGCCGGCGATCATGAACGCGCCTATGCTCCACGGTACGGATTGCGGGCCGTCTGGTTGCGTAGCCATTGCCGGGATCAGCAAGAAGAAATACGCCGCGACTGGCGCGACGAAGGCGCAGAGGCCCGCAAGGACCTGCAATACGCGCGAGTCGGCGTTGCGATCGCGCAGCTCGACTGTAAGCAGCCCGCCAGCGACCAGGGGGATAAGGTAGGGAAGCCAAATCCACAGACCGATCGGATCCTGCTGGTTCCCAGCCATGCGGGCGAAGTTCATCAACTTGCCCTTGAGGTCGGCCAAGCCGATCAGGGAAGGTTCGCCCGGTAATGCGAGTTGGGCGAAAATGGCGGCGGCAGGGCCTCCCTGGCCAGTCGATGCGATCATGCTAGAGAGCGAAAACAGTGGCAGAAAACAGCCCAGCAGCACCAAGGCCGCCAGCACCAACGACGGCCGGATCGAGACGTTGCCCAGGACGTTGGACAAATCGCCGGAAAAAACTGGCGCCGACGTCGTCGCGTACACATCCTCGGCGATAGCGCCGCTGGCAAGGAAATCCACTTGCGCGCCAGCGGCAGGCTGTTGCTGCGGGCTGCGCCATTGCCTCCGGTCGAAATTGTAGCGGTTTTGGTCATCGCCCAGGATCACGCCCGTAGCGCTGGCTACGTCATAGCCTAGAATGACGCCCTTCATGTTTCCCCTCCAACCTCGCGCGATAAAGTTAGGGCGCCGTCAGGATTTACGGAAGCAGAAAGTGGGACAAGTCAGCGTGCTCGCAGGTCTCAAGCCTGGCCGGAAGCGTCCGTAGGAGCGGCTTTTTCGTCGGTCGGCGCCCGCGCCCGCACCCCCATGCTGGCAATACCCACGGCGGCGGCCAGGCCCAGCAGCGTGAGAAAATACCCAGGCCTTTCCTCGAGACTGAGGCGCCTTGAGAGCGCCGCCTGCAATATTTGCTCGTAGCCCGCGTTGGCGGCGTATGCGGTTTCTCGGCGCGGAATCTCTTTCAGCGCCAGCACGCCGAGGAAGGCGGTGGCGATCGCAAGCGCCGGCAATCCCGCCATCAAAGCTGCGCGCACTTTCTCGCTCTTGATCCAGAAACTGACCGCAAGCGCGGCGGCGGCGGCGAGCGCCGAGAGAATGAGGGCCGGCTGCAGCCCAAGCTGAACGGATTGCGCAAAAGGCGTCGCCGCGCGCCCGAGAAGCGCATCAATGCCCGACATTGTCGCGAGGTCCTCGCCGCCCAGCGAGATCGCCAGCCACGGCAACAACAAGCCGGCAAGCGCCGCGCCAAGTGCAACCTGGTAGAAAAGTGGGTTTCGCATTTGGTCACCCTGGCGAGTTGTGACTGAGTGGGTCAGCCCCCTTGCGCCTCTTCCGGCCTGCGAGCGGGAACGCCGCCCGCCAACACCAGCACCGCAAGGATCGCCGCCAAGCCTGCGCCGCCGAGCGTGACCCAGAAACCTTCCTTTTGCCGGACTTGAATCACGGTGGACACAGCTTGGGCCATCTGGGCCTGTTGTTCGAGCGTGAAGATGTCGCCACCCTCGGCGCCTAAAGATTGTTGTTGCTGGGCCTGTTCGTCGTTCATCGAGCGCACCAATTCCTGGCGCATGTTCTCGACCGAATAATAGCTAAGGCCGATGCCGAGCACGGCGCTAGTAAGCATCACGCCCGCGGCGATCTTGGAGCGGGTCAGTAATGCAGCCACGAAACCGAGCGCCAATACCGCGAACGCGGCTATCACGAAGGGATTGGGCTTGGGGCTCTCTGTTGCGACGTCCGCGCCACTCTCTGCGCCTGCTCCCGGGAACCCCTGGGGCATGTGTACGTCGCCGGTCATCAATTGCAGGCCGGTCGCCTGGAGGATGTCGGTTCCCGAGCACGACACCGCGACCCAGGGCAAGAAGAAACCGAGCAGCGCCACAAATTTGGCGATACGCCCAAGCACCAATTGCTGCATGCTGATCCTCCCGAAAGCAAACCGCCGCCGCCTTCCTAGCGGAGGCGTTCGGCGCTGAACAGGCGCCGGGGGTTGGTCCTGCGCCTGTGTCCATTTTCTGAAGAGCCATTTCCTAAGGCAGACACGGAAATTGACACCGCCCGCGCCGACCCTAATGTCCGCACAGATTCCCGTGACCGAATTCACACACAGATGAGGCGCACATGCCTGGCGCAACCCGCCCGGAACAACGGCCCATAGCTCCACACCTGCAGGTTTGGCGCTGGCATGTCACCATGGCCAATTCCATCCTGCACCGCGCCAGCGGCGTTGCGCTCTATGGCGCGGCGCTTCTATTTGCGCTTTGGCTGATGGCGGTTGCCGCGGGGGCGGAGGCTTACGCTCCGGTGGGGGCGTTTCTGATTTCGCCGCTTGGGCAGATCGGGCTGTATCTGACCGTTGCGGCGCTCGCTTTTCATTTCGCCAACGGCATCCGCCACCTGGTGTTCGATCTGGGACGCGGGCTCACGCCGGCCGACGCCGACGCCAGCGCTTGGTTTGCCATTCTATTCGCGGCCGCCGCGCCCGCCGGGCTCTGGGCGCTGGTGACGTTTGGGGCTTGAACCGATGGAAACGCGCTCCCGCACTCGCGCCGCCGGCCATGGCGCCGGCCACTTCATCGCTCAACGCGCCACCGCCATCGCGCTGATGTTGCTCGCGCCCTGGTTCGTCATAAGCGCTGCGTTTTTGATGCGCGAGGGTGGTTATATCGCTGCGATCGATTTTCTCACCGATCCGCTAAACGCTGTCGGTGTGATCCTGCTCTTGGCCGCTGCACTTTACCACATGATGTTGGGAATGCAGGAAATTATTCTCGACTACATCCATAAGAGCTCCACCAAGATGGCGCTGCTGCTGTTGAACACGTTCGTGCCGTTGGCGCTGGGCGCGGGCGCGCTCTTCGCGTTGCTCGCGGTGAATTTCGGAGTCTGAGCTTTTGTCCGCCTATACCTGGATCGATCACACTTATGACGTCGTCGTTGTCGGCGCCGGCGGCTCAGGGCTTCGCGCTGCTTTGGGATGCGCACAAGCGGGGCTGAAAACCGCGTGCGTCACCAAAGTGTTTCCCACCCGCTCGCACACGGTGGCTGCGCAAGGCGGAATTTCCGCAGCCCTCGGCAATATGGGCGAGGACGACTGGAAATGGCACATGTTCGACACCGTGAAGG